>JBCCWI010000062.1:0-25602 GCA_039193795.1 Actinomycetota bacterium | reverse complement strand
TCGAGTCGAGGTTGCCGGTCGGCTCGTCGGCCAGCACGAACGCCGGCCGATGCACGAGCGCCCGAGCGACTGCGACCCGCTGCCGCTCACCACCGGAGAGGTGGTTCGGCGGGTGGTCGAGGCGGTGGCCGAGTCCGACCCGCTCGAGCGCCTCGATCGACCGTTCCCGGCGTTCCCGAGGCGGGATGCCCTGGTAGAGCAGGCCGTTGGCGACGTTCTCGACCGCCGACATGCCCGGTAACAGGAAGAACTGCTGGAAGACGAACCCGATCTTGCAGGCCCGGACGCCGGCGACCTCCTTCTCGGTGCGGGTGGCGGTGTCGATGCCGTCGACGGCGACGACACCGGTGGTGGGCCGGTCGAGGGTGCCCATGACGTTGAGGAGGGTCGACTTTCCCGAGCCGGACGGGCCGACCACGGCGACGAGTTCGCCGTGGTCGATCCGCAACGACACGTCGTCGAGCGCACGGACCGGGGGCTCGCCCGGATACTCCTTCACGACCGACCGGAGTTCGAGGGCGGCGCCGCTCGACGGGCCGGTCGACGGTGAGGCGGCGGGAGGATGCACGGTGATCATGACGGCACCACCACCGCGGTGCCGGGTTCGATCCCGGTGACCTCGACGAACCCGTCGGCGAACATGCCCGGATCCACCGCAACGAACTGGGTGGTCGTCGAGCCGGTGACGACCTCCACGGCGAACCCGCCGTCGAGCGTGGCGACCAGCGCCGAGGCCGGCACCACGGTGGCCCCGGCGGCCAGGTCGTCGACGATCAGCACCTCGACGTCGAGCTCGTTCAGGTCGGCGGCCGACTCGGGGACCTCGGCGAGGGCGATCTCGATGGCGAGCGTCGGGTCGGCGGTGGGATCGGTCGGGTCGACCGTCGACGAGTTGGCGACGTCGGTGACGGTGCCGGAGACGACGGTGCCGTCCGGGAACTCGATGTCGACCTCGGAGCCCTCGGTCAGCTTGTCCTGATCGGCGACCGCGATCGCCGTGGTCACGATGCGGGCGTCGCCCTCGGTGCCGTAGGTGAACAGTTCGGCGCCGGTGGCGATCGTCGTCGTGTCTCGGGCGGTCACGGAGTCGATCCGCACACCGGGCTCGACCACCACGAACTCGTCGGGCGCGAGCTCGCCGTCGACGACGACGTCCTCCCAGATGTCTTGGAGGTCCTCTTCGAAGTCGGTCAGCGCTTCGGTCGTCGCCTCGTCGAACTCCTCGTCGATCTCGAGGTCGCCGTCGGCGTCGTAGCCGAGGTCGAACAGCATCTGCTCCACCACCGCGACGTCGTCGCCGTCCTCGATTCCTTCGGCGAGGGTCCGGTCGAAGGTCTCGGTCGTCACGATGGCGACGACGGGGAGGTCATCGACCGTGTAGAGCACTGAGCCCGACGCGATGTCGCCCGACGTCGTCTGGAGCTCGATCTCTCCCGTGTCCGCGCTGTAGAACGCAGCCTCGGTACCGTCGACGTTGAGCGTCGCGATCGGCGAGCCGGACTGCACTCGATCGCCGACCTCGATCTCGATCGACGAGATCGTCGTGGGACCGGGCACCATCACGATCGAGCCCGGCTCGACCACGCCCGTCTCCTCGACGTCGAGGTCGGCCTGCCAGCGCAGGACGGCATCGGTGGTCGCGTCGTCGAACACACCGTCGACGACGAAGCCGGTGTCGACCTCCTCGCCGTCGTCGTTCTCCGTGGCGTGGTAGCCGAGCGAGGCGAGGTTCTGCTCGAGGAGCAGGACGTCGTCGCCCTCGGTGCCGAGCGTGAGGGGACGATAGAGGGGAACATCGCCGTAGAAGACGGTGACCGGCTGAGCGTTGACCTCGTAGACGACATCGCCGCGCACGAGGTTGGCGCCATCGGCCGCGGCCGCGGTGACCGTGCCCTCGGTACCGGCCGTGATGGTCTCGACGTCGGCGAACGCCAAGGTCCCGTCGAGGTCGGTCGTCTCGACCAGGTCGCGCTGCTGGGCCTCGACCGCACGGATCGTCACCTCGGCGGCGGTCGTGTCGTCGCCGGAATCCGAGCCGGTGGCGAGCACGGCGAACACGACGGCACCAACGGCCAGGAGGCCGACGCCGAGCAGGATCGGGCCGCGCCGACGGCCGCCGGGCGTCGATCGCTCAGACGCCGGCGTGGTTGGTGCGGGGGATTCGTCGACCCGTCGTTCGATCTCGGGTCGTTGTGTGGGGGAGGGGGTGGGGGTTGCGATCGGCATCACTCACCACCGCCCAGCGGTCCGCCGGGACCGAAGACGCCCTGGCACTCGGCGATCGCGTCCGCGTTCGCCGGGTCGTTCGGGTCGAAGGAGCCGCCGAAGATGGCGTCGGGGCTGAAGCCGTTGCCGAGACTCGGATCGTCGACGTCGATGCCCTGGTCTCGCAGACACTCGGCGAAGGCCAGGAGGTTGTCCTCGAGTTCGGTGAGGTCGTCGTCGCCGGTGGGGAGGAAGGACGCACCCTCCAGGAGTGGACCGCACACGTCGCCGGCGTCACTGACCGCCGGGTCGTCGGGATCGAAGCCCAAGGCGGCGGCACCGCCCGGCGGGATCAGGCTGACCGAGCCGTCGGCGGCGACGGTCGGGTCGGGGAAGTCGACGCCCTCGTCGCGCATGCACTCGGCGAAGGCGAGCGCCAGGTCCTCGTCGGTCGCGTCGCCGTCCGTCGTCACCTCCTCGGATTCGGCTGCCTCGTCGGTCGATGTGTCGTCGGTCGATGTGTCGTCGGCCGTGGCCGGCGCGTCGTCGGCCGCAGCGGCCTCGTCGCCACCGTCGACCACGATCACCGGCGCGGCGGACACGTCCTCGCCATCGCCGCCGCCGCAGGCCGTGGCGGCGAGGGCGACGCCGAGGAACAGGAGGGGGATTCTTCGCATGGGGTCTCATCCGTTCGGTTCGGGGAGCGGGCGGGGGTGTCCGCTCCCGAGGTACGGATGGACTCTCGGACCCCGTGCTGAAGTCGCCGTGAGTCGGAGCTGAGGACTTCCTTAGGTCTCGGCTCGGACCGAGAACCCCACGTGGGCCCCGCCGTCGGCGTCGTTGTCGGCCCAGACGTCACCACCGTGCACGTCGGCGACCTGTTTCACGATGGCCAGTCCAATGCCGTTCCCCGGGCGTGACCGGGCCTTCGGTGATCGGAAGAACCGGTCGAAGACGTGCGCGAGATCCTCGTCGGGGATTCCCGGCCCTCGATCGACGACGGTGATCCGGTGACGGTCGACCTCGATGCGGATCGGGCCCTCGGTCGGCCCGTACTTCACCGCGTTGTCGACCAGGTTCTGCACCGCCCGACGGATCATTCCCACATAGACGGTGGCCGCGCTGTCGTCGGCGGTGACCGTGATCGGCACCTGCGATGCGATCTCGGTCCTGGTCGCGACCTCGGTTGCGATGTCGGCGAGCCGTCGTCGCTCGGCGTTCTCGTCGGGTGTGCCGGAGTCGGCGGCGAGGTCGATGAGGTCGGTGACCAGTGCGGTCAGCTGTTCGACATCGACGACTGCACCCTCGACGATGCTGCGATGCTCGGGACGCAGATCGTCGAACGAGGCGAGGAAGTCGGCGCGCATGCGCAGCGACGTCAGGGGTGTCCGCAGTTCGTGGCTCGCGTCGGCGACGAGTCGTTGCTGCTGCTCCCGACCGATCTCCAGGGCGGAGGCCATCCGGTTGAAGGTGTCGGCGAGTTGGCCGACCTCGTCGCCCCGGGCGACCTCGATCCGGCGGGCCGGGGCGCCCGGCTCGGTCAGTCGTTCGGCCGCGAGCGTCAGCTCGCGGATCGGTGCGGCGAGCCGCCGCCCGACGACCCAGCTCCCGGCGGCGACCAGGGCGATCCCGACTGCGCCCAACAGCGCGAGGCGCAGTGCCAGCTGGGTGATCGCCTCCTCCTGGCTGCTGATGTCGCGGTAGAGCTGCACGCCGTAGGCGTCGCGTTCGGTCAGCGCAGGTGCCAGGTCCTCGGGCAGCCGCACCGTGTACACGCGGTACTCGCGCCCGTCGGTGGTCTCGGTGGACAGCACGGCTTCGCCGTCGCGCAGCTCGTCGGTGATCGTGATCGGTAAGGCGATGACGTTCTCGCCGATGTGCTCTCCGGTCGAGTCGAAGACCTGGCCGCCGCTGCCCTCGAGCCCGAACACATCGGTCGGGATGGCGGGGCTCCGGCCGAATTCGGCGAGCGCCTCGGCGTCGACGTTGCGGAGGTTGTCGAGGACCCCGGCCCGAGTCTCGAGGTCGTCGTCGACCGATGCCCGGACTTCGCGTGCGGCCAGCAGCCAGGCGATCGACGCGATCAGCGCCACGACGACCAGACCGGAGATGCCGAAGACGACGGTGAGGCGAGCGCTGAGCTTCACGAGGCCCGAGCGGTGTAGCCGACACCGCGAACGGTGTGGATCAGCCGCTCGCCTCCGTCGGCTTCGAGCTTCTTGCGGAGCTGGGAGACGAAGACCTCCAGCGAGTTCGACGCGTTCTCCTGGTCGTAGCCCCACACCCGCTCGTAGAGGACGTCGCGCGACAGCACCATCGGCGCGTTGGCGACGAGCAGCCGGAGCAGCTCGAACTCGTACTTCGTCAGCTCGATCGCGACACCGGCACGGGTGACGGTGCGGGTCCCGAGGTCGACCTCGAGGTCGGCGAGCGTGAGGCGGGGGGACTCGCCGGTCGGCGTCACGAGTGCGGTACGGCGAGCCATCGCCCGCACCCGAGCGAGGAGTTCGTCGAGCGCGAACGGTTTGACCAGGTAGTCGTCGGCGCCGGAGTCGAGCCCCGCCACCCGGTCACCGACCGCGTGGCGGGCGGTCAGCATGAGGATGGGGCCGACGTGGCCGTCGGCCCGGAGTCGCTCGCACACCGCGAGCCCGTCGGTGTCGGGCAGGCCGACGTCGAGCACGATGACGTCGGCGGTGCGGGTGGCCGGGTCGGTGAGCGCCGCGCCGCCCGTGTCGTGACACGTGACGTGGTAGCCCTCGTGGCCGAGCACGGCCGCCAACATCTCCCGCACGGACTGGTCGTCCTCGACGATCGTGACGGTGGTCGGCTCGGTGTTCATCGCTGTCTCAGGATGATGGTCCGCGGTGAGACGAAGGTGAGCCGAACCTGAGGCTTTCCTGAACCGTCAGGCCGGTGGTCCACCGGTCTCCAGCACCAGGTTGAGGACCTTGGTCTCTTCCTCGTTGAACCCGGCCACGTCGATCCCGTGCTGGTCGGCGATGACGCTCATGAGGTTCGTCGGTGTGTGGCGGGCCGGGTCGCCGTCGCCACCGATCGCCATGAGTCGGTCTTCGGGCGACAGTTCGGTGAGCGCGATCCAAGACGCTGGTTCAAGGTCGACGAGCGCGGCGGCGAAGACGTTGGGGTCCTCGGTCCCGACCACCCGGCGCATCGAAATCGAGTCGACTGCCGCCAGGTTCTCGACGAGGCGTTCGCCGATCGTCCCGCGCATCCGCAGATGTGCAGGGACCTCGCCTCGGTGGCTACGCAGCCCGAAGGCCGCTTCGGCGCGGATCTCCGAAGCGGTCCGGCGTCCGGTGGCGAGGTTGTAGAGCGCGGAGCCCGCAGCCACCAGGAGCGCCACGATGCCGACGACGAGTCTGATGTCCACGGGTGCTCCTGACGTTCGCGGCGGATCTTGCGGCCGGACCGTGGGACCGTAGCCGATCTGTCGAATCAGGCCCGCCCGGCGTCCTCGGGGCCGAAGAAGTGGCTCGTGATCCACACGCCGATCGATCCGACGACGGCTGCCAGCGCCACCCCCGCCCACGCCTCGCCGGTCGGAAGGTCGAGCTCGAAGTAGTCGCGCCCGAACGGGATCGCCATGACGAGGCCGTACATCGCGGCCATGCCGAGCGCGAGGCCGATCTTCCACGGCTTCAGTGGTCGACTGATCAGCACGAGGATCGTGAGTCCGATCGCCAGCAGGGTCACCGTCGCCGCCGTGCGAGCCTCGGCGAGGGTCACCCCGTCGACCCGGCGGGCCCACTCGTAGAGCACATAGGTGACCAGGCCGGCGACCCCGCCGGCCGGCAACGAGAACTTCAGCACCCGTTCGAGGAAGCCGGGCCGCACCAGCGACTCGTTCGGGGCGAGTGCCAAGAAGAAGCCGGGCAGGCCGATCGAGAAGCTGCCGATGAGTGTGAGCTGGCGGGGCAGGAACGGGAACGGGGACCCGGCGATGCCGACGAGCGCCGTGAGCAGCACCGCGTAGGCGGCCTTCGTGATGAACAGGTTGGCGACCCGCTCGATGTTGTTGATGACCCGACGGCCCTCGGCGAGCACGCGGGGCAGGGTGGCGAACTTGTTGTCGAGCAGCACCAGCTGGGCGACCGCCCGCGTCGACGACGATCCTGCGCCCATGGCGATCCCCATGTCGGCGTCCTTCAGCGCGAGGACGTCGTTGACACCGTCACCGGTCATCGCGACCGTGTGGCCTCGGCTCTGCAGGGCGTGGACCATCGCCCGCTTCTGATGCGGCGTGACCCGGCCGAAGACGGTGGTCGTGGCGAGCTGGTCGGCCAGCTGCTCTTCGTCGTCGGGGATCTCGCGGGCGTCGATCCAGGTCTCCGCGCCGTCGACCCCGGCTCGGCGGGCCACCTCGGCCACCGTGGCCGGGTTGTCGCCGGAGATCACCTTCAGGGTCACGCCCTGCTCTTTGAAGAAGGCGAAGATCTCCGGGGCGTCGGGGCGCACGGTGTCTTCGAGCAGCACGAGGCAGACGGGCGTGCGCGAGGCGCCGAGTTCCTGATCATGCCAACCGTCGTCGGAGCGGGTGACGAGCAGGACCCGTAGGCCGGCGGCGGCGGCCTCGGCGGCTCGGTCGCGAGCCGCTTCGTCGTCGGCGTCGAAGAGGATGTCGGGTGCGCCGAGGTAGTAGGTGCCCCGGTCACCGAATTCGGTCGCCGCCCATTTGCGGGCGGACGAGAACGGGAGGTTCTGGCTGACCTCCCACCCGTCGGGTGCGTCGTAGTGCTCGATGATCGCCTGGAGCGTGGCGTTGGGCGACGGGTCCGAGGCGCCGAGGGCGCCGAGCACGGCCGCTGCCTCCTCGTCGGAGGTGCCGCCGACCGCTTCGATCGCCGAGAGGCTGATCTCGCCGGTGGTGATCGTGCCCGTCTTGTCGAGACACAGCGTGTCGACTCGCGCCAACAGCTCGACCGACGCCAGTTCCTTGGCCAGCGCCTGTCGACGGGCGAGGGCGATGACGCCGGCGATGAAGCTCAGACTGGTGAGCAGCACGAGCCCGTCGGGCACCATCGCGACGGCGGCGGCCACGGTGGCCTGGAGGGCGTCCTGCCAGCGGTCCTGGGTGTCGAGCTGACGCAGCAGCAACAGCACCGATGCCGGCGGGATGATGAAGGTGAGCCAGCGCAGGATGACGTTGACACCCCGTCGCAGCTCGCTGCCGGCCAGTTCGAAGCGTCGGGCCTCCTCGGACAACTTGGCGGCGTAGGACTCGGCACCGATGTGGGTTGCTCGGTAGAAGCCCGAACCGGCGGAGACGAACGAGCCCGACAGCACCTGATCGTCGATCGCCTTCTCGACCGGGTCGCTCTCGCCGGTCAGCAACGACTCGTCGAGTTCGAGGCCCGAGGCCGCGAGGACGTCGCCGTCGACGACGACCTGGTCGCCGGGGCTCAGCTCGAGGACGTCGTCGGCGACGACCTCGCTCACCCCGACCTCGGTGGTCACCCCGTCGCGGCGGACGCGGGCCTTCGGGGCCGACAGCACGGCCAACTCGTTGAGGGTGCGCCGGGCCTGGAGTTCCTGGACGATGCCGATCACCGAGTTGGAGATCACGACCCCGGCGAACAGGGCGTCGGCGGGATAGCCGGCGACGAGGATGAGCACGAACAGGGTGCTGATGATCCCGTTGACGGGGGTGAGGACGTTGGCCTTGACGATCTGCAGGTTCGAGCGGACCGGCGCGTCCGGGACGTCGTTGACCCGTCCGTCGGCCACCCGCTCGGCGACCTCGGCAGCGGTGAGTCCGGTGAGGGTGTCGGTCACGCCGGCGCTCCGTCGTCTTCGTAGACATAGCCCTCGGGGGCCATGATCAGCCGGTGCCGGGCACCGTCCGCGGTCGCGTCGGCGGTGTCGTAGCCGGCGTCGCCCTCCCACATCACCACCGGATGCTCACCGCCGCGGGCGACGACGGTCGCGTAGTGACGGGCGGGCCGTTGGTCGAGGAACGACAGCAGGGAGGCGACCGTGTCGTGCCCGGTGAGGGTGTCGAGGGTGACCCAGGTCGGCGGCACGATCTCGATGTCGCCGTCGTGGTGTCTCGCCAGCGCTGCGGCCGGGGTCGTCCACTCCATGTCGACGATCTCGCCGTCGTCGATGATCACGTCGTCGTCGTCGACCGGTGCTGCGAAGAACCAGGTGGCGTAGCGCTTCGGCGCGATCGACGGGGGAATCCAGTGGGCGAACAGCACCATCTCGTGGGCTTCGACCCGGAGTCGGGCCTCCTCCTCGGCCTCTCGGATCGCCGCGGTTCGGGCGGCGTCGACGTCGTCGGCCGCATGGGCCCAGTCCTCCGGATCGACCTTTCCGCCGGGGAACACCCACATGCCGCCGAAGGCGATCCTGGAGTTCTTGCGCAGCATGAGGGTCTCGGGCCCGTCGGGGCCTTCGCGCAGCACGACGACGGTGGCCGCCGGCTTGGCCGGTTCGTCGCCGCTCTCCTGTGCGTGCTTCGCCCAGGCGGCGAAACGCTTGCGGTCGGTTTCGACGCGATCCTCGGCACTCATCGACGCCGAGGCTAGCGGCCGAGTCGCGGTGCGACGGGTGGGGGTGGGGGACCGGGGAACCGGCTCAGCGGATCAGCGTGATCGGGCACGGTGCGCCGTCGACCCCGTCGACGTGCACGCCGACGCCGCGGCCGAGCATGCCGCCCTTCATGACGGTGACCTCGACCGGGAGCCGCGCCAGGTCGGCGTCGACGAGGACCTCGATCTCACCGATGCGGGTCGGCAGGTAGCTGTCGAGCTTGCGGCCGGCGGTGCGGGTGTCGACCGACACCTCGAACTTCTTGCCTCAACCGTGGGGTTCGAGGAGGTCGACGATCGCCACCCCGCCCTTGCGGGCGATGTTGGCGGCCGCTGCCTCGGTCACGTCGATGCGCATGGTGGGGACAACCCTGCCGCGGCGCGTGGCATTCCGAAACAGGAAGGCGGTCCCGGTCGAAATGGCCCCTTGCGAGAAGCGAACACATGTTCGATACTCGCGCGATGGCAACGGGCCAGGCGCGAAATCTCGCCGTCGACAGCTTCGAGCTCGACGAGCGGGCCGATGCGGCGACCCGTCGCGCCGACCTTCGCCTGGTCGGCGATCGGGTCACGCCGATGGCGCTCGCTCGCGAGCAGACCCTGCCGGTCCTCGGTCCGTTGGTGTCGCTGTTCCCCGAGGGGGCGTTGCGGCGAGGTTCCGTCGTGGGGGTCCGTGGCTCGGGGGCCACGGCGTTGGCGCTGGCCGTCGCCGCCGGTCCATCGGCGTCGGGAGCGTGGACCGCCGTCGTGGGCGATCCCGACCTCGGGCTCGCGGCGGTGGGTGAGCTGGGTGTGGCGCTCGAACGGCTCCTGGTGGTGCGACCCGAGCCCGAGGCCTGGTCCTCGGCGCTGGCGGCCCTCGTCGGTGCCGTCGACATCGTGATCGTCGTGCCACACCATCGGGTGCGAGAGGCCGACGCCCGGCGAATGGTGGCCCGGTTGCGGGAACGAGGATCGGTGCTGATCCATGTCGGTGATCGATGGCCGATCGGGGCCGACGTGCAACTCGACGTGGTCGCCGGGGCCTGGGCCGGCCTGGGCGACGGACACGGGGTCCTCACGTCTCGCCGGATCCGGGTCGACGGCGGGGGGCGCGGATCGGCGTCTCGGCCTCGGTCGCTCGACGTCTTGATCCCCGGGCCGGGCGGCGGGGTGGCCGAACTCTCGCCGTCGAATCGGTCGGCACGCCCGTCGTCGAGTCGCTCGGCGACCGGATCGTGAGCGGCCCCGCCCCGATCCGCACCCTCGTCGCCTGGTGTCCCGACTGGCCGGTCGTGGCCACCGGGGCCGATCTGGGCGACCCCGTCGCCGTCGTGTACGCCAACCGGATCGTCGCGGCGTCGCCCGGCGCCCGAGCCCACGGGGTGCAGCGCGGACTGCGACGGCGAGCGGCACAGGGTCGATGTGCCGCCCTCGATCTCCACGAGCGGGACGAAGCCCGCGAAGCTCGGCTCTACGAGCCGGTGGTGGCCGCACTCGACGACATCACCCCTCGGGTCGAGGTGACCCGGCCCGGCACCTGCGCCCTCGTGATGCGGGGACCGTCTCGGTACTTCGGTGGCGACGCCGCGGTGGCCGAACTCGTGCAGAACCGGCTCGCCGGGGTGATCGCCGGGCGAACCGACGTCCGGGTCGGGGTCGCCGACGGCCCGTTCGCCGCCGAGCTGGCAGCCCGAGCGGCGTCGGTGAACGGTGAGCCCCGGATCGTCCCCGCCGGTGACGTCGCCGGCTTCCTCGCCCCGATGAACATCGACGTGCTCGAACGGCCCGAGCTCGTCGACGTGTTGCGTCGTCTCGGGATCCGCACCCTCGGCGCCTTCGCCGCCCTGCCGTCGAGCGACGTGCTCGCCCGATTCGGCTCCGACGGTCTCGGAGCCCATCGGCTGGCCTCGGGTCTCGACGAACGACCCCCCGACGCCCGCCACCCGCCGGTCGACTGGTCGGTGTCGGCCGAGGTCGACCCACCCGCGGACCGGGTCGATCGTGTCGCCTTCCTCGCCCGGACGTTGGCCGACGAACTCCATCGCCGCCTCGGGCGCGACGGCGTCACCTGTGTGCGGATCGGCATCGAGGCCGAAACCGAGTACGGCGAAGCGCTCGTGCGGTTCTGGCGCCACGAGGGCGCCTTGAGCGACGCCGCGGTCGCCGACCGGGTGCGGTGGCAGCTCGACGGGTGGCTCAACGGTTCGGCCGCCACCCGTCCCAGCGGAGGGATCACCCGCCTGGCGTTGGTCCCGGACGAACTGATCGCGGCGAAAGGCCGTCAGCTCGGCTTCTGGGGTGGGGAGACCGAAGTCGATCAACGGGCGGCCCGGGTCGCCGCACGATTGCAGGGGCAACTCGGCGCCGATGCCGTCCTCGTGCCCGAACGTGGCGGGGGACGTCACCCCGCCGAACAACTCCGACTCGTTCCCGCCGCCACCGTCGAGTTGGCGGGCCGGTCGTTGGCGCTCGAATCCGATGCGGCGCCGTGGCCTGGTTCGCTCCCGGCTCCGTCCCCCACCCGGGTCCTGTCCGAGCCGATCCCGATCGACGTGCTCGATGCCGACGGTGCGGCCGTCGTCGTCACCGGGCGAGGGCTGTTGTCGGCGTCACCGGTCGTCCTGGCCGGCCGGGGCCGACGCCTCGAGGTCGAACGGTGGGCCGGTCCCTGGCCGATCGACGAACGATGGTGGGATCCCGACGCTCACGCCCGACAGGCTCGACTCCAGGTCGTCACCGTCGACGGGCGGGCCCACCTGATCGCCCTCAGCAACGGCAGCTGGTCGATCACCGCCCAGTGGGACTAGTCGGCCCGCTCCGCGAGCTCGGCGAGGCGGGCCATGCGCTTGCGTTGACCCCGAGCCGACAGTGGCGCCACGACCCGTTCGACGACCGAGCCGAGCGGTCCCGACAGTGCGGCGGTGAAATGGATCACCGATCCGTCGCCGTCGGTCCCGGGGCGGACCCGGTTCGTGTAGTCGAGCCGCCACGGCCCCAGGGTCGAATGCCAGTCGTAGCCCCCGTCGGGGTACACCTCGTCGACCACCATGTCGATCGCCATCGGCGAGAAGAACGCCCGCGGACTCCCGACCCAGCCCGGCTCGACCCGGGTCGACGGGGCGTCGAGCGCCGCGACATGGGGCGACCACGTCGGCCACGTCTCGGTGTCGACGAGCAGCTCGTGCACGGCGGCGGATGCCGCGCGGGTGGTGACGGTCGTTTCGATCACCGCGTCACTCTCCCACGAATCCGACATGATGGTCGCCGTGGAGGAATCCCACGACGATCGATCCCAGGCCCGCGACAAGGACCGGTGTGAGCGGTGGTTCGTCCGTCGCGGACTGCCGCACCTGATCCACGAGTACTCCGCGACCGACGACATCTTCACCCGCATGGCGCCGTTCCTGGCCTTCGTCGTGTTCGCCGAGTTCTTCCTCGCCTTCGGTGACCGATGGTCCGGGTGGGGGCAGGCGTTCGCCTTCGGGTCCGGCATCGCCGTGCTCGTCGGAGGTGTGGCGATCGTCAACCGGGTCCGGGGACGGCGGCCGTTCCAGCTGCCCAACGACATCGGGGTCTGGGAACTCGGCCTGTATGTGCTGTTGCCGATCGTCCCCACGGTGATCGGTGCCGAGGACGCGGTCGCCGCCAACGTCGCATCGATCGTCGTGTTCAACCTGTTGCTGCTCGGCGTCGGCTACGTGGTCACGTCGTGGGCGTTGTTCCCGATGCTGCGCTGGTCGATCGGTCAGGTCCGGCGCCAGATCACCGACGTCGCCAATCTCGCCATGAAGTCGCTGCCGACACTGCTCGTGTTCTCCGCCTTCATCTTCATCAACGCCGAGATGTGGCAGGTCGCCAACGACTTCACCCTCCCGCTGTTCGGCCTCGTCGTCGTGTTGATCGTGGGGATCGGGTGCGCGTTCGTCTTCGTCTCGGTGCGCCGCCTCACCGTCGATCTGGCCCGGTTCACCGCCTGGGACGAGGTCCGGCCCCGCTGCGATGCGACGCCGGTCGTCGATCTGGTGCCCGGCGACGACGAACCCCGACCCGACACTCCGCCGCTCGTCCGCCGAGCCGAATGGAACGTCAACCTGTTGCTGTTCGTCGCGCAGGGCATCCAGATCCTGCTCGTGTCGCTGGTGATCAGCGGCTTCTACGTGGTGTTCGGGCTGCTCGCGGTCCGCGAAGACACCCTTCGGCAGTGGACGACGGTGAGCGAACTCACCTACGAGCGCGACTGGGCGATCGACTTCACCGTGTTCGGCGGAGATCTCGTCTTCACCCGTCAGCTCCTGCTCGTGGCGTTGTTCATCGGGATGTTCTCCGGCCTGAATTTCGCCGTGCAGGTGATCACCGACGACACCTACCGCGAGGAGTTCATCGCCGACATGACCGCCGAGGTGCGCGACGCACTGGCGGTGCGGGCGGTGTACCACCGCCGGCTCGTGAAGGCGGCCTGAACGGCTCAGTCGAGGGAGTCGACGAAGGTGGCGAGGGCGGCGTTGACCGCCTCCGGTGCCTCGTTCTGTACCCAGTGGCCGGCGCCGTCGACGATCGTGGTGCCGCGATGGTCGGCGAGGAAGTCGCCGGCGAGGTCGAACAGGTCGAACCCGTCGGCGAAGCCACGGACCGGGTCGTGTTCGCCGCCGATGAACGTCGCCGGCTGGGTGATCGACCCGTCGGGGTCGGTGACCGAACCGAGCTGTTCGGCGTCGAGGGTCTGGGCCCGGTAGCGGTGGAGCGCGCCGTGCCAGCCGTTGCGGTCGATGCCGTCGGCGTACACCTGCAGATCTTCCGCCGAGTGCCACGCGGGGAAGGGGTCGGGGTCGACGAGGCCCTCGAGCAAGGGGGCACCGTGGGGTTTGGTGCCGGTCATCCCGGGGGCACCGGCTCGACGGGCGTCGCCCGACGCCGAGTAGTAGATCATCCGCAGGCTGCGCAGCGTGTCGGCACCCAGTTCGGCTTCGGCGGTGCCGGGGTTGTCGTCGAAGTAGATCTGGTAGAAGAACCGGTCCTGCTCGGTGTAGAGCGCCCGCCACAGGTCGAGTGCACTGTCGGGACCGACCGGTCGGTACGGCACGCTCAGGCCGGCGACGGCGCGCACGGTGTCGGCGTGGAACCGGGCCGTGTTCCAGACGATGGGGGCGCCCCAGTCGTGGCCGAAGAGGATCGCCGGCTCGTCGCTCAGTGCGGCGACGACCGCGGCGGCGTCCGAGGAGAGTTCACGGATCGTGTACGCCTCGACCTCGGTCGGGGCCGACGAGCCGCCGTAGCCACGCACGTCCATCGCCGCGACCCGGAAGCCCCGCTCGGCGAAGTGCGCCATCTGGTGGCGCCACGAGTACCAGAGCTCGGGCCAGCCGTGGACACAGAGGATCAGCGGTCCGTCGCCGACGACCGCGACCTGGAGTTCGACCTCGCCGTTGGCGACGGTGGTGAAGGTGGGGGTGACCATGGCCCGCATCCTGGCCGCTGTCGCCGATCGGGTCCACCGGAGCGATCTGCCCTTGTGATACGAACACCTGTTCGCCTACGGTGCGAACATGGGCTTCAACAACCCGGGAATCTCCTGGGGCGAACTCGAACGGCGGCTCTCGGATCGCCACGACCGCGCCGCCGACGGTCGCGTGGTCGATCCGCTCGCCGGCGACGGCGGCGACAGCCCGGCCTGGTCGCGCAAGCGGGCCCCCTACACCCCGCCGGTCGATGCAGGGCATCGACGAGGTGAGGTGCCCTACGCCGAGTTGCACTGCCACTCGAACTTCTCCTTTCTCGACGGTGCGTCACATCCCGAGGAGTTGGCCGAGGAAGCGGCCCGGCTCGGCCTCGAGGCGCTCGCCCTCACCGATCACAACGGGTTCTACGGCGTCGTCCGCTTCTCCGAGGCGGCCAAGGCGGTCGGGCTGCCCACGATCTTCGGCGCCGAGCTGACCCTGGCCGAATCCGGGCGCACGCTCGAGCGTCCGGGCCCGGCCGATCCCGAAGGGCGACACCTGGTGATCCTCGCTCGCGACCCCGAGGGTTACGCCCGGCTCGGTCGAGCGATCAGCGAAGGGCAGCTGGCGGGGGAGAAGGGCGCTCCCCGCATCCCCTACGAGCGGCTGGTCGAGCTGGGTGGGGTCGGGGCCGGCGACGGCACGGACGATCACTGGGCGGTGCTCACCGCCTGCCGCAAAGGTCCGGTCCCGGCTGCGTTGACCGCCGACGGCCCGGCGGCGGGCCGTCGTGAACTCGAACGCCTGGTCAGCGATTTCGGTCGCTCCAACGTGTTCGTCGAGCTGTGGGATCACGGCATGCCGACCGACTCGGTCCGCAACGACGCGATGGCCGAACTGGCGGTGCAGGTCGGGGTCGACATCGTCGCCAGCGGCAACGTCCATCACCACTCGGTCGCCCGCAAGCGGCTGGCGTCGGCGCTCGCGGCGGTCCGTGCTCGTCGCAGCCTCGACGAGATCGACGGCTGGCTCCCCCCGGCGGGCATGCATCTGCGGTCCGGTGCCGAGCAGGCCGCCCGGTTCCGTCGCTACCCGGGGGTGGTGCAGCGCGCCGCCGAACTCGGTCTCGAGTGCGCGTTCGACCTCGCCCTGGTCGCGCCGAACCTGCCGCCGTACCCCTGCCCCGACGGGCTCGACGAGATGGGCTACCTCCGCCGTCTGGTCGAGGAGGGCGGCACCCGCCGCTACGGGCCCCGTGGGGCCGAACGGGTTGAGGGGGCGTGGGGGCAACTCGACCGAGAGCTCGACCTGATCGAACAGCTCGGCTTCCCCGGTTACTTCCTCGTCGTGTGGGACATCGTCGACTTCTGCCGGCGGGCGGACATCCTCTGTCAGGGCCGTGGCTCGGCGGCCAACTCCGCGGTGTGCTTCGCCCTCGGCATCACCAACGCCGACGCCGTGTCGCTCGGGTTGTTGTTCGAGCGGTTCCTCTCGCCCGAACGCGATGGTCCGCCCGACATCGACATCGACATCGAGTCCGATCGACGCGAAGAGGTGATCCAGTACGTCTATGACCGCCACGGCCGTCACCACACCGCCCAGGTCGCCAACGTCATCACCTACCGCTCGAAGTCCGCGATCCGCGACATGGCCAAGGCGCTCGGATACGCCCAGGGACAGCAGGACGCCTTCTCCAAACAGGTCGACCGGTGGCGCGACGTCGTGTCGGGTGCGGTCGAGGACGACGCCACCATCCCGTTGCCGGTCGTCGAGTTGGCCGCCGAGGTCGAACACTTCCCCCGCCATCTCGGGATCCATTCCGGTGGCATGGTGATGTGTGACCGACCGGTGATCGAGGTGTGCCCGGTCGAGTGGGGCCGCATGGAGAACCGCAGCGTCCTGCAGTGGGACAAGGACGACTGTGCCGCCGCCGGGCTGGTGAAGTTCGATCTGCTCGGCCTCGGCATGTTGTCGGTACTGCACTACGCGATCGACCTGATCGCCGAACACCACGGTGTCGAGGTCGATCTGGCCACCCTGCCCCAGGAGAAATGTGTCTACGACATGTTGCAGAAGGCCGACTCGATCGGGGTGTTCCAGATCGAGTCGCGGGCCCAGATGGCCACCCTGCCCCGGCTCAAGCCGCGCACGTTCTACGACCTGGTCGTCGAGGTGGCGCTGATCCGGCCCGGCCCGATCCAGGGCGGATCGGTGCACCCCTACATCCGTCGCCGCAACGGGCTCGAACCGGTCACCTACCTCCACCCGCTGCTGGAGAACGCACTGGCGAAGACGCTCGGCGTGCCGCTGTTCCAGGAGCAGCTGATGCAGATCGCGATCGACGTCGCCAACTTCACCGCGGCCGACGCCGACATGCTCCGCCAGGCGATCGGCTCCAAACGCAGCAAGGAACGCATGGAGCAGTTGAAGGCCCGGTTCTTCGCAGGCATGCACGACAACGGCATCGACGACGAGACCGGCGAACAGATCTGGCTGAAGCTCGCCGCCTTCTCCAACTACGGCTTCCCCGAGAGCCATTCCGTGTCGTTCTCGTATCTGGTCTACGCCTCCTCGTGGATCAAGTACCACTATCCGGCGGCGTTCTGCGCAGCGCTGTTGAAGGCCCAGCCGATGGGGTTCTGGTCGCCGCACACCCTGGTCGGCGATGCTCGTCGTCATGGTGTGGTGGTGCGCACCCCCGACCTCAACCGGTCGGCGGCGATGGCCACCCTCGAATCCGAGGTCGGGGTCGATGGGCGGCTCGAAGGGTCCGATGCCGGCGACGGCGGCGAAGATCGGCGCGTCGCCGTGCGTCTGGGACTCGACTATGTGCGAGGGATCGGGTTGGAGCTGGCCGAGGAGATCGACGCCGGTCAGCCCTATGCCTCGGTCGAGGATCTGCGGCGGCGGGTGCCCTCGCTGTCGCTCGCCCACCTGGAGGCGTTGGCGACCGCCGGCGCCTTCGGGTGTTTCGGTATCGACCGACGGTCGGCGTTGTGGGCGGCCGGGGCGATGTCGCAGACCTCGGTCGATCGACTGCCCGGCATCGTCACCGGGGTCGAGGCGCCGACCCTGCCAGGGATGTCGCCCGAGGAGTTGTCCCACGCCGATCTGTGGGCCACCGGGGTCGCGCCCGACGGACACCCCACCTCGTTCATCCGCGGCGATCTCGACCGGATGGGGGTGGTCACCGCGACGGGGTTGGTCGAGGAGACCTCCGGCGATCGGGTGTTGGTCGGTGGGGTCGTGACCCATCGGCAGCGGCCGGCGACGGCGGGTGGTACCACCTTCCTCAACCTGGAGGACGAGACCGGCCTCATCAACGTCGTGATCTCCAAGGGGTGCTGGCAGCGCTACAAACAGGTGGCGAAGGGTGCGCCGGCGCTGTTGATCCGCGGACGGCTCGAGAAGCAAGAGGGCGTGATCAACGTGGTCGCTGACAAGCTCGAACCGCTTCCGGTGGGGAACGCACCCCCATCGCGTGACTTTCGCTGAACGTCGGTCAGACTGGTTCTGACACGGTTCGACGGGCTCGGCGCATCTTTTTTCCGGCGGAACGGAACCGATCCCGTGTCTGGTGCGTCTAGAGGACGTGGGAGCGGTGACCGATCGACCAACCGATCAGACGAGGACCGGGCGTGGCGGGGCCGCGCACCTCGAGTTGGTGAGCGATGGCGGCCACACGCCCGTCGCCCTCGACTTCGGTGCGTTCTTCGCCGATCACCATCGCACGATCGCCTCGGCACTCGCCCTGACCCTGCGCGACGACCAACTCGCCTCCGACGCTGCCGCCGAGGCGATGGCCCGCGCCTATCAGCGATGGGACGATGTCGGCCGCTACACCAATCCTGCCGGGTGGGTGTATCGGGTCGGGCTCAACTGGGCCCGCTCCCGCCGCCGCAAGTTGATCCGCGAGATCTTCGGCTCCGAATCCCCCGACACTCCGGCTCCGCCGGCGCCCGACGTCGATCCAACCCTCGGCCGGGCGTTGGCGGAGCTCCCCATCGAGCAGCGATCCGTCGTCGTGTGTCGATATCTGCTCGATTGGTCCGAGTTCCAGACCGCCGAGGCCCTCGAGATCGCACCCGGCACCGTCAAGAGCCGTCTGAGCCGAGGGCTCGAGCGGCTCGCCGTCCTCATGGACGCCCGTGACCGGGCGCCCCGCCAGAGGGAGACCCCCGAATGATGTCTGACGACGAGCTCCGCTCGGAGCTCAACCACCTTGCAGACCGGGTCGAGGTCAGCCCCGTGACCCTCGACCAGGTCCAGGCCCGCGGCCGACGGCGCACCCGCTATCAGCGCGGTGCCGTGCTGGTCGCGGCCTTCGCGTTGGTGGTGGGCGGCACCGTGGCCGTCACCTCGATCACCGGCGACGGTGACGGCGAAGGAGATGTCGCGACCGAGGAGACCGACGCCGACGTCACGAACGCAGACGGTGCGACCGGCGACGACACCGACGGCGGGGCCGACGGGGCCGACGCCGAGGAGGCGGACCGGGCCGAGCTCGAGACCGCGACCACGACGACGATCCCGATCGAGTCGCTGCTCGCCGACGGTGGGATCGATGCGTTCAGCGAGTTCAGCGACGGACCGCCGCAGGTCGTCGCATGGGGCGAGGGGTTCCTCTCGTTCGGAAGCCGTTGGATCGAGACCGACTCCGATCTGCTCGCCTCCGAATTCGGCACCACCGAGGTCGCCGACGCCTTCTCCCAGGAGGTGATCGACGCCATCGAGAGCGCCGGCGACGTCTCCCTCGAATCCGAGGAGGTCGAGGCCGCCCTCGAAGCCGCCGGGGTCATCGACGAGGCCAGTCAGGTCGTGTTCGACGATCCCGAGGTCATGGAGTGGTTCATGGACAATGTTTCGGGTGGCCGCACCGAGACGACGGCCTCCTTCTCGACCGATGGCGTCGACTGGACGCCGCTCGAGGACTTCGCGTGGCCCGGTGGCGGCGGCTGGGTGCCCCAGCTCGCCTCGAACGGTCGCCACCTCGTGGCCGCGGTGACCGACTTCGGCAGCTTCCGGCCCGGTGCGGTGGCGCCGACGCAGACCGTCAGCGTGCACATCACCAGCGATCTCGTGAACTGGATCGAGGTGCCGTTGCCGATCGATCAGGCCGATCTCTCCCCCTACCTCCAGGCCAACCTGAGCCCGGGTGAGCTCGCGCTCGGCGACCAGGGCTGGTATCTCGCCGTGAGCTCGTGGCAGTGGCTCGACATCCGCACCGCGCTCCCCGCCGAGGTGCTCGCCGAGGTCGACGAGAACTTCTACAGCCTCGAACCGACGCCCGCCGGAATCGAGATCCAGGACTGGTCGGTCGAGCCGACGGCAGGCCCGACCCCGACGACGACCACCACCCTCGCCGCCGACACCGACGCCGCCCCGTCGCCCGACGACGCTGCGCCGGTCGACGCCGCCCCGTTCGAGCAGTACGAGCCCGTCGTCGTGCGGACGGTCCCGTGGAGCGACATGCCCTTCACCTACGCCGACTACCAGGGGTACAACAGCGCCGATTCCGCTCAGCAGTGGGCCTTCACGGGCGACTTCGAGGGCAATCTCGTGACCGCCGACGTCCCCGGGGACCCCGAGGACATCAGCCGGGTCGTTGCGACCGAGGACGGCTTCTTCATGGCCGTCACCGATTACGCCGTCGCCGAGGGTGCGAACGACCTCGGCTTCGAGAACGCCGAACCTCCGGTTCTCCGAGGCTTCACGTCGCCCGACGGCCGCCAGTGGAACGAGACCGACCTCGGCCTCGGCGAGGGCGTGTGGCTCGACTCGATGGCGGCGGTGCAGGATGGCATCCTCCTCTCGGTCTCGGGCACGCTTGGTGGCCAGCGCTACTACCTGGGTGAGGCCGACGGCACCGGGTTCGCTCCCGTCGAGGGGCCTGGGCTCGACGACGTGTGGGTCTGGTTCGAGTCCACCGGCGGTGGTCACGGCGTCGCCGCAGTCGTCGATGTCGGCCAGACCATCGCGCCGGAGTACGTCGCCTGGACGGCGTCGTTCACCTACGAGGGCGACGACATCGAGATCGTCACCGATGCCGAAGGCACCCAGTCGCTGTCGATCGTGCGCAACGGCGAGACGGTGATCGAGCGGACCATCCGCACCTACGAGGAACAGCTGTGGGAGTGGGTCGACGACGGAATCCGGTTCGTCGATCCCGACGGTGTCGTCGAGATCGAGGTGCCCTACGACGTGGCCGAGGTCGAGATCTTCCAGAAGGAAACCGAGGCCTGGGAGGCGACGTGGAACGACGACCCGTACGAGCCCGACTATCGCCTCGTCGCCACCCGCGACGGACGGAGCTGGATCGTGGTCGAGCTGTCGGCCACCGACACCGGCTTCAGCGAGTACAGCTGGCTCGGTCAGCCCGCCATCAACGGCGACACGGTCGTCGTCTTCGACCAGGCGGGCAATCCGCTCGCCGTCCCCCTGTCGTGAACCCGCACCGCCCTCTCACCCCTGCGTTCCGAGAACACCGAAACCACTGATCCCCGAGCACCCCTGACTTCCATCGAGGAGAATCGAGCCATGGACGAATCCACTCCCATCGAGCCCGACGACGGCGACGCCACCAACATCGCCGACGCAGGCATGGATGACCTTCCCGACGGTCTCGCCACCGCGGCGCCGACGGGCACCGGCGCCGATGCCGGCGGAGGATTGGCCCGGCGAGGACTGGTCGTGTTCGCCGTGTTCGCGGTCGTGGTGGCCGGTGCGATCGCGTTCGCGCTCGCGGGTGGCGACGGCGATGGTGGCGACGCCGCGACCGAGAGTGAGTCCGACGCCGACGACAACGACGGCGTCGAGGCCGACACCGAGGGCGCCGACAGCGACACCGAGGGAAGCGGCGACACAGACGAGGCCGACGGCGCCGAGGGCGACGAGGCCGTGTCCGCAGACGAGGACGACGCCGCCGACGCGGGCGGCTACTCGGTCGTCGCGACCGCCGACGACTCGGCCTATTACGGCGGCGAGGCGCCGCTCGCGTGGGGCGACGGCTTCCTCTCGATCCGCCAGGAGTTCGTGCCGAGCGAGGTCACCCTCCCCGAGCTCGTCCCCGACCTCGCGGAGCGGGTGCCGGCCGAGGTCGCCGAGGCGGTCGAAGCCGCCGGTATCGACCTCAACGAGCCCGGCTCGATCAACGACGCGATCACCGCCCTCAGCGAAGCCGGCCTGTTCGACGAGGTCAGCGAGATCTTCCTCGAGGACCCGGTGCTCATGGAGGCCTACGGCACGGTCAGTGGCGGCACCTATGTGCAGATCGCGGAGTACTCCGCCGACGGCATCACGTGGGAACCGGTCGACTTCGACTTCAAACTGTCGGAGAACGCCTGGCCCGAGTACCGCTCCAACGGCGACCATCTGATCGCCGTGGTCACCGACAACACCTGGGGTCCCGACGGCCGACGGCTCGATCTCTCGATCTCGATCCATCTGACCAGCGACCTCGTGTCCTGGACGACGGTCGACCTCCCGATCACGCTGCCGACCGCACCCGACTATGTCCAGCAGGATGCCTGGATCGATCAGGTCGCGATCACCGCCGACGGCTGGTACGTCGGTGCGAGCGTCAATCAGTACATCGACCTCTACCAGGTGCTCCCCGAGCGCATCCGCACCGGCAACTACTCGTGGAACGCGGTCGCCGAGGGCGTCCGCATCGAGGACTGGGCCGCATTGCACGAGGCCGAGATGGCGGCGGCGGAGTCCGGCGAATGGGAGGATGTCGAAGCGCTCGAGCCCGTGCTCGTCGAGGTCATCTCGTGGGACGAGCTGCCCCTCACCTTCGAGGAGTGGAACACCACGACCTTCGACTCGGGCGGTCGACAGGCGTTCGTCGGCACGTTCGACGGCTCCATCACCCCGGCCGCGTCGCCGGAGGGCATCGAGTGGTTCCAGGTGGCCGGCACCGGCCAGGGCTATCTGGCGTGGGGACAGATCTACACCCCGTCCGAGCTCACCATGCAGGAGCTCGTGCCCGACATCGAGTCGCGGTTCCCGGCCGAGATCCTCGACGCCTTCGCCGACGCAGGGTTGAGCGTGGGCGACGCCGACTCGATCGATGCGGCCAGCGCGCTGCTGGAGGAGGCGGGTCTGCTCGATCTCGCCACCGAAACCGTCATGAACGACCCCGAACTGCTCGATGCGTTCATGCAGGTCACCAGCGGCGGCGTCTACGACACCGCGGCGTTCTTCTCCGCCGACGGCCTGTCGTGGGCCCCGGTGACCGTCCCCGAGTTGGAGTGGGTCGAGTCGATCGTGCCGATCGGGGACGCCGTGCTGGTGATCGGCTCGTCGGAGAACGGCCAGCGCTTCTGGCTGGGTGACCCGGAGACCGGCTCGTGGGAGCAGGTCGACGGGCCCGACCTCGGCGAGAACCAGTGGTTGTACTTCGATGCCCGCAGCAGCTCCGGTGAGGGTCTGGCCGCGGTGATCGACTCGGGTGAGTCCTACGGTCCGGACTTCGTCGCCTGGTCGGCGACGATCGAGCACGACGGGTTCGAGCTCACCATGTCCGCCGACGGCGAGGGGTTCCAGACCCTGACGATCGTCGAGATCGCGACCGGCGAGGTCGTGCGGGACACGACGATCGAGATGTGGAGCGAAGAGCTCTACCTGTGGGGCGAGGACGACACGTTCGAGTTCCTCGATGCCGACGGCAATGTCGTCGTGACGGTGCCGATGGAGCTCGGCGAGGAGCTCGCATGGCGGGCCGAGTCCGAGGCGTACGACGCCTGGTACCAGGCCAACCCGTACGAACCCGAGCTCACGCTCGTCGCCACCGTCGACGGCCGGAACTGGATCGTCCAGCCGCTGGACGTGTCCCCGACCGACGAGGGGTGGTACGGCGGTGGCGCAGCGGCCATCAACGGCGGGGTCGCGGTCTATCGCGATCCGACCGGCTGGCACCGCGTCGTCGTCGGCTGATCGACCGACCCCTGTCGAAGGCGACCCCGGCGGTGCTTGGCCCGCCGGGGTCGTGGTGACCTACGGTCCGTGCGCACCCGTGGCGCCGGTCGTGCGTCACCGCGTCCGCGCCGCTCGCCGCATCGATCAGGGAGGATCCCATCATGAAGACCCGCATCACCGAGCTGCTGGGGATCGAGATCCCCATCGTGCAGGCACCGATGGGCTGGATCGCTCGCAGCCGGCTCGCTTCGGCGGTTTCCGAGGCGGGCGGTCTGGGGATCATCGAGACCTCGTCGGGAGACCTCGACGCCATCAAGGGCGAGATCGCAGCGATGCGACAGCTCACCGACAAACCGTTCGGCGTGAACCTGGCGCAGATGTTCATCCGTGACCTTCCGGGCATGGTCGATTTCGTGGTCGAGAACGAGATCTCGTTCGTCACGACCTCGGCGGGTGACCCGTCGGTGCTCGCACCGCAGCTCAAGGACCTCGGCATCACCGTGTTCCACGTCGTGCCGACGATCCGCGGTGCGGAGAAGGCGATCGACGCCGGGGTGGACGGTCTCGTCGTCGAGGGTGCCGAGGGTGGCGGGTTCAAGAACGCCGACGGCGCGTCATCGCTCGTGCTCGTTCCCGAGATCGCCAAGCGTTTCGACGTTCCGATCATCGCCGCCGGTGGGATCGTCGACGGACCGTCGATGGCCGCCGCGTTCGCGATGGGGGCCGATGGGGTGCAGATGGGCACCCGGATGGTGGCGTCGGCCGAGTCGCCGATCCACGACAACTGGAAGCAGTCGATCGTGGCCGGATCCGAGACCGACACCGTGATGGTGAACCGGCATCACCGGCCGGCGATGCGGGTCCTCGGCACCGACAAGGCCAAGGCGCTCGACGCCGGCAACGAACCGGCCATGCTCGACATCGACGCCATGATGGGCACCTACTTCGGGGGCGACATGGAGAGCGGGTTCGCGATGAGCGGTCAGGTGCAGGGCCGCATCCACTCGGTCGAGCCGGTCGCCGACGTGCTGCGGTCGACGTGGGAGGACTGTCAGTCGGTGCTGCGCACGCTCGGAACGGCCGCGGCCGAGGACTCGATCTCGAAGTAGTCCCGCTTCGCGAACCCGAACACGGTGGCGATCAGCAGCGACGGGAACGTCTCGACCCGCTGGTTGTAGTCGCGCACGTTGCCGTTGAAGAGGCGGCGGGCGGCGTGGATGCGGTCCTCGGTCGTCACGAGTTCGCGCTGGAGGTCGAGGAAGCGCCCGCTGGCCCGAAGCTCCGGGTAGGCCTCGCTGACGGCGAGCAGCTGGCGAAGGCCGCCGGTCAGCTGGTTCTCCGGTTCGGTGTGGGCTTCGGGCCCGCCCTGGGCGGCCACCGCGCCGGCGCGGGCGGCGATCACGTCGGTGAAGGTCGAGGCCTCGTGGCTCGCATAGCCCTTGACCGTCTCGACCAGATTGGGGATCAGGTTGTGGCGCCGCTGGAGTTCACTCTCGACGTTCGCCCACGAGTTGTCGATCGTGGCCCGCTGCTTCACGAACCGATTGAACGACAGCACGACCGTCGAGACGACGAACGCGGCGGCGACGGCGATGATCCAGGCCATGGTTCTCCATCGGCTTCGGCGATCGCCGCCTTAGCGCGCCCCCGGCGACCTCCACCGCAGCGCCGAACCCGCCCGGCGGACCGATTCGGCGATCTGCACCGCAGCGCCGAATGGTTCGATGGGATCGTGGGCGGCGCCGGGTGCGCCACACTTGGGCGGTGACCCGCTCGCGACGTGGCTCGACACCGTGGATCGTCACCGTGCTCGGTGGCGATCCGGTGGCGTACCGGGATGCGTTCCTCGCCCTGGTGGTGGCCGTGGTCGCCAGCCTCGTCGCCGGCATCACACTGGCGACCACCACCGACACGCTCGAGGAACTCCCCGGCCTGTTGTTGCTCGTCCCGGCTGCGCTGGCGGTCAAGGGCAACATCTTCGGAGCGCTCGGCAGCCGCCTGGGCACGAGCATCCACACCGGGCAGTTCCAGCTGTCGACGCGGCTCGACACCGTGGTGGGGCAGAACACGGCGGCGGCGTTGGTGTTGAGCCTGGCGTTGTCGGTCGAGCTCGCCCTGCTCGCCAAGGGCATCGCGATCGTCTTCGACGTCTCGCCCACGATGAGCACCGTCGACTTCATCACCGTCTCCGCGGTGGGCGGCGCGATCGCCTCGCTGGTCGTCTTGGCCATCACCCTCGTGCTGGCCGGCGGGTCGGTGCGCTACGGGTGGGATCTCGACAACGTCGTCGCACCGCTGGTGACGGCGACCGGTGACGTCATCACGCTTCCTGCGCTCGTCTGGGCGGCTGCGCTCACCGGACGGGGTGGCGTGAGCGCGTCGATCGCGGTCGTCGTGTCGGTTCTGTCGGTCCTGGCCGTGGCCTGGGCCCTGCGCACCGACCGCCGCATCCTGCGGACGGTGATGCGCGAGTCGCTTCCGATCCTCACGTTGGCGGGGATCCTCGA
>JBCCWI010000061.1:0-25618 GCA_039193795.1 Actinomycetota bacterium | reverse complement strand
TGCGACGGCACGTTGTTCACCATCGCCATCAGGGTGTTCATGTCGTCAGGGGCGCCCCACGGCACGCCCATGCACAGCTGGGCGTTCATGGTCTTGCCCTCGTAGAGACCCCGCTCCTCCTGGTTCTTCGCGTACCAGAGGTGGCCGGTGTCGAAGCACTCGAGCTCGGGCTGCACCGGCAGGTCCTGGAACTGCCGGGCGATCTCGTCGAGCTGGGAGGTCGAGTTGGTCATGATGTAGTCGCCCTCACCGAAGTTCATCGTGCCCATGTCGATGGTGGCGATCTCGGGCAGGCACTCGCGGATGTGGCGCATGCGCTCGGTGGCGCCGGCCATGTCGGTGCCCTCGTCGCTGAGCGGCAGGGGATGCTCGACCCCGCCGAGGGTGAGGTCGGCGCCGGTGCCGCCGGTGAGGTTGAGCACGACGTCGGTGTCGGCGGACCGGATGCGGTCGGTGAGCTCGCGATAGAGATCCGGGTCCCGGCTCTGGGCGCCGGTGTCGAGGTCGCGCACGTGGCAGTGCACGACCGCGGCGCCGGCTTTGGCGGCCTCGATCGCCGAGTCGGCGATCTGTTCGGGTGTGACCGGGACGTGGGGCGACTTGTTGACGGTGTCACCGCCCCCGGTGACGGCGCAGGTGATGAAGACGCTGGGCATGTGGGTTCCCCTCTGAAGGCAGGTCAGGCGAGTCCGAGCTCGCGTTGGGTTCGGTGACGGGTCAGGACCCGTGTGCGGGAGTAGATCTCGTCGTGGTCGATGTAGGTGCCGTGCAACTCTCGCAGGCCGCCGGTCTCGTCGATCGTGGTGCGTCCGTGGAGGGTGCGGCGGTTGTCGAACAGGACGAGGTCGCCGGGCCGGAAGGCGTAGCGCATCTGGAACTCGTCGGAGCCCGCGACCTGGCTGAAGCGCCGCAGCGAGGCGTAGGCGCGGGGCTGGTCTTCGATCGCCATGTCGGGGAAGCCGCGGACGGGGTGGAACGCCCGGATGGTGAGCGGCATCCCCGGGGCGCCGTGGTCGATCAGCGGGCCGGTCCAGCGATGGTCGTGGTGCGGCGACCGGTTGAAGAAGACCCACGGCAGGGTACAGAGCGCGTCGTAGTCGTCGGGATACGTGTCGCGGAGCCGGGCGATCACGGCGTGGCCGTCGGCCATCGTGCTGAGTCCGCCGGTGGTCGTGTTCACCAGGCAGTGCAACATCTGGAACCCCGGCGGGGTCTCCCGGGTCGGGAGGTCGGTGTGGGGCGGCAGGGGCAACGAGGTGTTGGCGGTCGACGTCGGTTTGAGGTCGACGCTGACCGGCCAGGTCACCCCGAAGTTCGTGTCGCGCAAGGCCCCGATGCGTTCGCCGAGCGCCGGCAGCGTCGCCCGGTCGGTGGGGAGGTTCTCGAGCCGGGCGAGTCCGTAGCGCACCGCATCGTGGAGGAAGCCGAGCAGGGCGTCGTCGTCGACCAGTGCGGCGGGGCCGTCATGGGTCGGCGGTTCGGGCAGGGTCGCCGTCGTCCACTCGACCAGGTCGGGCATGAACGCTCGAGGCCGGTGCTGCGCTTCGGCGACGTGGCGGAGCCATCCGCTGTGGTGGACGGAGCCGCTGCCGTCGCTCCAGTGGGTGTGGAGGTCGCCGTCGGATCCGATCGCGACCGCCTGGAGGACGTCGGCGTCGGGCAGGTCGGCCGGATCGAACGTCATCTCCCGGCTGCGTTCCTCGATGGTGACGTCGCCCATCCGGTTCTCGAAGAGCCAGAGGGCATAGGCGTCGAGGAACACGCCGTCGGCCCAGCGCAGGCGGGCGACGCCGTCGACCAGGTCGGCGCTCGCCAGCGGGTGCTCGGCGTAGCGGTAGAAATCGGGTGTCCTGCTGAGTGGGACGTCCTGCTGCATGGTACGGTCAGCGTATGACTCCCACCGCCGCCGAGTCAACGACGCCCACGCCGACGTCCTCCATCGATCGGGCGTTCCACCTGCTGCAGCTGATCGCGGCGTCCGACGGCGCGGTCGGGGTGCGAGAGCTCGGGCGTCGCAGCGACCTCCCACGGTCGACCGTGTCGCGACTCGCCACCCAGCTGGTCGAGCTCGGCATGTTGCGTCGCAACCAGGACGGCACGCTCAGCAGCGGCCCCGCCCTCGCCACCCTCGTCCCGGCCGAAGCGCCCCGGGCCGGCCTCGAGGATCGGTTGCGACCCCTGCTCGCCGAGTGTGTCCAACGATTCGGCGAGAGTGCCGCACTCACCGTCGACACCTCGACCGGCGCCCACTATCTCGCCCACATCCCCGGACCCTCTGCGGTGCAGGTGCCCGATCCCACCGGCGAGCGCCTCCCGTTCCACGTCGTCGCGCCGGGGCTCGCCCTGATGGCGTCGTGGTCCGACCAGCGCCACCGCGCTTATGTGACCGGGGCCCTCGCGGCCCCCACCCCACTCACCGTCACCGACCCCGACGCGCTCACCCGCCATCGCACCCAGGCGCGCGCCGCCGGCTACGCGTGGGCCGACCAGGCGCTCGATCTCGAGGTGAACGGACTGGCGGTCGTCGTGGCCGACACCGAGCCGCGCGCGGCGATCAGCCTGTACGGCCCCGCCTATCGCCTCAACCCCGACGACCGACCCGAACTCGGCGCCGAGCTCCGCGAGCTGGTCGACCGGCGCGCACCGGACCTCCTCGGCCTCTGACTCAGAGCAGGTCGGCGAGGTTCAACTGGTCGACGGCCCGAACGAAGCGGGTGTTCATGTTGTCGACCAACGCGTACTGGCGGTCGTCGGAGAGGTCCATCCCCCGCGATGCCACGATCGGATAGACGAGGCAGAACAGTGCAGCCTCGCGGTAGCGATCCCACAGGCTGGCGGTCTCGCCCTCCGGTACGCCGGCGCTGATGAGGCCATCGATCCACCGGTTGAAGAGCGCGGTTTCGTGCGTGGCGGCGAGCTCTGGAGCCAGCGACTGGGTGATGAAGTAGGCGAGGTCGTAGCTCCCACTGCCGCGACCGGTGAGCTGGAAGTCGAGCAGGACGACGTTGTCGTCGGCGTCGAACAAGATGTTGTCGGCGCGATAGTCGCCGTGGATCACCGTGTTGGGCGAGGCGGCCAAGCCTGCGAGGGCGCTCGGCATCCAGTCGCTCCAGCCCGGGCCCACGGCGCCGATCACGGGATCGACGGTCATCTCCGCGTTCACCTTCTCCCAGCCCTCGGCGAAGACCATCGGCAAGACGGCGGGGTAGACGGGGTCGCTCAGGCACACCGCATCGCCGCGCTCGACGACGGCGTCGGCCTGACCCCACCACTGCGCATGCCACCGCGCCAGTTCGTCGATCGCCCGCTTGGCGTCGTCGATCGTCATCCCGTCGTTCTGGTCGACCATGCGCATCGAGCCCATGTCCTCCATGACCTGCACGAACGCGCTGGTCTCCTCGTCGACCGCCCCGAAGTAGCCCGTCGGCACCCGGATCGGGCTGTGGGACGCGAGGTTCTCGAAGAAGCGGACCTCGCGGATGTACATGCGCAGCACCGCCGAGGTGAAGACCGCCTCCTCGGCCAGGGCGGGCAGCTTGACGACCACCGACGCCAGGTCGCCGCCGGTGAGCCGGGACCGGTACACCGCCGAGGAGACGCCGATGCCTTCACCGATCTGCTCGTGTTCCACCGCGGTGATCGGCTGACCGATCGCCTCGGCCATCCAAGCCGCGTCGATGTCGGCGATCGATGTCGGAATCTGCCCCATGTCGCATCCCCCCTTGGCGTGCGGATCGTGAGTGTGACACAGGACACAGTGGTGGTGGAAGTCGGCCTGACAGTGTCAAGATGGGGGCCATGGTCTCCCCCGCCACCCCGCTCCCCGACCGACCCTTGCGTCCACCGTCGTCCGCCGCCCGATTCGGCGAACTGCGCGCCGGCTGGCAACCGCTGCGACTGCTCGCCCAGTCGCCGAGGCTCGCCCGACGCACGGCGACCCCTCGCGACGTCGTGCTGTTGCCGGGCTTCGGCACCACCGACACGGTGATGTACCCGCTGCGGGGCTACCTGTCCGCGATCGGCCACACCACCCACGGGTGGGGCATCGGCCGCCACGGCAAGGACGTCGAGGCCTCCGTCGAACAGTTCACCCCGACCCTCGAACGCATCGCCGCGGCGGCGACCCACCCGCCGATCCTGGTCGGCTGGAGCCTCGGTGGCATCGTCGCCCGAGAGACCGCCCGCGAGAACCAGGATCTGGTCGCCAAGGTGATCAGCTTCGGCTCGCCGCTCGGCGGGCCCCGCCACACCAGTGCCTCGCGGGTGTACGACGAAGACGAGCTGCGCTACATCGAGGGCCTGATCGCCGAGCGGTCGGTCGACCCGCTGACCATGCCGGTCACCTCGATCTACAGCCGGCGCGACGGCATCGTCGACTGGCTCTCGTGCGTCGACCAGCAGACGCCGCAGGCGGAGAACATCGAGGTCGGCTCGACCCACGTCGGGTACGGCATCGATCCCGACGTGTGGCGCATCGTCGCCGACCAGATCGAGCGAGCGCCCCGCTAGTCGGTCGCCGACGCCCGGGTATCGGGCGCCGCCTGACGGTGATCAGTCGCGCAACCGGTGGATCAGCGTGCTCGTGTCCCACCGGCCGAGCCCCTGCGTCTGGAGTTCGGCGTAGAAGCCGTCGACGAGCTGGGCGATCGGCAGGGGCGCGCCGTTGCGTTCGGCTTCCTCGAAGCAGATGCGGAGATCCTTGCGCATCCAATCCAGCGCGAAGCCGTAGTCGAACACACCATCGGCCATCGTCTGCGCCCGGTTCTCCATCTGCCACGACCCGGCGGCGCCCTTGGAGATGGTGTCGACGACCGCGCCGACGTCGAGACCGGCCCGCTGGGCGAAGTTGACGCCCTCGGACAAGCCCTGCACCAGCCCTGCGATGCAGATCTGATTCACCATCTTCGTGAGCTGTCCGCTCCCGGGCCCACCGAGGAGGTTGCACGCCCGACTGTAGGCGTCGATCACCGGGGCGACCCGTTCGAAGTCGACCTGGTCCCCACCGCACATCACCGTCAGCACACCGTTCTCCGCCCCGGCCTGGCCGCCCGAGATCGGGGCGTCGACGAAGCCGACGCCTCCGGCGGCCGCCGCCGCATGCACGCGACGGGCGATGTCGGCCGAGGCCGTCGTGTGGTCGACCAGCACCGACCCGCCCGCCATCGTCGACAGCACGCCGTCGTCACCCATGGTGACGGCGGCGACATCGGGATCGTCGCCGACGCACAGGAACACGACATTGGCACCGTCGGCCGCCGCGGCCGGGGTCGTCGCCGAGGCGCCGCCGTGCTCGGCCACCCAGGCGTCGGCCCGACTGCCGGTGCGGTTGTAGACGGTCACGTCGTGACCGGCCGCCACGAGATGTCCGGCCATGGGGTAGCCCATGACGCCCAGTCCGATGAACGCACACTTCGCCATGCCCAGGAGCCTGCCACACCCGACTACCGTCGAGGCGATGGCGCACCCGTCCCGGACCCACGACCTGGCCGTCGTCGGCCTCGGCGCCTTCGGCTCCGCCGTCGCTCATCACGCGGCCGCCCTCGGCCTCGACGTGGTCGGCCTCGACCGCCATGCCCCACCGCACGATCTCGGCTCATCCCACGCCGAGACCCGGGTGACCCGCCTCGCGGTCGGCGAGGGCGATCACTATGTTCCGTTCGCCGCCCGCAGCCACGAACTGTGGCGGGCGCTCGAGTCCCGGATCGGCGACCGGATCCTCCACGACACCGGCGGGCTGATCATCGCGCCGGGGCAGGACTCCGAGGACGAACGGTGGGGCGACTTCGTCGGGGCGACGGCTGCGGTCGCCGAGCGCGCCGGTCTCGAGTTCCGCCGCCTCTCACCCGAGGATGCTCGGCGGGACCACCCCGGCTACCGGATCCGCGACGACGAGGTCGTCGGGTTCGAGCCGGCCGGGGGGTTGGTCATGGCCGAGATGGCGGTCGCCGCCCAGCTCGACCAGGCCCGCCACCACGGCGCCGACCTTCGGCCCCACACGACCGCGACGGCGATCGACCGGGTCGAGGGTGGCGTCGTGGTGCGCACCGACACCGCGGCGGACGTGTGGGCCCGGGAGGTCGTGGTGTGCGCCGGCCCCTGGACCCGTGAGCTCGCCGATGCCGCCCGGCTCCGGGTGACGCGCCAGGAGGTGTACTGGTTCGAGGCCGATCTCGATCTCTGGCATTGCGACGACGCAGCGTTCGCGATCTGGGCGGGGCGGGCGATCGAGGCCTACCTCGGCGTCTTCGCCGTGACGCCGAACGCACCGCTGCAGGCGGTGAAGCTCGTGCCCGAGCAGTTCGACGTGGCGACCGATCCCGTCAGCGTCGACCGCACCATCAGCGATGCCGATGTCGCCCGGTTCCACGAGACGATGGTCGCGCCACGCCTCGCCGGCGTGTCGGACCGGTGTGTGCACCGGTCGGTGTGCCTCTACACGAACACCCCCGACGACCACTTCCTCGTCGACCACCATCCCGAGACCGAGGCGGCCACGATCGTCTCGGCGTGCAGCGGCCACGGGTTCAAGCACTCCGCCGCCGTCGGCGAGGCGCTCGCTCGCCGGGCGGCCGGGCTCGACCACCTCGACCTGGAGCCCTTCCGCCGCGACCACCGTCCGCTCTGGTGAGCACCGGCGGCTAGCGTGGCGCCCATGGCCGAACCCCTGTCGATCACGATCTGGTCGGACTTCCTCTGACCGTGGTGCTACGTCGGTGCGGTTCGCATCGACCAGATCGAGGAGCGGTTCGGCGACCAGGTCGCGGTCGACTGGAAGGCGTTCCTGCTGCGCCCCGACGGTGACGGCGGTGATCCGGCCAAGCACGACCGATTCGTCGAGTACACCAAGAGTTGGCTGCGCCCTGCCGAAGCGGAGCCGAGCCTGACCTTCTCGGTCTGGGCCACCGACAACGCCCAACCCTCGGGGAGCATCCCCGCGCACGTGGCTGCCAAGGCGATGGCCGAGTTCGCCCCCGACGCCGAGGGTGCCTACCACCGCCGCATCATGGACGCGTACTTCGCCGAGAACCGGACGATCTCGGATCCGCAGGTGCTCGCTGCGCTCGCCGGGGAGGTGGGCGTCGACCCACAGGGCTTCCTCGCCCATGTCGCCGAGCGCCAGATCCCGCTCGCCCAGGCGTCGATCGACGAGCACAACGAGGCGATCCAAAACGGCATCACCGCCGCTCCGACCGTCGTGCTCGATGGCGTGCTGCCGGTCCCCGGGGCGCAGGACTTCGTGGCCTACGAGCGGTGGATCGAGCGGCTGCTGGAGCGCCGCGCGGGCTGAAACCATCCACCGGTCACGAATCGACGGCTTCTACCGTTGAACACGTGGCGAACCAACGCGGCCACTCTGCGTGGCGAAATCGGATCGTGCTCCGCGGCGCCGCCGTGTTCGTGGCGCTGTATGCGCTCGCGGCCGCCTGGATCGTCGCCACCAACAGTGAGCAACCCCAGCCGCTCCGCCTCGACCGGACCGACGACGGCGCGGGCATCGTGGTCTCGGGCGCGGTCTCCGACGCCGACGATCGCGAAGCGCTGATCGCTGCGGTCAGCACGGTCACCGACGCCCCGCTGATCATCGCCAAGATCGTCGTCGACCCCGACGCCGCACCGGTCGACGCCCCGCTCGACCTCGCCGCGGAGCTCGCCGCCACCCTCCCGAGCGACGGGGGCTGACGTGACCGACGTGTTGCTCCAGCTGCTCGTGGCACTCGCCGCGGCGCTCGCCGTCGGCGGCGTGCTGGGCTTCACACTCGGCGCACACCGCCGTCCGAATGCGCCCGACCCGCCGATCGCCGACGACGGTCACCTCGGGATGGTCGTGGCGCGCGAGGCCTCCCTGATCGAGGCGCTCGCCCGCGCCGATGCCGACCTCCACGCGCGGGCGCGTGAACTCGCCGTCGCCAACGAAGAGATCACCTGCCTCCTCGAACAGCTGCACGAGGCCCGACTCCACCAGCGCTGAGGCGCCGTCAGGCCCGACGGGACCGGGCCAGCACCGCGGCCCGCACCGGCCGCCCACCCCCCGCGCGCACGACGCCTGCGACGTGCTCGAGGGTGACCCCGGTGAGGATGACGTCGTCGACCAGCACGACCGCCACCGAGGGGTCGAGTTCGGTGGCGAGTCGGTAGTCGCCTGCGATCGCGACGCCCCGGCGATCGGCCGGGTCGAGGTCGCGCAGGCGCGGTGTCACACCATGACGCTCGACCAGGTCGGCTCGCGGCACCTGCCAGCGCGCCGCGAGCGCATCGGCAACGGCCGGCACCAGCCGATTCGGACGATCCGGGCTGGGCGGCACCGGTACCACGACGGTGTCGCCGTCGGGCGCCGCCGCCCAGTCGGCCGCCTCCTGGGCCAGCAGGGCCACCGCGGCATCGTCGCCACGATCCTTCGCCGCCTCGACGAGCCGGCCGATCCGGGTGCGCTCGGGCCGATCCGGCAACCACATCGACGCCATGACGTCGACCCGTTCGAGATGAGCCATGGCGAGTGCTAACTCCAGGCAGCGATTTTGCGAAAAAGTGGTTGCAATGCGTCGTCGCGCTAACTACAGTTAGCACAACGGCACGCCAGAGCGTGCACCCTACCTCAGGAGAACATCCCCCATGTCCACCGTCATCGATCAGGTCAAGAACGCCGCCTACGCCGGTGTCGGCGTCAACCTCCTCGTCACCGACGCCATCGTCGGCCGCGAGGTCAGCACGCCCAAGGCCGTCGCCGAGCACGCCTCGATCGCCCGCACCCAGGCCACCGAGGCCCTCACCGACCTTCGCGGTCGCACCGAGCCCCTCGCCGCCAAGGTGACCGAGCGTCTCCCCGAGCCCGTCGGCGACGCCATCCAGACCGGCCGCAAGGCCGCCTGGGACTTCATCGGCATCGAGGCCCCCGCCGCCAAGAAGGCGACCAAGAAGGCCGCCAAGGCCGACGCCAAGAGCTGAGCCTCCCCCACTCGCGGGCGGTTCGCCGCCCTTCCGATCCCCCCTCATCACGGCCGGACTGCAACACTGTGGTCCGGCCGTGACGCGCCCGTCCGACCCTCGACGCAGACCAGGAGAACCGTGGCCAGCGACCCGCTCGAAGCACTCGGCAGCTACATCCGCGATCAGCGCCGTCAGGCCGAGCTGTCGATGCGCAAGCTCGCCGATCTCGCCGGCGTCTCCAACCCCTACCTCAGCCAGATCGAGCGGGGGCTGAAGCGTCCGAGTGCGGAGATCCTGCAGCAGATCGCCCGTGCGCTCGAGGTCTCGGCCGAGTCGCTGTACGTGCGGGCCGGGATCCTCGACGAGGAACCGGACGCCGATCTGATCGCCGCCATCCGGGCCCAGGACGACCTCACCGTCGATCAGAAACAGGTGCTGATCCGGATCTACGAGAGCTTTCTCGCCGAGAACGACGACTGACCGACCTCAGCTGCCGAGCAGGATGTCGATCGCCCCGGCCGTGCTTCGTGCGGTCAGGTCAGCGAGCAGCCGAGGAACGTCCAACTCCACGACATAGTCACGGATCGAACCGGTCACGACCAGCCCACCGAGATCGTCGAACCCGACCTCCTGGATCTCGGTCGTCGGGGGGAGCCATGTCAGTTCCCGCTCGTGGGAGCGCCGGAACCGTTCGGGCAGACCGACCCGCCGCCCGCGTACCCAGGCCCGCTGCACGTCGACGCCGACGGTGCGGCCGCTCCATCGCGGCTCGAGCTCGACCTCACCGAACCGGGCGAGGCCCGGGAATCGCGCCAGGAGGCGCCGCTCGTCGACCCGCACGACCACGTCGGGCGGGACGATCGTCGCCAGCCACGACTGCACCTCCGCTGGCGTGAACTCGACCTCGATCGCGAGATCCTTCGCCTGCACCCGCTGCGGGAGCGCCTCCACGGCCCGGATGTCGGATGCATCGACCCGCACCCGATCCACGGTCTGTCCGTCGATCCGCACCTCGGCGAACGTCACATCGAGCCGGCGCCACAGGCCGATGTGCGCCGACAACATGGCGGAGAGCGCATTGGCGGGTGCCGCCCGATCGACCGCTGCGACGCGGGCCTCGATGTTGCGCTGATCGAGCCGGACGCTGCGACCGACCAGCGCTTGGGCGGCACCGGTCGACATCGCATCGGTGAAGCGGCGCATGCCGAGCGGGTCGAGCCAGTCAGCCATCGACGGCCGACCGTATCGGCTCTGGCGGGTGCCGACCCGGGGAGTAGGGTGCGCCGATGTCCGCCCCGCCCTCGCCCCCGGAGACGCAGGCGGTCGACAACATCGGGATCGCCGGCGCCCTGCTCGCCGTGTCGGTCTGGGGGATTGCGAGCATCATCCCCAAGGAGTTGGCGTTGGGCGGTCTCGCCATCGCCGCCTACCGGTTCGGTATGTACGCGCTCGCCGCCGGTGCCGTGATGAGCGTGCGGGGCAACCTGCTCGGCGGTCGGGTCATGCGGGCGTCCTTCGGAGGGGGTCTCGCGCTCGGTCTCGACGTCGCGTTCTTCTTCTCCGCCATCAAGCTGACCTCGGTCGCGAACGCCACCGTCATCGGTGCCCTGCAGCCGATCGTCGTCGCGATCATCGCCAACCGGGTGTTCGGCGAGGTGATCCGACGCCGCGACCTCGCCCTCGGTGCCGTCGCCATCGTCGGGGTCGCGGTCGTCGTGTTCTCCGGCGCCGCCGACGCGCCGACCGACTGGCGCGGCGACCTCCTCGCGGTCGGAGCGCTCTTCGCGTGGTCGGGCTACTTCGTGATGTCGAAGCGCGCACAGACGACGATCACCACCAACGAGTACACCGTCGGCGCGGCGGTGTGGGTCGCGTTGATCAACGCGCCGCTCGCCGCGCTGTTCGGTCAGAGCCTCGGCCTGCCGAACGGCGAGGAGTGGCTCTGGCTGGCCGCGATGGCCTTCGGCGCCGGCGTGCTCGGGCACGCGGTTATGAACTGGTCGCTCAAGCAGATCCCGCTGTGGCTCGGGAGCACCTTCACCCTGCTCGTGCCGGTCGTCTCCACCTCGGCCGCCTGGTTGTTCCTCGACGAGCCGGTCACCGTCGTACAGGCCGCGGCGATCGGGGTCGTGTTGCTGTCCCTCGCCGGCGTCATCACCGGGCAGGCCGGCATCGGGTCCCGCCCGCGGCCGCTGCGCCGGTAGCGCCGCGCCGCCCCGTCCGGCCGGGTACTGAACGGCTTTCACTCAGTGACCCACCATCGTCTGCCGATGGATGTCGGTGCGAGATGCGAAGGTGGAACCGGATCGGCAGGGTCGTCGCGACCTGCTGAAGAAGGGCGCGGTGACGACCGGCGTCATCTGGTCCGCGCCCGCGATCCTCAGCTTCGATCCGGTCGCTGCGGCGGCCGGATCCACACTGGGGGCGTACACCTACTGCTTCGACGACGGCACGACCGAGGGCTGGACGATCGACAACACCGCCGGAGCCGGCAACGGCCTGTGGAACGTCGACAACGGCCGGTCGGTGAGCCCGAGCTTCTCGTTGCACTACGGCAACGGGGTCGGCGGCACGTTCGAGACCGGTGGCCGCAACGCCGGCACCGTCACCAGCCCGTCGGTCACGATCCCGGCGGTCGGTCCCGTCGACCTGGAGTTCGAGGTGTGGCGGGAGGTCGAGGTATTCGCGAGCGGCACCTGGGACGAGTTCTCGGTGTCGATCCTGCCGACCGGGGACGTGCTGTACGCGCGCTCCCGCGACGGCGGAACGAGCGGTGTCTTCGAGAGTGTCTCGATCGACCTGTCGGCCTACGCCGGCGACACGGTGCAGATCGTGCTCGCCTTCGACACCGGCGATGGTGCGTTCAACGACTTCGAGGGCATCTATGTCGACAACATCACGGTGCCGGGCGCCAGCGCCCCGGTCGGCGGTCTGGGTGTGGTCGGCGGCTTCGGCGCCTTCTCGTTCACCCCGCTGAACGCACCCCAGCCGGGGTGGATGCCGGCCCGCCCCGAACCGAGCGCCGCCGACGTCGCCGCTCGCGGCGGCTGATCGAGCGACGGTGCCCGGGGTGGGACTCGAACCCACACACCCCCGAAGGGATCGGGGGGTTTAAGCCCCCTGCGTCTGCCAATTCCGCCACCCGGGCCCGCCCGCACCGTAACCGGTTCGGCCTCAGGCACTGCGGCGATCGGTCTGGTCGCCGGCGCCGGGCGGGGTGAGCTCGCCGGAGTCGTCGACCGCCAGCCACAGCGCGGCCCGGGCCCGATCGGCCTTGGCCCCCCGAAGCCCGTTGGCGGCTACGACCCCTTCGATCATGTCGGCGACGACCGCCGACCACGGACGGCCTTTGAGCGCGACCGCCACCGTGGGGACCCCGCGCCGGAACCGCAGCGTGCGGCACACGTCGGGCAGCCCCGGCGGCGACCGGAAACCGGGCACCACCAGGGAGCGCAACCGAGCCGCTTGCCCGAGCGAACGGGCCGCGGCAGCAAAACGAAGACTCGTCGCTTCCACCGGAATCCACTCTGCCGAAGGGGTGTGACAGTGTCGACCCCAGAGGGATCCGCGCCCGGTTCGCCCGGTGTGCAACGCTCGGACGGTGGAGTCGCAGCCGCCGCTCAATCCCGCTCAGCAGGACGTGCTCGCCCAGCTCGGCGCGACCCGCGAGGAGCGCCCACGGTTCGATGCGGCGCTACGCCATCAGCTGCGCCGCGAGCTCGACGACGGCCTCGAGCCGTTCCTGGGCGATCTTCCCGTCGACGACACGATGTTCGTCTCCAAGCACCTGCTCGGCCGGATCATGGGCTGTGAGAAGCGGTTCCTCGCCGAGGACGACGACCGGTTCGAGTGGTCGGTGCCGCTGGCGCGGGGCACGATCGCCCACAAGGCGATCGAGCTCTCGATCCACTGGCGCCGAGAGCCCGAGCCGTTGATCCTCGTCGACGAGTCGATCGCTCGGCTCTCCGAGGGCATCGACGGGCTCGCCGACTGGCTGCAGACCTGCTCGGAGGTCGAGCGGGCCGAACTCCGAGCCGAGGCCAACGACCGGGTCGTGAAGTTCCTCGAGTGCTGGCCGCCCCTCAAGTCGAACTGGCGCCCCGTGACCGAGAGTCGGCTGCGCCTCGAGTTGCATGACCGGGTCGTCCTCAGCGGGAAGGTCGATCTCGCCCTCGGCCAGGCCGAGGGTGACCTGGCGGGCAAGGTGCTCGTCGACCTCAAGACCGGTGGGTTCTCGCCCCAGCATCTCGACGACCTCCGCTTCTATGCGCTCATCGAGGCGGTGCGGCTCGGCACCCCGCCCCGCCTGCTGGCGACGTACTACCTCGACCAGGGTCGGTTCCTGCCCGAGACGGTCACCGAGGAGCTGCTGTTCTCGACCGTCGCCCGGGTGGTCGACGGTGTGGAGCGCATCCTCGACACCCGCAAACGCGACCGCGAACCGCGAACCGCCCCCGGGCCGGCGTGTCGGTGGTGCGTCGCATTGCATGATTGTGAGACCGGACGACGGTTCCTCGAGGACGGGGACGAGACGGGATTGGGCGATGGTTGGTGACATGAGCGGTATTCCCGCCGACGAGCGGCACGTGCACTTCCAGGTGGTCGCCTCGCTCGCCGACGGTCAGCCCCGCGGCGCGGAGAGCTTCCTGCGTTGGATCGACGCCGCCGGCGACATGGTGCCGACGATGGCCTGGTTGCCCCAGGCAACGGCGAACGGTGCGCTGACGGGCTACGCGATCGAGGCGCATCCGACCTGGATCGCGTGCGCCGAGCACTTCGACGATCTGACGATCTCGTTCAACACCTCGGGGCAGGACCTCCTCGACGAGGGCTGGATGGACGCCACGATCGGCGCGGCCCAGGCCAGCCGGGCGCGCCTCGCACTCGAGATCCCCCACATCCAGTTCGACGCCCGGATCGCCAACGAGGTCGCACCGGTGTGGAACACCCCGACGATCCCCGATCTCGACGACCGGCTCGCGACCCTGCGTCGTGCCGGCCTGGAGATCTGGCTCGACGACTACGGCGACACCTTCCGCGACGAGGCGATCTTCGACCACCCCGACATCGATCTGATCAAGCTCGACCAGACCTTCCTCAACCTGTCCGTCGACGGGCTCGCGGACCTCGCCTACCGAACCGCCGACGCCGGGAAGTCCGTGATCATCGAGGGCATCGAGACCGAGGCCCAGCGCCGCCATGCGTTCGACGCCGGCATCGAGCTGGGCCAGGGGTTCCTGTTCGGCTGGCCGATGCCGATCGACGAGTTCGGCGCCTCGATCGGCCGCTGAATCAGCTCGGCCGGGACTTCGGCGGCGCCGGCGCCGTCGGCTGCACGTCGCCGCCGTAGGGCTCGGTGATCTCACCCGCCTCCGCATCGAGGCCCCGCAGCCGTCGACCGACGAGCAGAAACACACCGATCGCGATGTAGGCGACCCCCGCCACGGTGTAGGCGAACCGGGGGCTCGTCCGGTCGATCAACTGACCGAGCAGCAGCTGGCCCAGCGGGTTCGATGCGGTCAGCACCGTCAGGTACACCGCCAGCACCTTCGCCCGCACCGCCTCGTCGACCTGGAGCTGGATGGCGGTGTTCAGCGTGCTCGCCGACGTCAGGTGCGCGGCGCCCATCATGAACGCGCCGACGAGTGCCACCCAGAACGCCGGGGCCGCTGCGATGACGAGTGAGCCGGCGGCGTAGAGGAGCAGCGCCGTCTGCTGGATCTGGGAACGCCGGAAGCGTCCGGCGGCCGCCGCGATCAACGGTGAGGTCAACACGGCGCCGAGCCCGACCGCGGAGAGCAACCAGCCGAAGCCCTGCTCGCCCCGGTCGAAGACGTCCTCGGCGATCGTGACCGAGAGGGTCTGCAGGGACAGACCGAAGAAGCCGATCAGCGAAACGGTCGAGATGGCGGTGCGGATGCCTGGGTTCGCGAACGCGTACCGGGCGGCGCCGACGAACTCGGGGATGGGACGCATCCGTCCCTCGGGTCGGCGGTGGACGGTGTCGAGGCGCATCAGCGCCAGGCCGGTGAGCACTGCGCCGTAGCTGACCGCATTGACGAGAAACGCCCAACCGGGGCCGGCGACGGCGATCGCCGCGCCGCCGAGGGCGGGGCCGACCATGCGCGATGCGTTGAACTGCGCCGAATTCAGGGTGATTCCGGCCAACAGCTGATCGCGCGGGACGAGTTCGCTGACGATCGCCTGCCACGCCGGCAGGTTGAGTCCGGCGGTCAGACCGACCAGCACGGACACGGCCACGAAGGCCCACGCCTCTCGCACCCCCGAGAACCACAGGGCCATCAGTCCGAGGGCGACCAACGCCTGCGGGGTCTGGGTCACCAACAGCACCTGGCGGCGCGGGTAGCGGTCGGCGATCGCTCCGCCGAAGGGCCCCATCAGCGCCATCGGCATGATCTGGGCGAAGCCGGCGAGGCCGACCCAGCCGGCGCTGTCGGTGAGGTCGAAGACGACGATCGGGATCGCGATGGTCTGGAACCACCTCCCGATGTTGGAGATCAACCCGCCGAACCAGAAGAGCCGATAGTTCCGGATCCGGAAGACCGAGAAGCTGTCCAGTAACCCCGTCCCGGCGCTCACCGGGGCGCCTCGAGCAGGGTGGGGAACCAATCGGTGCGCAGTCGATCGCCGTCGACCATCCCGTGATCGGGGAACGGGGGCGAGGTGCGACCCGGGCGTGACACGTACCGGGCGTCGTCGCCGACGAGTCGGAGCGAGAACGCGCGTCGCCGACTCGATCCCGGGTTGCCGCGCGCACCGTGCACCACCCCGTAGTGGAATGCGACCGCATCGCCGGGCTCCAGCGCCCATTCGAGCACTCGGTAGCGGTCGGGTTCCGCGTCGGGATCCGGGACGGGCAGGTAGGCGTCGCGATCGGGGTAGAAGTCGTCGCCGCTCAGCCAGCGCACCGGGAGCACGTCCTTCGCCCAGCGGTGGGAGCCGGCGATCAGGCGCAGGGTCGTCGACCGGTCGACCGGATCGAGCGGGATCCAGAAGCTGACGGTCTGGCGCCCGTCGACGAAGTAGTAGGGCCGGTCGCTGTGCCACGGCGTCGCGGTCGCGGTGCCGGGCTCCTTGACGAGCACGTGGTCGTGGAACAGCTGCACCGAGTCCGAGCGCATCAGCTGGGCGCCGAGATCGGCGGCATCGGAGTGGCGGGCGAACCGCTCGAACTCCGGGATGCGGCCCCAGTTGACATAGTCGTCCCAGAAGCGTCCGGGCTCACCTGGCGGGACGTTCTCCGCGAAGTACTCACCCGGCTCGGCTTCGTTGCTCGCCACGCCGTCGGCCAGCCGGTCGATCCAGTCGGCGAACACACCGCGGAGGACGACTGCACCATCGCGGTCGAACGCGTCGACCAGATCGGGGGAGACGACGGGGGGCACCGGATCACCGTACCCATCGCCCGGAGCTACGCCCGCATCCCCACCAGGTGCCACACTCTCGGCATGAGTCTCATCACCACCGAGGTCCGGGGCCGGGTCGGCGTGCTCACCCTCAACGATCCCGACAAGCGAAACGCCATCACGCTCGCCATGAACGACGAGATCGGTGCCGTGCTCGATGCGTGGGAGGCCGACGACGACATCGGTGCGGTCGTCGTGACCGGCGCCGGTCGGGGGTTCTGTGCAGGTGCCGACCTCGACGACCTGATGTCGGGATCCAACGCCGAGGAGATGAAGGCGATCTACGACGGGTTCCTCCGCATCGCCCACACGCCGCTCCCGACGATCGCTGCCGTGAACGGCGCAGCGGTCGGTGCCGGCATGAACATGGTGCTCGCCTGCGACCTGGTGCTCGCCGGGCGGGAGTTCGCGAAGTTCGACTCCCGTTTCCTGCAGATCGGGATCCATCCGGGCGGTGGCCACACCTGGCGCCTGCGCCAGATCGCCGGCCGCTCCACGACCATGGCGATGGTGATGTTCAACCAGATCCTGCGCGCCGACCGGGCCAAGGAGGTCGGCCTGGCGTGGGACGTCGTCGACGACGCCGAGTTGGTCGACACCGCCGTGGAGATGGCGGCGGTCGCCGCCGGTCAGGATCGTGAACTGAACGCCCGCACCAAGGCGACGATCCTCACGCTCGACACGGTCACGGAGTCGAACCAGGCCGTCGACTACGAGATCCACCCCCAGCTGTGGTCGATGGGTCAGCCGCCGTTCATGGAGCTGGTGCAGAAGCTCCAGAAGGACATCTCGTCCAAGGGCTGAGCCGTCGTCGCTTCGGGCTGCTCACCACGATCGCGGCCCGACGCCCGATCCCCGGACGTGACCGGGCTCAGGCCGGCTTGTAGCGGAACTCGGCCTTGAGCTGGCCGTGGTCCGAGACGGTCTTCTTGAGCTTGGGGTTCTCCTTGTCCTCCAGGTGGTCGTTGAAGAGCCGAGCGGTCTTGAACGCCCACTCCCGCTTGTTGGAGTGGTCGTAGAAGTGCTGGGAGACGAGGATGTGGTCGAGGCTCTCGCGGAAGCCCTCGTGGACATAGGTGTAGTAGACGTCGCGCAGGCTCCGGAGCTCCTGGAGGGTCGCGATCGAGTAGAGGCCCCACTTGCTGCTCGAGGCGACCCGACTGGTCGGGTCGATGCGGTAGCGGGCCCCGGCTTCGAGCATGTCGGTGGTGACCGCGAACTGTGAGTCGTTGAGGTCACCGATCACGACCACCCGCTCGCCGGCGTCGAGCGCATTCGAGACGAGCACTCGGAGCGCGGCGGCTTCGGCGGCTCGACGGATGAGCGAGATGGCCGACCCCATCGAGATCTTGTCGGGCGGGTTGGGCGACTGGTTGCGGGCGAAGTCCACGTCGGCCGGACGCTTGGACTTGAGGTGGGCGACGAAGACCACGATCGGTTTGGGCTGCCTGGATCCCTCGGGGGCCGGCGTGATCTTGACCCGGAGGACCGCGCGGCCAAACGACTGGACAGCGAGCTTGATCTGTTGATCCTTGGAGTTCAGCGAGACGTCGGCGGGGAAGTCCGAGACCCACATCGTGTGGAGCCGTTGGATCCCGGACCGGATGGCGAGTGCGTTGTTGATGGTGCCGGTCTGGGCGTTGGTGACGAGTTGGTAGTGCTGCGAGGCCAGCGCGGGGTGGGCGAAGACGTCGGCGAGGGCCTGCGGGTCCCACAGCTCCTGGAAGCCGATGACGTCGGCGTCGAGGTTGCGGAGCTGGTTGGCCGTCCACTCGACCTTGCGGGCGTACTCCGCCGGGGTCGCCGGAGGGGTGTTGGGGTAGGTGGGCGCACCCGCCACCTGGAGATTCTTGAGGTTGAACGTGGCGAAGCTGAGCGCCATGTCGATGTCCTTTCCGCCGGGACCTCGTCGAGGCACCTGTTTATCAGCCGGGGCGAGGCCGGTCAGGGGAGTCGGAATCACCCGTCGACGTGTCGCGTCCTACCATGGCGGCCACTGTGACCGAAGCCGAACACCCCGACCTGCTCGAGATCGATCCGTCGTCTGGCGAGACGGTGCTCGACGTCTACGAACGCCGCGGCTGGGGCGACGGCCTGCCCCTGGAGGCGCCCACCCCCGAGCGGGTCGATGCCATGCTCGCCACCCTCGGCCCGGTCGACGCCGACGAGGTGATCGCCGTCCTCCCGCCGCGCTCGGGTGAGGCGACCCGGCGAACGATCGCGATCAACGCGGTGCTCGCGGGCTGTCGGCCCGAGCACCTCCCGGTGTTGATCTCCGCCGTCCGGGCACTCGCCCACCCCGATCTCAACCTCCGTGGGGTCAACGCGACGACCCACTCGGTCGCCCCGCTGCTGATCGTGCACGGCCAGGCCGCCGCCGAGGGCGGGTTCAACTCCGGCCTGGGTGCCTTCGGACCCGGCAACCGCGCCAACGCCACGGTCGGGCGGGCGTTGCGGCTGATCCTGTTGCACGTCGCCGGTGCCCGCCCCGGCCCCGGGGATGCGTCGACCCAGGGCGGGCCGGCCAAGTACAGCTACTGCGTGGCGGAGAATCTCGACGAGTCGCCGTGGGGCGGTTACGCCCGCAGCGTCGGGGTCGATGCACCGTCGGCGGTCACGATCCACTGCGGCGAGGCTCCCCACAACGTGCACGACATGGAGTCCGAGGAGCCGGCCCGGATCCTCGACAAGGTCGCATCGGCGATGACGTCGACCGGCCAGAACAATGCGCCGATCAGCCAGGGTGAGTACTTCGTCGCGATGTGCCCCGAGCACGCGGCGGCCTGCGCCGCCGACGGCTGGACCCGTGACCATGTCGCCGCCTACCTGTTCAACCAGGCGCGGATGACCGTCGGCGAACTGAAGCGGGCGTTCGACCTGCGGGCGTGGGCGCCGTGGATGCAGCGTCTCGACGACGGTGATCTCGTGCCGATGACCGAGTCAGCGGCCAACATCAAGGTCGTGGTGGTCGGCGGCGCGGGGAAGCACAGCTCGGTGATCCCGAGCTGGGGCATGACCCGCAGCGTCACCGTGCCCGTCGAGCCGTAAGGCTCGCCACCCAACACCGAGCCGTAAGGCTCGCCACCCAACACCGAGCCGTAGGCTCGCCCGCCAACACCGAGCCACGAAGACAACCTGACGTTAGGCATCCTTAACACTCGGATGCTACGGTCGATCCATGAGCGATCAGGCGACCATCGGACTGTTCCTCAACATGGGGGCGAACCTGGGCGCCACGGCGCGCGACGTGTTCGACCTCACCCTCGAGCAGGCCACCCTCGCCGAGGCGTGCGGGTTCCACGAGCTCTGGATCACCGAGCACCACTTCATCCCGTTCGGCATCAACCCGAGCGCTCTCACCGCCGCCGCGTTCATCCTCGGCCGCACCGAGCGGATCCACGTGGGCACGGCGGTGACCCTCTCACCGCTCCACAACCCGATCGAGTTGGCGGAGAAGACGGCACTGCTCGACCAGATGAGCGGCGGGCGCTTCCACCTCGGCATCGGCCGCGGGGGCTATCTGAAGGACTACGAGGTGCTGGGCGTCGACACCGACCGGTGGGCCGACGAGCCACTCGCCAGTGCCGAGCGGATCATCGAGGCCTGGACCGCCGACGACCTCGCCCGCCCCGAACACACGACGGGCGCCAGTCCACTCCAGCCGCCGCCCCTCACCCACCCGCATCCGCCGATGCTCCTGGCGACCCGCTCCCAGGCCACCATCGAGTTCGCGGCACGACACGGCCTCGCGCTGCAGCACTACTTCGCCGTCCCCGCCGACGCCCGGATGGGCCTCGAGGCCATGTACGACGAGGCCGGGCCGACCGCTCGCGTCGAACACCTCCACACGATGGTCGTGGCGGTCACCGGCGACGAGGCCGGTACGCGCGCGGCGCTCACGGAGCGACTCACCGAGTCCTTCATCGGCGGTGACTGGCCGCACGTGCCCGGCGCCAAGGGCTCGGGCCACCGAACCAAGGACGGCGCGAAGCTCCCCCGCGACCAGATGGCGAAGTCGGTCGCGGACGGGGCGATCGTCGGCGACCTCGCCAAGGTGACCGACGAGGTGGCGGCGTTTCGAGAGCGGACCGGCGCGACCCGCCTCACCTTCTATGTGGAGGCGATCGCGGATCGAAGAACGATCCATCGCTCGATCGAGCAGCTCGCCAGCCTCGCCGCCTGAGCGACGCATCGGGACCTCGCCGCAATTAGCCTGCGGCCCATGACCAGCGCCGCCCCCGCCAACGATGCCGCCGACTTCGGCTTCGGCACCCAGATCCGCAAGTCGCCCTACTTCGACGCGACGGTTCGGTGGGGGGCGACCGGGTTCTCGGTCTACAACCACATGTACATCCCCCGGGACTTCGGCGACCCCGAGCAGAACTTCTGGAACCTGGTCGAGGCTGCGATCCTCTGCGACGTCGCCGTCGAGCGACAGGTCGAGATCACCGGCCCCGACGCCGCCCGGTTCACCCAGCTCCTGACCTGCCGCGACCTGTCGACCATGGAGGTCGGCCAGTGCAAGTACATCCTGATCACCAACGCCGACGGCGGCCTGCTCAACGACCCGGTGCTGCTGCGTCTGGCCGAGGACCACTTCTGGATCTCGCTCGCCGACAGCGACATCCTGCTCTGGGCCCAGGGGGTCGCCGTGCACGCCGGCATGGACGTCACGATCCGCGAGCCCGACGTGTCGCCGCTGCAGCTCCAGGGTCCCTGGTCGGGCGAGATCATGACCGCGCTCTTCGGTGACTGGATCGCCGACCTCCGGTACTACCGGATGCGCGAAGCCGACCTCGGCGACATCCCCCTCGTGGTCAGCCGTACCGGCTGGTCGAGCGAACTCGGCTACGAGATCTATCTCCGGGACGGCTCACGGGGCGACGAGCTGTGGGAGGCGATCATGGCCGCCGGCGCGCCGATGGGTCTTCAACCCGGCCACACCTCGTCCATCCGCCGCATCGAGGGCGGGATGCTCAGCTATCACGCCGACGCGACGATCGACACCAACCCGTTCGAGTTGGGCCTCGATCGGCTGGTCGCGGTCGACAGCGACGTCGAGTTCATCGGGAAGGACGCACTGCGCCGGATCCGAGACGAAGGGGTGACACGCATCCAGGCTGGCATCGTGATCGAGATGGAGCCGCTGGCCGGACCGAACACGACGTTCTGGCCGGTCTCCGTGGACGGCTCACAGGTCGGTGAGGTCACCTCCGCGGTGTGGTCCCCGCGCCTCGAGCAGAACATCGCACTCGCGATGGTCGGGGTCGAGCACGCCGGGATCGGCGCGGCCCTCCAGGTCGAGACCAACCACGGCCCGAGGCGGGCCACGGTCGTCGAGAAGCCCTTCTACGACCCCAAGAAGTCGCTGGCGACGGGCTGACCCCTCGATATTCGGTGGCCCTCGACCTCGGCGGCTGATCCACTGAGAGCCATGACGATGATCATGATGGTGCGTCGCCGTGGCCCGGTCACAGCGGCGGTGGGGCTTCCACGAACTCGACCGCCGATGGGCTGACCGCCTGATCGGTCTCGCAGGCCTCGGGGCCGGGCAGACGGTGCTCGACATCGGCGCCGGCCGCGGCGTCATCACCCGGCGGCTGCTTCGCGCCGGCCATCGGGTGATCGCCGTCGAGCTGCATCCAGGCCGGGCCGAGCAGCTGCGCGACCGATTCGGTCCTCGCGTCCGGGTGGTCGAGGCCGACGCCGCCGACCTCCGTCCGCCTCGCCGGCCGTTCCACGTCGTCGCCAACCCACCGTTCGCCACCACGACCGGGTTGATCCGTCGGCTCCTCGCACCGGGGAGCCGCCTGCAGTCGGCGGCCTTGATCGTGCCCGAACATGTCGCCCGACGCTGGACCGCGCCGAACGCGCCGGCCGCCAACCGATGGCACCGGGTGTTCCACGCGTCGCTCGGGCCGGTCGTGCCGGCGTCGGCGTTTCGTCCACCGCCCCCGCGCGACGCGAGTCCTGCTGATCCGGCGCCGCTAGCCCTCGGCGAGGAACGCCTCGAGCTTGCCGACCGCCATGATCGCGACACCGAGGTCGAGACCGTGGGCCCCACCGGTCGGGCTGAGGCGGGCGTCCACCATCCACTGGGCGATCGCCGGGTCGGCGCTCCACCGACCAATGTTGTGGATGTGGGCCAACGATCCGCTCACGAAGTCCTCGGGTGTGTCGGGGTGAGGGATGACGCCTGCGAGCTCGTTGCGAGCCGACTCGTCGAGGTCGTCGCGGCCTGCGAGATACCCGATGAACGCGGCGCTGAAGACCTGCTGGCAGGCCCGCACCGTCTGGAGGGTGATGCGGTCACCGTCGAAGACCGGCACGATCGGCCGTCGTTCGAGGCCGTCCGCCGTGCAGTCGACGTGGACCGTGCCGGGGGTGGTCTCGATCGATCCGCCGTCGAGCTCGATCGACGTCTCGCCGATTCGCTGCACCCGCCCCATGCGGATCACGTCGGTGACGCGGCGGAGTTGCTCGAGCTCGAGTTCGGTGACGGTCGCACACCGGTACATGTCGGGGGTGCGGTCCGGGTCGATCCGCAGCATCTGCCCGGCCGCTTCGAGGTCGAGCCACATCTGTTCAGCCGATTCCGCGTCGGCGATGAGCTGCAGCTGTTCGCCGATCTTGAAACCATCGCCGGGCTGGGTGACGGCTCGGTTGATCAACCACGAGTCACGGGGCACGATCCAGCGGATCGAATCCGGGGACACCCGCTGGTCGAGCAACCACATGATCGCGTCGAAGGCGGTCTTGCCGGCACCGACCACGACATAGCCGTCCGGGTTCGCACAGGTGGCGAGCGCATTGGGCGGGATCACGGTGGCCCCCGCCGCCACCTCGTACTTCGGCGGCGTCGTGGAGGGCACCGTGACCTTCATGTACGACGCGTCGACGACGGCGATCCGTGCCGCCAGTTCGAACGTCTCGCCGGACGGCACGACGGTCGCCCGACCGTCGCGGTACTCCGCATTGGGGAAGAACCGCACCCGCCCCGACGGCAGGAACCGGCGCTGCATCGCGTGGTCGTAGTAGGCGACGACCTCGGAGCCGCTGGCCAGCTCGGACAGACCCTGGTTGGGGCCGACCTCGTCGATGCGGTCCGAGCCCAGCTGCGCCGAGTTCAGCCCGTAGAAGAACGACGGCTGATGCAGCCGGACGTGGGGGTACGCGTCGTTCCAGTGGCCACCGGGTCGGCTCCGGCGCTCGACGAGCGCGACGGTGGCGTCGGTGTGGCTGAGGATCTCGTCGACGAACGCCAGGCCCATGGCGCCCGCACCGACGACGACATAGTCGGCCTCGACCGGATCCGTGGCGCCGACATCGGCTCCTGCATCGACGCTCGTCGTCACCATGTGAACACCAGTCCTTCGTTCGGGCTCGGGTTGTCGGAGAGGAGGCGGCGGTAGGCCGCGACGACCGTGTCGATCCCCGCCGTCTCGGCGATGTCGAGATGCTCGGCGATCCACGGGCTGAAGCGGCCGAGCGCATCGGCGAATCGAGCATGGAAGGCCGGGTGACCGCCCTCGGCGGCCTCGGCGACGTCGGGGATGAAGAAGAACCGGGGGGCAGGGCCGCTCAACTCCCCCGTGCCGGGTTCGCCACCCTTGTGGGTGCCGCCGACGATGACCGAGTCCGCGAGGCGCTCACCGAGTGCCGCATGGACCCGTTCCTTGAGTCCCTGACTGCCGGCGTAGTCGACGAACGCCACAGGGCCGGCCACCTGGCCGAGCCCGAGATCGTCGTAGGTGTGCACGGCGTCGTAGACGCCGGTCGACGCCACGAAGTCGACGTTGGCAGCGGACGTGAGGCCGACCACCTCGACGGTCGTGTCGAGCTGCTGCAGCGACCACGCCATCGCCAGTGCCGTCTTGCTCGACGCGCTCGATGCGACGACCGTCCGGGCCGACGCGGCGAGCTCATCGGCCAACGCCCAGCCGGTCATGAACAGGGCCCACACGATCGCCTGGAGGCCCTCGCCGTCCGCGTCGTACGCCGGGTCGGCCCCGCATCGGTACAGCCGGGTGTACCAGGGGTGGAGTGCCGCTCGGTGGTCGCTGGCGTCGTGGAAGGCCAGGTCGGTGACGGCATCGGGGCGCACGACGAGTTCGGTGCCCATCGGGAGGTAGCCGAAGATGCGTTCACCGACCGCGAACTCGCCGTGTCGGCTCTCCGCGACGTCGGCGAATCCCCAGACCGGCACGCACCCGCGTGCGTCGTCGACCGGGAAGTGTGCCCAGTAGCCGAGGAAGTCGCCGGTCATCGCGTAGGAGATGTTGTTGGCCGATAGGCCGAAGCGATCGATGGTCAGACGGATCTGGCCGTGGTCGAGGTCAGGCGACGGCTCGTCGAGGATCTCGACGGCGGCGAGGTCGGCGCGGCCGATGGCGATTCGGGTCATCAGGGCTCCTGGAGACGGCTGGGCGCAGCGTAGACGGCGGTCCTCACGGGCACTGCACCCCGATCCGCGACGCGTCGTTGCAGACCTCGTCGCGTCGGGCACACCAGACGCCGTCGACGGTGTCGAGTGTGCCGGGACTTGAAGCTCACCGATCCGAGTTGGGAGCATGGCGCCGTGCGCATCCACACCCCTGAGGGATCGGTCGGCGAGATCCCGGCGAGCGGCGCCGCCGCGATCCCCGTCCTGAACGGCAAGCGAATCGGCCTGCTCGACAACCGCAAGCCGAACGCGGACATCGTGCTCGAACACATCGCGGATCGGCTCGCCGCCCGGACCGGCACCCGCGTGGTGCGCCGCGACGACAAGAACGCCGCGATCCCGTGTGAGGACCAGGTGCTCGAGGGCATCGCCGAGGAGGTCGAGATCGTCCTCACCGGAACCGCCGATTGAGGTAGCTGCACGTCGTGGAGTGTCCACGACTCCGTGAAGCTCGAAGCGCTCGGCGTGCCGACGGTCGTCGTCACGACCGAACAGTTCCGCCGACTCACCGATCAGGTCGCGGCGAGCCTGAACCGCCCCGACCTGCGGATCGTCGAGACCCGGCACCCGATCGGTGGCGTCGACGAGGAGACCGCTCGCACCTGGGCCGACGAGGTCGTCGAGGACGTGATCGCGGCCCTCACCGAGCCGCGATGATCGCGATCGACCACACCGGCCAGGTCGCACTCGTCACCGGCGCCGGGGCAGGCATCGGCCGCGAGATCGCACGCTGGCTGGCGCGCGCCGGCGCCCACGTGGTCGTCACCGCCGTGCGCGGCGCCCACGCCGACTCGGTGGTCGCCGAGATCGTCGACGACGGCGG
>JBCCWI010000060.1:0-26112 GCA_039193795.1 Actinomycetota bacterium | reverse complement strand
TGCAGGACGCCATCGCCGACATCGCCCTCCAGCAGGTGCTGACCCGTCCGGCCGAGTTCGACGTCATCGCCACGATGAACCTCAACGGCGACTACCTCTCCGACGCCCTCGCCGCTCAGGTCGGTGGTATCGGCATCGCGCCGGGCGCCAACATCAACTACGTCACCGGCCACGGCGTGTTCGAGGCCACCCACGGCACCGCCCCGAAGTACGCCGGCCAGGACAAGGTCAACCCGTCCTCGGTGCTGCTCTCGGGCGTGATGATGTTCGAGCACCTCGGTTGGCAGGACGCGGCCGACGACATCATCAACGCCGTCGAGGCGACCATCGGCGACAAGGTCGTGACCTACGACTTCGCCCGCCTGATGGACGGCGCGACCGAGGTGAAGTGCTCGGAGTTCGCCAGCGCGATCGTCGACCGTCTCTGACGTTGGCGGGGTCCGGCGCTCCGTCGCCGGTGACCAGCAACGCCGTTCGTCGTTGTGGTCTCGGTCAGCGCAGGCCGCGCACGCGGATCACACAGTCGTTGGGGCTGATGTGGCCCTCGGCGGGTTGCTCGACGGTGACCGTCTCGCCCAACTGGGCAGCGACACCGAGGATGAACCCCTCGGCGAGCACGCTCATCTGCCGGGCCGACACGTAGCGCAGATCGACGGTCCGGTCGTCGACGTCGGTGATGCCGAAGTCGGGCGGTGTCGCGCCGGGGTAGAGCTTGCGGACCTCGGGATGGATCATGTGGTTCAGGGCCGGCAGGAACTCTCGCAACGTCACCCCCTCGAAGAACTGGGGGAACGCGGCCACGAGGAACGGCACCGAGTGGATCCCGACCCAGCGGAGCCGGTCGGGGATCTCCGCGCCGGTCTCGACGGGAAGTGCGCCGATGATCGCCACCAGCTCGGCGTCCTCGTAGTTGCCGAGCGAGGTGTAGGAGCCGTCGACGGTGGCACGAGCGAGGGTGTCGTCCCAGGCATCGACACCGAGATTCTGCTCGACCGCGTCCTGAACGGCGTTGAAGATGACCCCCTTCATGGTGGCCCCTTTCTGCGAATTGGCTCCAACCTAGGGTCGGCCGAGAACCCGCACGGATGAGCAGGCCGACGCCGATACGGTGCCGGGGTGGACGTGGAGGCGAGCGACGAACACATGTGGCGGCGGGGTGGCCGGCTCATCATGCGTTCGCTGCGGGCCTACCCGTGGCTGCACACCGCATCGATGATCGGGGCCGTCGGGTTCGTCGCTGCATCGATCGGCGGCGCCTGGGTGCTGCGGGCCGCGACCGACGATCTCGTCGTGCCCGCCTTCGAAGACGGGTCGGTCGAGTCGGCCGACATCTGGGCGGTCATGTTCCTGGTCGTCGTCGTGTCGCTCGGCCGCGGGGCGGGCGTGATGATGCGGCGCTGGTACCTGTCGCTCGCCGAGAACAAGACCCAACGGGACTGGCGCCGCGCCCTCGTGCACCACTACCTGGACGTGCCGTTGCGGTTCCACCGCGAACGGCCGACCGGTGAGCTGCTGGCCCACGCCGACATCGATCTCACGACCGCGACGATGGTGCTCAAGCCCCTTGCGTTCTCGCTGAGCGCGCTGGTGCTGGTGGCGGTCGCGGTCGTGACGCTGTTCATCATCCACCCGCTGATCGCCATCCTCGGCATCGTGTTGTTCCCGCTCCTGCTCGGGCTGAGTCAGATCTACACCAACCGGGTCGAGGCGCCGTCCGCGCGGGCGCAGCAGGCGGTGGGCGACGTGGCCTCGGTCGCCCACGAGAGCTTCGAGGGAGCGCTCGTCGTTAAGACCCTGGGTCGTGAGACCGCCGAGGTCGAACGGATGCGCTCGGCGTCGGAACTGCTGCGCGAGGAACGGCTCGTTGTCGGGCGGGTCCGGGCCTTTTTCGAACCGACGATCGATGCACTCCCCAACATCGGCATCATCGTGTTGCTGCTGATCGGGAGCTGGCTGGTCTCGGAAGGGTCGGCGACCCCCGGCGACCTGGTCCTCGCCGCGGTCGTGTTCGGCCTGCTCTCCACCCCGCTGCGGGTGTTCGGCTTCTTCCTCCAGGAGATGCCCCGCTCCGTCGTCGCCCTCGAGCGCGTCGACCGGGTGATGGCGCAGCCGGTCGAGGATCGATCCGGCACCGTGCCGATGCCGGGCGGTGCCGTCGACGTGCGCACCGCAGGACTCCAGGTCCGGTACGGCGAACACGAGGTGCTCCGTGGGGTCGACCTGCACGTCGAAGCCGGTACGACGGCCGCACTCGTCGGTGCCACCGGTTCGGGGAAGTCGACGTTGCTGGAGTCGATCGCGGGTCTGCTCGATCCGAGCGACGGCTCGGTGCAGCTCGGAGGCGCCGACGTCGCCGACGTCTCGGTCGCTGACTGGACCGATGCGGTCGCCATCGCCTTCCAGGAGTCGTTCCTCTTCACCGACTCGATCACCGAGAACGTCGCACTCGGCGAACGCGACGGCGAGGTCGACCGCACCCTCGCCATCGCGCAGGCCGACGGGTTCGTCGCCGAACTCGCCGACGGCGAAGCCACGGTCGTCGGCGAACGCGGCACCACGCTCTCCGGCGGTCAGCGCCAGCGCGTCGCGCTGGCACGCGCCCTCGCCCGGCGCCCACGAGTCCTGCTGCTCGACGACGCGACGAGCGCCGTCGACCCGCTCGTCGAGGCCGAGATCCTCGACCGCCTCGGCGATGCCCTCGACATGACGGTGCTGGTCGTGGCCCACCGGATCTCGACGATCCTGCTCGCCGACACCGTGGTCTTCGTCGACGACGGTCGGGTCATCGCGACCGGGACCCACGACGAGCTGTTGCAGCGCGACGACTACCGCGCCCTCGTCACCGCCTACGAGCAGGGGGACGCCGCGTGACCGAGCCACTCGATCTGCCGGCGCTCGACGAGGCCGCCACCCTGCTCGACGACGAGCAACCCTCGATCGGTGCGCTCGCCGTGATGAAGCGCGGCATCCGAGTGTCGCCGGAACTGCGCGCCGGCCTCGGGATCACCGTCGTCATGGCGCTCACCGCCGCCATCGGCCGTCTCGTCGTACCGATCCTGGTCCAGCTCATCCTCGACAACGGCGTCCTCGGCGACGGCGGGTACCGGGCCGGGTACGTGTGGGCGGCGAGTCTGCTCGCCCTCGCCGTCGTGTTGATCGTCGCCGGTGCCAGCCGGGTCGCACTCATCCGGCTCGTCGACATGGCCGAGACGGTGTTGATGAACCTCCGCGTGCGGGTGTTCGAGCACATTCATCGGCTGAGCCTGGCCGACCACACCGAGAGCCGGCGCGGCGTGCTGGTGGCCCGGGTCACGTCCGACGTCGAGGCGCTCGCCCGCTTCACCCAGTGGGGCTTGATCAGTTGGATCATCGACACCGCCATCATCGCCGGCACCTTGCTCGTGATGGCCTGGTACAGCTGGGAGCTCACCCTGCTGGTCCTCGCGATCCATCTCCCGCTCATCCCCTTCCTGCGGTGGGTCCAGCGCAGCCAGTTCATCTCGTACGGCAAGGTCCGGAGCCGGGTCGCCGAGACGTTGGGCCAGGTGTCCGAGGCGGTCACGGGCGCCCAGGTGATCCGGGCCTACGGCTACGGCGAGCCGGTACGTGACCGCCTCGACGATGCGATCGAGCGCCAATTCGTCCAGCAGCAGCGCAGCCAGGTGTGGTTCGCCTGCATGCTCCCGGTGGTCGACATCGTGTCGTCGATCGCCCTGGCCGTCTCGATCGGCGTCGGCGTGTGGTGGCGCGACGACCTCGGTCTCGACGTCGGTGAGCTCGTCGCCTTCATCTTCCTCGTCAACCTGATGCTCCAGCCGATCGCCCAGTTGGGCGAGGTCCTCGACCAGACCCAGACGGCGCTGGCCGGGTGGTGGAAGGTGCTTCGGGTACTCGACGTTCCCGTCGAGGTGGCCGAGCCGGTCGACGGTGTCGAACTCACCACCGGTCCGCTGGCCGTCGAGTTCGACGGGGTCGTCTTCTCGTACCGAACCGGGCCACCTGTGCTGCGTGACGTCGACCTGGTGATCCCGCCGGAGGCGATCGTCGCCGTCGTCGGCGAGACCGGCTCGGGCAAGACCACCTCCGCTCGGCTGGTCACCCGGCTGGCCGATCCGACCGCCGGTGTGGTGCGAGTGGGTGGTGTCGATCTGCGCACCGTCAGCCCGCAGTCGCGGCGGGCGTCGATCCGCATGGTGCCCCAGGACGGCTTCCTCTTCGACGTCTCGATCCGCGACAACATTCGCTACGGCCGCCCGGACGCCGACGACACCGATGTCGAGCGGGCGATCGACGCCCTCGGCCTGCGCGCCTGGGTCGAGGGTCTGCCCGAGGGCCTCGACACCGTCGTGGGCGAACGCGGTGGGCGTCTCTCGGTCGGTGAGCGGCAGCTGGTCGCACTGGCCCGGGCCCAGGTCGCCGACCCCGGCCTGCTCGTGCTCGACGAAGCGACCTCCGCCGTCGACCCCGAGACCGAGGAGGCGTTGGCGGCGGCGCTCGACCGGCTCGCGACCGGTCGCACGATGATCTCGATCGCGCACCGGCTCTCGACCGCCGAGCGGGCCGATCTCGTCGTGGTCTTCGACGCCGGGGCGATCGTGCAGTTCGGGCCCCATGCGGAGCTGGTCGAACAGCCGGGTGTCTATCGCACGCTGTACGAGTCCTGGATCGGCAACACCCGCTCCGGCTCGACCGCCTGATCGTCCATCGCCAGGCGGCGGACGGCCACGACGAGCACCGCGAGCACCAGCACGATCAGCGGGCTGACGTCGGCCAGTGACTTCGTGAGGTGGGTCAGTCCGGCCGCCCAGATCACCGCCGCCCCGATCGGTGAGAGTCGGTTGCGGTCGAGCAGGACGAGGACGGCGAACACCAGCAGCGCCGAGTCGTAGTAGATGGCGTGCGGGCCGAGGAGCGTCAGCGCGGCCGTCGTGATCGCCATGCGGCCGGTCAGGTCGACCCGCGGTCGCCACCAGAGCAGCATCAGGCCGCAGACGATCGTCGCCGAGACGAGTCCACCGACGCCGATCGCCGCCGGTGTCTCGCCGAACACCGCCACGAGCACACCGATCGGCGCGATCTCGTTGGCGGCGTTCACCTCCGCATCCGCCTCCAGCAGCGGGCGGACGCCGTCGTACCACGTGGTCAACCATCCCGCACCGACGAGGGCCGCGTTCGCCAACCACACGGCCGCGGCGCCCACGGCCGCTGCGGCGACCGTCCGCCAGCGACGGTCGAGCAGGGCCAGGCCGATCAGAGGGATTGCGTACTGCGGCCGGAAGAGCAGCAGCGCCAGCGCAAGGCCCGCGACCGCGTCGCGGTCGGCGTGCCACGCCCGCCATGACGCGGCGATCAACAACAACGACAGGGCGGTGTTCTGACCCCCGAGCACACCGACGAAGACCGGGTAGGTGGTGACCGTCGCGGCGATCGACGCACCGAACCAGCGATCGAGGAGCGGCACCATCGGTCGGAGCAGCCAAAGGGCACCGATCAGCGCGCCGACCATCAACGCGCTGTGGAGCACGTACGCAGTGCGGTAGGGGAGTTCGCTGATCGGGGCGTAGGCCGCCGCCACGTGGGGCGCGTAGGGGTACATGATGAAGCCGTCCTCGTCGCCGAGGAGCTCGGTCTGCGCCGCCGCCTGCACCGCCGGGTCATAGAGCCGGTCGATGTCGCCGGCGGCGACGATCGTGCCGGCGCCGTAGAAGGCCGGGAAGTCACCGCCGACCCGGCCGCTGGCGGTCGACGAGCCGCTTCCGGCGAGGATCACGAACGCGAACGCCGCCGCGAGCGCGACGAGGATCAGCACCGGATACACGCGCAGTCGGCGTTCCCAGGCGAGGTCGAGCGGAGGTGCGAGCGCCACACCGTCCAATCGGCCGGCGTGGGGTCGGAGATGAGTCAGCGACCCGAACGCGTGCGCTTCACCGCGTACATCGCGTCGTCGGCGGTGGCGAGCAGCCGGGCCGCGGTCGGGGAGTCGCCGGAGGTGGCCACACCGATCGAGACGTCGACCTCGGCCACCTGGTCGGCGGCGACGATCGGTTCGGTCAACGCCGCCCGGATCGTGTCGCTGATCTCCCGGGCGTGTTCGGTGTTGCTCTGGGGGAGGACGACCACGAACTCGTCTCCGCCGAGCCGGCCGACGAGGTCGCCGGGTCGGATCGATCGTTCGAGTCGGCGGGCGACCTCGATCAGGACCTGGTCGCCGGCGGCATGGCCCAGCCGGTCGTTGACCGGCTTGAAGCCGTCGAGGTCGCAGAACAGCATGACGATCTCGTGCTGGAACCCGTCGTCGACCAGCGCGTCCAGCCGAGCCAGCAGCGCCCGCCGGTTCAACAGCCCGGTGAGGGCGTCGTGGTCGGCCATGTGGCGCAACGCCCGCTGCGTGTTCTTCAGGTCGCTGACGTCGGTCGCGCAGATCGTGTACCCCTCCTGGAGGGCGTCGGCACGGAGGTCGGCGACCTGCACATCGAGATGCACGGTCGCCCCGTCCATCTGTTCGGCGCGAGCCTCGAGATGGGCGGTGTCGCCCATCGTCGCGAGCGTGTCGCGGAACCCGGCTCGGTCGGCCGGCACGAGGATCGAGTCGAACGGCTCCCCGAGCAGGTCGGCGCCGTCCAGGCCCAGCGTTCGAGCCACCTCGGCGTTGATCGATCGGATCGCGCCGTCCTCGTCGAGAGAGGCGAGGATCGTGTGGGCGTGGTGCACCTGCGCCCGCAACCGCTCGTGGCTGCCGGCGCCGAGTTCGAGGGCCTGCCGATCCTCGGTGGACCGGATCACGATCGCGACCCGCCCCTCGCCGCCGAGTTCGAGATAGCGGCCGCGCGCCTCCGAGGGCATCCATCGGCCATCGGCGTTGCGGACGCGAACGTCGATGAGGCCGCCGAGCTTCGTGTCGTCACCGTCGACCGCGGTGAACCCGTTGATGACCGTCGCGTGATCGTCGGGGTGAAGCAGCTCGAACACCGAACGGCCGACGTCGATCGCGGGGTCCAGTCCGCTGAACTCCACCGCCGCCTGATTGGCCCACAGGATCGTCCCGTCGGTGCTGAGCAGCACCGTCGGGTCCGGTAGCAGAAGCAGCAGCTCCTCGAGCTCGGTTGGCGTGCTCACCCTGTGAGTTTCGGTCCGAGATGCGCCATTTGGAGGTTTTCGTCTCGACCCCCTGGACGACCGCTGGGCCGATGGCAACCCGCTGCTAGCGTGCAGCGGGTTGCCCCACCGTTCATCCACGGAGACACCTTCATGACCACTCCCGTTCGAGTCGCGGTCACCGGCGCTGCCGGTCAGATCGGCTACAGCCTCCTCTTCCGTATCGCCAGCGGTTCGATGCTGGGCCCCGATCAGCCGGTCATCTTGCAGCTGCTCGAGATCCCACCGGCGATGGGTGCGCTCGAAGGCGTCGCGATGGAGCTCGACGACGGCGCCTTCCCGTTGCTCGCCGGCATGACGATGAGCGACGACCCGAACGCGGCCTTCGACGGCGCGAACATCGCGATGCTGGTCGGCTCTCGTCCCCGCTCGAAGGGCATGGAGCGCAAGGACCTCCTCGAGGCCAACGGTGCGATCTTCACGGTGCAGGGCAAGGCGATCAACGACAACGCCGCCGACGACGTCAAGGTCCTCGTCGTGGGCAACCCGGCCAACACCAACTCGCTCATCGCGATGAACAACGCGCCCGACGTCCCCGACGCCCGCTTCACGGCCATGACCCGCCTCGACCACAACCGGGCCAAGGCGCAGCTCGCCCAGAAGCTCGACGTCACCGTGAACGACATCACCAACATGACGATCTGGGGCAACCACTCCGCCACCCAGTATCCCGACCTCTTCCACTGCAACGTCAACGGCGAGAACGCCGCCGCCAAGGTCGACGATCAGGACTGGCTCGAGAACACCTTCATCCCGGTCGTACAGAAGCGTGGCGCTGCGATCATCGAGGCCCGTGGCCTCAGCTCGGCCGCCTCCGCGGCGTCGGCCGCCGTCGACCATGTGCACGACTGGGTGCTCGGAACCCCCGAGGGCGACTGGGTCTCGATGGCGATCCCGTCCGACGGCAGCTACGGGGTGCCCGAGGGCCTGATGTCGTCGTTCCCGGTCACCTGCTCGAACGGCGAGTACTCGATCGTCCAGGGGCTGGAGATCGATGCCTTCTCCCAGGGTCGGATCGACGCGACGGTCGCAGAGTTGGGCGAGGAACGCGACACCGTCGCCAGCCTCGGCCTGATCTGATCTCGAGCGGCGACTCCCGGCCGCGCCGCTGCCCGCTTCCGTCGCCCGGGCTCCGCCCAGACCGCCCGTGGTAGGTTCCCGCGAGGCGACGGAAGGACGCGCACATGGCGGACGGCACGGGCCCGGCGGCAGGCTGGTACGCAGACCCGCGCGGCGGTGAACGCCGCCGCTACTGGGACGGATCGGCGTGGACCGAGCACCTCGAGCCGGAGCCCGAACCCACGCCCCCGCCCGCAGCCGTCCCACCCCCGGCCGCCGAGCCGGTGGCCCCCGCATCACCACCACCTCCCGCCCCGTCGGCCCCGGCGATCGACATGGGGGCGACGGCCACGCCCGCCGTCGTCTCGACGACGATGTCGTCCGGCCCGGCACCGTCGTGGGTGGTCGGCGCGACGTTGCTGTTGATCTGGGCGCTGGGCGGCCTCTACCGGATTTACAAGGCGCGGCAGCCGTTCGAGCTGAACCCGTACTTCAACGATCGGTTCGTCGGCACGGGCCTCGACAACCGGGTGGAGGAGGTGTTCTCCTCGGCCTACGGGTCGGTCTTCCTGGCCGGCTCCGACGTCGAGTCGCCCGTGTCCGACGGCCTGCTGTTCGAGGATCTCCTGCACCTGCACCAGCTGTTCGACGAGTCGGGTGGCTTCTGGGGGTTCGTGTCGATCCCGGCGCTGATGCTGGCGGCCACGGCGGTGTTCGCCGTCATGGCCCTCGTCTCCGGAAACCCCGGCTCCCGCTCGATCGCGGCGCTGCTCGCCGGTGCGAACGTGGCCCTCGCCCTCGTCTCCAACGTCCCGCTGTTCGTCGATCGCGACTTCATCACGTGGGGCTCCTTCGTGGGCGGAGCGATCATGACCTCGGTTCTCGTGCTCCCCGGGGCGTTGTTGTTGCTCCGCGGTGGCGGCTCGGCGAGCGGGTCACCGGGCGGAGGATTCTGACGCAGTGCCGGAGCTGCCCGAGATCACCGCCCACGCGGAGCGGCTCGCCGATGACTTCGCCGGTGCCGAGCTGAGCGCCTTCCGAGCGCTCCACCTGACCGCGCTCAAGACGTTCGACCCCAACCCGCGCGACACCCACGGGATGGTGTTGACCGCCACCGGCCATCGCGGCAAGTACCTCACGATGACCTTCGGCGGCGACCACACCTATGTCGTGCACCTCATGCAGGGCGGTCGACTTCGGCCTGATCCCAAGCGGGCGAAGAAGCCGCGCGGGGGCATGGCTCGGTGGGAGTTCGCCGACGGCGGCGCGCTGCTGCTCACCGAGGCCGGGACCGAACGCAAGGCCGGTGTCTGGCTCGTGGCGGGCGAGACCGAGGGCGTCGACCCGTTGACCGGTCTCGGCCCCGACGCCAACACCGTGTCCCGAGACCAGCTGGCCGAGATCCTCCAACAGGACAACGCCCGCATCCACGGGTTCCTGCGCCGTCAGGGCCACGTGGCCGGCATCGGCCGACTCCTGGCCAACGAGATCCTGCACACGGCGATGCTGTCGCCGTTCGCCATGAGCACGAAGCTCGACGACGACGAGATCGATCGGCTCCACGAGGCCATGCAGTCGGTCATCGCGGCGTCGATCGAGCACGAGCGCACCCTGGCCGACATCGGCAAGTCCGCCGATCGGCCCAACAACGTCCACCACCGGGTGGGCTTCCCGTGCGTGGTGTGTGGCGACGAGATCCGATCGGTCGAGTACCGGCGATACACCGTCGCCTACTGCCCGACGTGTCAGACCGGCGGCAAGGTGCTTGCCGACAACACGACGAGCAAGTTCCTGAAGTGATCAGGCCAGGCCGAGCCCGAGCTCGGTCAGGACCTCACGGTGAGCCATGAGCGACTGCACGTCACCGCCGATGCGGAGTCGCCCGTCGAGGAAGGCCCGTTGGGCGGAGATCTCGCCGGCGTGGATCCCCGTCGCCGTGGCCTGATCGGTTCGGATGCGCACGTCCGCCTCGTCGGTCGAATCGCGCGCGATCCGCACGGCGCCGTCGGCGATCCGCACCTGCCAACGGACCTCGGCGTCGCCGTCGATCACCTGCTCGAGGGCGAAGCTCATGTCGCTCGGGGGCGTGGCGTTCGCCGCCCTCGTCTCCAGCTCCGCGAACCAGGCGTCGGTCAAGAACGTTGCCACGCCATCAGGGTACGGCCGCCGGCCGCCCGACCCCCAGGCCGGCGTGGCCGAGTGGTCGGGTTCCGCCTACCCTCGGCGCTCGTGGACACCTTGCCCACCCCCGCGGCCGTCCGCCATCGCCTGGGTGCCCGCGTCGTCGACGCGATCACCCTCATGTGGCTGCTCGGGTTCGTGTTGGTCGAGATCGACCAGCGCCTCCTCGGGGGTGACCCGTTCGGCCGACAGCCACTGCAGATCGATGTGACCGAGGGCCGATCGCTGGTGTTCGTCATCGTCACCATCGGCGCCTACGAGGTCGTCCCGACGGTCTGGAAGGGCGCGACCCTGGGGAAGGCCCTGCTCGGGCTCCGACTCCGCACGGTCGAGCCGACCGCCCGTATGCCCTGGAGCCGGGCGATCGCCCGCGCCTTGGTGCTGTACGGCGCACCGGTCGCCTTCGGTGCCTTCGGAGGCGTCGTCGTGCTCGTGCTGGTGCTCAGCTTCGTGATCCCCGCGTCGGGGCGAGGGTTGCACGATCGCATCGCCGGGTCGGTCGTCGTCGCGCTGCCGAGGGAGGAGCGCACGTGATCGATCACGACGGCGCCGACCCGGGACATCCGCACCCCGGCCTCGACGACACCATCGACATCGAATGGGTCGACCGGCATCAGGAGCTGGCGGGGCTGCTGCGGGTCTCGGTCCGGCCGAGTGTCGGTGCCACCTGGTTCCTCGCCGTGGTGCATCAGCGCGGCCAGGATCCGGTGGTGGTGCTCGACTGGGAACTCCCGCTGGTGTCGAACGCCTTCGAGTTCCGGGCGCCGGGGATCTGGACCGACTTCGTGTGCGAGACCCCGGTCGAGCAGTGGACGATCGGGCTGGAGGCCTTCGGGCTGGCGGTCGATCCGGCCGAGACCCTCACGCCCGACGTCTTCGGAGATCGCACGCCCGTCGGTCTGGACCTCGACGTCGAGGCCGCGGCGGCCCCCGACGAGCATGACGACGGCTTCGAACACGAGGTGACGGTCCGCGGCGAGGTGCTGGTCGGAGCGGGGGAGTGGGAGATCGACGCGGTCGGGGTGCGCCGGCGTCGATGGGACGGCCGCTGGCCCCGGCTCAGTCCGCTGACGCCCGGGTTCGATGCCCAGACCCGGATCGCCGTGCACTGGCCCGGTCAGCCGTCGCCGGAGATCCGGGGGTGGATCATGAGCAACCGACCCGGCTGGGCCGAGCTGCCCTGACCGTCAGCTCTCGAAGCGCTTGCCGACCTGCGCGATCGCCATCACGAGGACGAAGCCGACGACGCCCAGCGCGACCGGGCCCAGGATCTCGTCTCCGGCGGGCCACTCGAGCCCGGTGCCGTCGATCACCTCGTCCTCGTTCTCGCTGATCACCCCGACGCCGTTCGGCCACGGCCACAGCACTCGGAGCGAACCCAGCATCAGCCCGACCATCGCCGCCATGACCGTGTCGCCGTGGTGATCGAGGAGCCAACCGAGGAAGGTGGAGAACAGGGCGAGGCCGACGATGGCGCCGATCCCGACCATGGCGATGTCGCCGAACGCCCGGTCGTCGACCGCGCCGATCACCGCCGCGTACATGCCGATCATCAAGAGGATGAACGAGCCGGAGATGCCGGGGAGGATCATGGCGCAGATCGCGAGTGCGCCGGCCCCGACGAAGACGCCGGGGCTCGGGTCGGCGATCGGGCCCGACTGGAAGCCGAGCAGGAAGAACACCGCGATGGCGACGACCACGGCGATCGCGAAGTGGGTGCTGGTCCGTTGCTTGATCAGGTCCCAGCCGATCAGCACTGAACCGGCAACGAGGCCGAAGAACAGCCCGGCCATCTCCTCGGGGTTCTCCTCGAGCTGGGTCTCGAGGACCGAGGCCAGCCCGCCCACGGCCAGCAACACGCCGACCGCGAGCGGGACGAGGAAGAGGTAGTCGAGTCCGATCACCCGACTCCAGAAGCTGCGGACGTCGCCCTTCGCGAGGGCCCCGAGCGCGCGGGCACCTGCCCGAACCTGCTCGATCAGCTTCTCGTAGATGCCGACGATGAGGGCGATGGTTCCGCCCGACACGCCGGGGACGACGTCGGCCGCTCCCATGAGAAAGCCGCGGACGAGTTGGGCACCGATCTTGGGGAACACGGGGGCCAACGGTACCGTTCGCCTCGATGACCAACGCGGCACGCGACGTCGATCGAGGCGAACCGATGCGGATCGGTCCGGTCGAACTCTGGGTCGACGTCGTCGGCTCCGGCGAGCCGATCGTGTTGCTGGCAGGTGCCGATTCGCCCGGCTTCCGGTGGCATCCCGTCTTCGTCGACGATCTGGTCGCCGACGGCTTCGAGGTGATCCGCTTCGATCACCGCGACTGTGGGCGCTCGACGACGTTGGGTCCCGACGCCGGCTACCTCCTCGATGATCTCGTCGACGACCTGGTGGGCCTGCTCGACCGTCTCGAACGCCCCAGCGCTCATCTGATCGGTCGGGCCATGGGCGGCATGGTCGCGCAGGTGGCCGCCCTCGATCACCCGGACCGCGTCCGTTCGTTGACCCTGATCGGGTCGACCCCGGGCGTGGACGACGAGCGGCTGCCCGGTCCCGACGAAGCGTTCGTCGACACGATGGTTCGGCGCCTGTTCGCCGGGCCTCCCGACGATCAGCCGGGCCGGATCGACTGGCTGGTCGAACTCGGCGCGTTGTTGGCCGGCGATGCGTTCCCGTTCGACCGCGCCGAGGCGGCGTTGCTCGCTCGGGCGGAACTCCTCACCGGATGGCAGCCCGAGTCGGGTCACGGCGCGGCGGCGTACGGCTCGCCGAGCCGGGTCGACCGTCTCCACGAGATCCGCCAGCCCACGCTCGTCGTCCACGGCACCGCCGACCCGGTGCTCCCGGTCGAGCACGGTCGGGCGTTGGCGTCGGGGATCGACGGCGCGGCCCTGATCGAGGTCGAAGGCCTCGGACACGAGACGCCCGCACCACTCCTCGCCGCGCTTCGTCCGGCGCTGCTCGAACACCTCCACGCCGCCGGAGCGCAGCCGCCGGCCTGACGCGAACGAGACGTCCCGGGGCAGGGACGCCTCGTCCACGAAGGTCGGTGGTCATCCACGGATCCGTCCCCTGGACTCCGTCCGCTGATGCTTCTCCGTGGAACCCGAAAGGAACCGTGGGTGCAAGAAGCTCGTGGGACCGGTCTCGGCTCAGGATCCGCTCGGCCGTTCGGCGGTGGTCGACCACACACCACGGTTGGCGGATCGGGTGTGTGATGAAGCGGTGCCGACCTCCCTTCGGGTCACGACGGGTTCGAGGCGAGTGCATCGAGCGGAACCCGCTGCTGGTGTGACCCTTGTCACGTTCGCGCCGATGGGGCACCTCGTCAACGAAGACCTCGCAGCGTGGGCGATCGTGAATGTGAACACGAAAGAGATCGCCCGACGCGGCGGTGCCGGTGCCGTCGAAAACGCCGACGGCCGACCCCGGAGGGCCGGCCGCTCGACGCTGCGATCCGGAGAACGGGCGATCAGCGCTTGCTGACCAGGCTGCGGTTCTTGATCTTGGACTTCACATAGTCGCGGTTCATGAACGCGATGAAGTCCAGCGAGATCTCCTTCGGGCACGCCTCGGCGCACTCGCCGTGGTTGGTGCACGAGCCGAAGAAGTCCTCCATCGTCTCCACCATCGCCTCGGTGCGCTTCCAGCGCTCGGGCTGGCCCTGGGGCAGCGTGTTGAGGTGATGGAGCTTGGCGGAGGTGAAGAGCTGGCCCGCGGAGTTCGGGCAGGCGGCGACGCAGGCGCCGCAGCCGATGCACGCGGCCGCATCCATCGACGTGTCCGCGACCTCCTTGGGGATCGGGATCTCATTGGCGTCGGGCGCGGTGCCGGTCGGGGCGGAGATGTAGCCGCCCGCCTCGACGATCCGGTCGAACGCCCGGCGGTCGACCATGAGGTCCTTCAGCACCGGGAAGGAGGTGGCCTTCCACGGCTCGATGACGATCTCGTCGCCGTCGTTGAACTTGCGCATGTGGAGCTGGCAGGTGGCGGTCGCCTTCTCCGGCCCGTGGGCCTGGCCGTTGATCATCACGCCGCACGTGCCGCAGATGCCCTCGCGGCAGTCGTGGCCGAACGTCACCGGCTCGACGTCGTCGGCGATCAGCCGCTCGTTGACGACGTCGAGCATCTCGAGGAAGGACGCGTCCTCGGGAATGCCGTGGGCATCGACTTCGAGGAACTCGCCCTGGGCCCAGGGCCCGTCCTGGCGCCAGATCTTCAGCTTGAGGTTCAGGATATTGCTCATGGTTGCGTGGTCTCGTTGTTCCTGACTGGCCGGCTCACTTGTAGCTGCGCTGGGTCAGCTTCACGTATTCGAACTCGAGGTCTTCCTTGTGGAGGGTCTGGGCCTCGTCGGCACCGTTCCACTCCCAGGCGCCGACGTAGGCGAAGTTGTCGTCGTCGCGCAGCGCCTCACCCTCCTCGGTCTGGGACTCCTCACGGAAGTGGCCACCGCAGCTCTCGTTGCGGTGCAGCGCGTCGCGGACCTTCAGCTCGGCGAACTCCATGAAGTCGTCGACGCGGTTGACCTTCTCGAGCATCGTGTTGATGCCGTCGGGGCTGCCGAGCACCTTCACGTTCTTGCGGAACTCCTCACGCAGCGCGGGGATCTCCGACAGCGCCTTCTCGAGGCCGTTCTCGTTGCGGGCCATGCCGCAGTACTCCCAGACGATCTTGCCGAGCTCGCGGTGGTAGTGCTCGACGCCGTGGGTGCCGGTCTTGGAGGTCCACTGCCGGGTCTTGTCGTCGATCGCGGCCACCGCCTCGGTGAAGGCCGGATCGTCGGTGGCGAGCGGCGCGTCGCCGAGCTGCGGGGCCAGGTAGTCGCCGATCGTGTACGGCAGCACGAAGTAGCCGTCGGCGAGACCCTGCATGAGCGCCGACGCGCCCAGCCGGTTGGCGCCGTGATCGGAGAAGTTCGCCTCGCCGAGGGCGTAGAGCCCCGGGATGGTGGTCATCAGGTTGTAGTCGACCCAGAGGCCACCCATCGTGTAGTGGGTGGCGGGGTAGATGCGCATCGGCACCGAGTAGGGATCCTCGCCGGTGATGCGCTCGTACATGTCGAAGAGGTTGCCGTAGCGCTCCCGGACGGCCTGCTCGCCGTCGCGGGCGATCGCCGCCGCGAAGTCGAGGTAGACGCCGTTCTTGAGGGGGCCGACGCCGCGGCCCTCGTCGACGACCGTCTTGGCGTTGCGGCTGGCCACGTCGCGTGGCACGAGGTTGCCGAACGACGGGTACTTCTCCTCGAGGTAGTAGTACCGGTCGTCCTCGGGGATGTCGGCGACAGCGCGCGCTTCGTCGCGGTCGCGCGGGACCCAGATTCGGCCGTCGTTTCGCAGCGACTCCGACATCAGCGTCAGCTTCGACTGGAACTCGTCGGACGCCGGGATGCAGGTCGGGTGGATCTGGGTGTAGCAGGGGTTGGCGAACAGGGCGCCCTTGCGGTGCGCTCGCCACGCGGCGGTCACGTTGGACGCCATCGCGTTGGTCGAGAGGTAGTAGACGTTGCCGTACCCGCCGGTCGCCAACACGACGGCGTGGGCCGAGTGGGCGTGGACCTCGCCGGTGAGCATGTCGCGGGCGATGATGCCCTTCGCCTCGCCGTCCTTGGTGACGATGTCGAGCACGTCGGAGCGGTTGTAGAGGGTGACCTTGCCGCTCTTGATGGCGCCGGCGAGCGCCTGGTAGGCGCCGAGCAGCAGCTGCTGACCGGTCTGACCCCGGGCGTAGAAGGTGCGGCTCACCTGCGCACCGCCGAAGGAGCGGTTGGCGAGTAGACCGCCGTACTCGCGGGCGAACGGCACGCCCTGGGCGGCGCACTGGTCGATGATGTCGACCGACACCTGGGCGAGGCGGTACACGTTGGCCTCGCGGGCTCGGTAGTCGCCGCCCTTCACGGTGTCGTAGAAGAGGCGGTAGACCGAGTCGCCGTCGTTGCGGTAGTTCTTCGCCGCGTTGATGCCGCCCTGGGCGGCGATCGAGTGGGCACGACGGGGCGAGTCGTGGAACGTGAAGACCTTGACGTTGTAGCCGAGCTCGGCGAGCGAGGCCGCGGCCGACGCGCCGGCGAGGCCGGTGCCGACCACGATGATCTCGAACTTGCGCTTGTTGGCCGGGTTGACCAACTTCACGTCGAACTTGTGGTTGTCCCACTTCTCTTCGATGGGACCTTCGGGGATCTTGGCGTCGAGTGTGACCATCATTCACCCTCCTCGATGGAGTACTGCCCGGGCGTGTGGCCATCGAGGTCGATCAGACCGAGGTTCACCGAGAGGGGGAAACTCAGGTTGCCGATCAAGATGATGCCGGCGAGACCGCGGGCGAAGTTCTTGCGGAAGTTGTTGTACTTGGGGTTGTTGATTCCGAGCGTCTGGAACATCGACCAGGCGCCGTGGAAGATGTGGATCGCGAGCGCGATGTTGGCGACGACGTAGATCGCGGTGATCCACCAGACACTCAGCGAGATGTAGACGTTGTTGTAGACGTCGCCGTAGACGAAGTCGCCGTTGGTCGCCCCGGCGTCGGAGGTCCAGCCGAGCGTGAGGTCGGCGATGTGCCACAGCAGGTAGAGCAGGATGATCGGGCCGGTCCAGCGCATCGTGCGGCTGGCGAAGTTGACGGCGATGTAGTCGCGGCTGCCGGCGTAGGCCTGGTTGGCCTTGCCGTTCATGCGGCTCAGCGAATAGGCCGCGTGGATGTGCACGACGAACATGCCGAGCAGCCCGAGCCGCAGCACCCACAGCACGAACTCGCGAGGCACGAGGTGGCCGCCGAGCTCACGGAGCGCCTCGGCGTACTCGTGCACCTCCGTGGGGCCCTCGTACAGGTGGAGGTTGCCGATCATGTGCACGACTACGAAGCCGAGGAGGCCCACCCCGGTGATCGCCATCGCGTACTTCTTGCCGATCGCGGTCTGGTAGAGGTTCAGCGGCCAGGGCAGCTCGGGTGCGCGGCGGCGGATCGGCGGAACCGAATGGTCGGTGCTGCGAGGCATCGTCTGCGCCATTGGTGAGTAGTTCCTTCGTGGACGTCCGACGTTTCACAAAGGTACTTGCCTCGACCGGAGCGGGCACACACGGGCGGCGGGCCAATTTCCGCGCCGATGCGGCGGGGTTCAGCCGACGTGGGTGCGGTACCGGTTGACGGTGGCGATCGGCCCCGACGCAGCGACGGCCTCGAAGGCCAGATCGACCACCAGTTCGCCGGGGAAGTGGGCGTCGACCGCGACCGTCGTGATGTGCTCCACCGTGTCGGGCCCGACCGGGCCGCCGAAGCGTTGGGTGGTCGACGTGTGGTCGGCATGGGTCACGGTCACGGTGACCACGCCGTCGATCAGGGCGTCGTGGAGGTCCGAGACGACGTGCACGTCGAGGAGGGCGCGGTCGCCCACACTCATCGACCACGGGAGTGGGTCGGCGACCACGATGACCGGGCGGCAGGCATCGACCAGGACCGGCCAGGCCGGCTTGGCCCGGCGCTCGTGGTCGAACACCCCGAATCCGCCGGATCGGCTCGGGTCGGCCAGGTAGAAGAGGCAGAACCCGCCGGTCGGGCGGTACTTGACCCGACGCAACGTCTCGATCGTGGTCTTGATCAGCTCCGCCTGGGCCTGCCCGGTCAGCTTCGCCCACGCCGGGCCGTCGTCGACGAGTCGCGGCGGCACGAGGTGCTGCAGCGACTCGGTGTGGCCCCCGACCGCGGTGGCGACCGCATCCCAGTTCAGCGCCGGCCAGCGGGCACTCGTCAGCTCCGGCAGGTCTTCGGCGACCGTGGCCGCGCCGAAGGCGGTCACGAATCGGCCCATCCGGGGGATGCGAGCGAGGGCGGGGCCGAGATCGCGGGCGTCGTCGTCGTGCCATCCGAACCACAGGTGGCTGGTGGTGCCGTCGAGCTGGGGGAGATGGGGCGGCACCGCGGTGTGGATCACCACCGGCCGCGACCCGTCGGTGCGTTGCAGGACCCGTCGCACGGAGGTGTCGAGCACGGCGCGGTTCCACGACGGGCGCTGCTGGCCGATCACGGGCGGCGTGACCTGGGGACTCTGGGGGCGCTTGAAGGGCTCGTCGTGGGTGCACCAGACCGCCACCGAGGGATGGTGGCCGAGCAGGTCGACCATCTCCCGCGCCTGACGCACCGCCTGCCCGCGGATCCCGCGCGCCATCACGCCGCGGATCGGCATCTCCTGCCAGAGCAACATGCCCAGCTCGTCGGCGGTCTCGTAGACGGCGGGATGAGCGACATGGGCGACCAGGCGGATGAGGTCGAGCCCGGCGTCGTGGGCGGCCTTCACATCGGCGGCGACCTGGACGTCCGAGGCATCGCCGGGGCGGGGCGTGGTCGGCAACATCACGATGCCCTTGGCGAACAGACGGACCCCGTTGACCGACAGGCTCCAGTCCCGCATCCGGACGGTGCGGAATGCCGTTCGGACGTCTCGTCGGTCGTGCACGGTGCCGTCGACGACCAGCTCACAGCTGAGGTCGTGGAGGGGCTGGTCGCCCATCGAGTGGGGCCACCAGAGCTCGGGCTCGGGGACGTCGATCGACCACTCGACCCGGTTCTCGCCGACGGCGGCGGGATGGCGGAACTCGTGATCGACCCCGGCGACACGCGTGCGCAACACGACGGGCCCGCCGTCGGGATGATCGAACACGCACCGCAGCGCGAGGCGGGCTCGAGCGCTGTTGGCGTCGACACACACCGTGCGGAAGTGCTGGATGGCGGTCGAGCCGGAGTCGTGGATGGTGACGGTGCGCCAGAGCCCGCCGGGGTTGCGGCCGGCCGCGCCCGACAGTTCGGGGTCGAGGATCGCGCCCATCAGGTTCGAGCGCTCGTCGGGATCGCCGAACGTGGGCACGGTGACGTCGACCGCGAGGAGGTGGTCGCGGCCCTCACCCATCAGGTGGGTGATCTCGAACTGGTGCGGCACGAAGTAGCCGTCGGTGTCGCCGACATAGGCACCGTTCAACCAGACGTCACCCTGTTGCGCGAGGCCGTGCAGCGTGATCCAACGGCGGCGACCGTCTTCGATCGGGTCCATGCGGAAGCGTCGGCGGTGCAGCACGGCGCGTTCGTTGGCGAGGCCCGGGGTGTTCGCCCAGTGGCCGGGCACCTGGACCTCGGACCAGTCACGGTCGTCGAGCGCCGGCTCGTGGAAGGTCCGGCGCAGCTCCTCGCGAGCGGGCGCGGCGCGCCAGGTGCCGGACAGATCCATTCCCGAACGCTACCGAAGCCGGTCGATCGGAGCCCACCATCGTGCCCGCGCCGGGTCGCGTCGAGTCGGTGGTCGCCCCGCTCTGGGATGGTTCGGGGCCCGCGTGTAGGGTCCCGCCCATGTCGAGATCCGAGACCCCCGCGGCAGAGACGATCGGTGCGCTGATGGCGAGTGGCTGGGAGTCGGTCCCGCTGCGCCAGGAGCTCCGGCGCAACGCCATCGAGAAGATCCGAAACGACGAGCCGCTGTTCCCCGAGGTACTCGGATACGAGAGCACGGTGAACCCGCAGCTCGAGAATGCGCTGCTCGCCGGCCACGACATCATCTTCCTCGGCGAGCGAGGGCAGGCGAAGACCCGCATGATCCGTGGCCTGACCGACCTGCTCGACGAGTGGTTGCCGATCGTCGCCGGATCCGAGATCAACGACGATCCGTACAACCCGATCTCGCGCCATGCCCGCGAGCTCGTCGCCGAACACGGCGACGCCACGCCGATCACGTGGGTGCACCGCGACGACCGTTTCGGCGAGAAGCTGGCCACCCCCGACACGTCGATCGCCGACCTCATCGGCGAGGTCGACCCGATCAAGGTGGCCGAGGGTCGCTACCTCTCCGACGAGCTGACCCTGCACTACGGCCTGGTGCCCCGCACCAACCGCGGCATCTTCGCCATGAACGAGCTGCCCGATCTCTCCGAGCGGATCCAGGTCGGTCTGCTCAACGTGCTCGAGGAGCGCGACGTCCAGATCCGTGGCCACAAGGTCCGTCTCCCGCTCGACGTCATCCTCGTCGCCTCGGCCAACCCGGAGGACTACACCAACCGCGGGCGCCTGATCACCCCGCTCAAGGATCGCTTCGGCAGCCAGATCCGTACCCACTACCCGCTCGACGTCGAGACCGAGGTCGCGATCATCGAGCAGGAGGCCGACACCTCGGTCAGCGAAGGCTTCGACCTCGCGGTGCCGTCGTTCATGACCGAGATCGTCGCGTCGGTCACCCACGCAGCCCGGCGCAGTCAGCAGATCGCCCAGCGGTCCGGTGTGTCGGTCCGGCTGTCGATCTCGAACTTCGAAATCATGATCGCCAACTCGGTTCGGCGGGCGCTCCGCGCCGGTGAGACCACCGCCGTGCCGCGCATCGTCGATCTCGAGGCGCTGCCGGCGTCGACCAGCGGCAAGGTCGAGATCGAGACGCTCGACGAGGGCCGCGACGGTGAGATCCTCGCCGGTCTCGTGCGGGCCGGGGTGCTGCAGGTCTTCAAGGACCGGGTCCCGCCCGACACCCATCGTGCCGTCGTCGACGCATTCGACGGTGAGCTGGTGGTCGACACGGGCGAGGACGTCACCGACGCCGCCTACGTCTCGCTCGTGGAGAAGGTGCCGGCCCTGTCGGCGCCGGTCCAGGCGTTGCTCGCCGACGAGGACGAGCCGGGCTCGCCCGCCATGGTCGCGAGCGCCTGTGAGCTGGTGCTCGAGGGTCTGCATCTCGCCAAGCGGCTCAACAAGGATGCGGTCGCCGGTCGCGCCCAGTTCCGCAGCCGCGGCTGAGCGTCGCATGTCAGCTCTCAGTCCAGTGGGGTGACGATTCTCACGCTCAGCCCTGGAGCGGCTGCAAGCCGCTGATCGAGCGTGGCCAGTACGACATCCGACCTGCGTTCCTCAGCCATCAGTCGTTCGACGAGCGCGACATACGAAGCATCGTAGGCGGTCACGTTTTGGCGCAGTTCCCAGATCCGGCGCGCCATCGGCTGCGTCACACTGCGGCGCTTCGCTGGAAGTTGAACGAACATGTCGATGGCATGGCGTGCCAAGTCGTCATCGATCGAACCGGATGCGTTCAGCTTCCGTAGTGCGCTGATGAACTCAAGTTGGGTGAGGTTGTGGAGAATCTCGATCTGTTCGCCGTCCGCAAGATCGACCAGCCAGGCCCGGTAGTGGTCGCCCTCCTCCCCGGCCTTGGTCAACGTCTCGACGAGTAGTGACGCGTCTGCGACGACCAGCATGCGGCGAGGGTCTGGCTAGGAGTTCGTGGCGTCGCGATCTGCTCGGATCGCAGCAACCACCGCCGCGGTCGAGGCGTTGGAAGCGCTTGGCGCCGAGGACTTCGCCCGCTCGAAGAACTCAGCAAGAGTCTCATCTCGGTTGCTGTGTGATGCCGCCGTGTTTTCCACAGTCACAGCAAACCACACCGATGTCATTCGCTGCAACGTGCGGCGTTCAACGGTCGCCGGCTCCGGTCGACCAGCCCTCGAACGTGTCGGCCGCCGCCTTGCGCGACCGGTCTCGGGCCAGGAGGCCGCGGGGGCGGGCGAAGCCGAGCTTCCAGTCGTAGCCGTCGACGCCACTGTCGTGGAAGTAGCCGGCGAGTCCGACGTCGTGATGGGCCTCGCGTACATGGTCGAGGGACCGTGCGAGCAGGTGCTCGCGCCAGGCTTCGTCGTCGGTGTTGACCCCATGTCCGGCGACGACCACCGAGTGGTCGGGCAGCGTCTCGCACGTGCGATGGATCGCCTCGGCCAGCTCGTCGGGCTCCGGGGCGAGCCCGGCGCCGCCCGCGCGGGCGCCCGCCGGCCACGGGTGGAAGCCGCCGTCGGGCCCGACCCCCACCGGGTGGTCGTGCACGATGCCGACGTGATCGACGGCGTTGACGAACAGCGGCACGTCGACCGGTGCCCGCCCGTCGAGTTCGATCACCCCGTTGGCGTGGGCCCGCAGCCAGCACCAGAACAGGTTCTCCCACCCTCGAGCGGCCTGAGCCGACTCGACCGAGATGCGTCCGTCGTCGTCGGCGACCGCGTGGATCGGGTCGGCTCGCCACGCGGTCATGACGGGTTGGTGTCCCGAGGTGAGGAGCCGGACGGCGTCGTGGGTCGCGAGGATCGCCCCCTCGATCGCCTCGCGTAGGACGACCCGGTCGCGGCGGCCGGGGGGACGGGTGCCGAGGCCGTAGCCCCGCACCGCCCATCCGACCGGATCGTCGATGGGGACGAAGCCGTCGGCGAACTCGTCGAGCGCTTCGGCGACCCGGTCGACGTGGCGCTGCCAGAACCGGCCGCGGGCGATCGCGTCGCGGTGTCCGCCCTCGTCGTCGAGATACCAACCCGGCAGGGTGGTCGACTGGAGGGTGAGCCAGTTGCGGAGGCCGGCGTCCCTCGCGAACGCGAGGACGTCGCGGTAGACGTCGATCGCATCGTGGTCGACCTTCCCCGGTTCGGGCTCGACCCGGGCCCATTCGATGGTCAGCCGCCACGCGTTGCATCCGAGCGCGGCGAACTGTCGCAGGTCGTCGCGGAAGTCGGTGAGTACCCCGGCACCGTCGTTGGAGCGTGGTGCTCGGCCGTCGCGCTCCCACGTCGACCAGTCGGCGGCGGGCGCGACCCCCTCGGCCGACACCGCCGATGCGGTGACCCCCTTGAGGAAGTCAGCGGAGGGTGAAGACACCGCTGTCGAAGACGACCCGGTCCCCGACCCGGGTCTGGAACAGGACCCGATCGTCGAGGTCCCACATGTGCACGTCGAGTCGTTCGCCGGGGATCACCGGCGACTTGAAGCGCCCGCCCATCGACCCGAATCGGTCCGGATCGCCACCGCAGCGGGCGTGCAGGAGCGCACGACCGGTCACCCCGTAGGTGCAGAGGCCGTGCAGGATCGGCGTCTCGAACCCCGCGAGGGCGGAGAACGAAGGGTCCGTGTGCAGCGGGTTGCGGTCGCCGTTGAGGCGATACAGCAGCGCCTGGTCGGTGCGGGTGTCGAAACCGTGGACGGTGTCGGCGTCGCGCTCGGGACGTGTCCACTCCGACGCCGGACCCCGGTCGCCGCCCCAGCCGCCCTCACCCGAGATGAACAGACCCGACCGGGTGGTCCACATCGGCGCCCCGTCGTGGTCGCGGACCTCGGTCTCGAGGACGACGAGCGCGGCCTTCCCCTTGTCGTACATGGCGGCGACGCGGCCACGACCGATCCCCGAACCCTCGGGAGGGAGGGTCTGGTGGAGGGTCACGTGATGTTCGCCGTGGAGCAGGGCCGCGAGGTTGAAGTCACCGAAGTCGACCCCACCACCGCCGCCCAGCACGACCGCCTGCGTGGGGAACGCCCGCTGGGCGGTGTCGGCGGTGTTCTCGGTCGTGAACTCGAGCTCGGAGCCGGTCGGGTCGGTCTGGCCGGCGCCGACGCCGAGGGCGTACAGCAGACTGTCCTGGGAACTCCACCGGATCTCGTTCTCGGGCCCGGTCGTTCCGACGGCGTCGGGATTCAGCGGCATCGATCGCTCCGATCAGGTCGCGTCGGGTCGGGTGAGCGGCGCGTCGAGCGTCGCCAGTGCCATCGAGGTGACCGACGCGGCGAGGTCGACCTCGGGTTCGTGGCGCTCGGGTCCGGTGGCGACGCTGGTGATCATGCCGATCGCGGCGGTGACCAGGAGGCGGGCGTCGTCGACCCCGAGATCGGGTCGGGCGTCGCGCAACGCGTCGACCCACTCGTTGCTCCAGCTGCGGAGGCGGCGGCTCATCGGGGAGCGGCGTTCGTGACTGAGATGGCGGGCCTCGCGGGTCCAGACCGCGATCAGCGCCGACCGTTCGAGGGCGACATCGGTGTAGGCGCGGATGTAGCCGGCGAGCAGCCGACGTGGGTCGGAGGTCTCGGCCCGGGCCCGCCCGTTGACCGCGTGGACCTCGTCGGCTGCGAGCTTGATCGCCTCGACCAGGATCTCCTCCTTGGAGGAGAAGTGGCGGTAGATCGCCGGCCCGGAGACGTCGACGGCCTGGCCGATGTCGTCGACGCTCGTCGCCGGGTAGCCCCGTTCGTGGAACAGGTCGACCGCGGCCTCCAGGATCAGCTCCCGACGGTTCGCGGGGCGCCGCGCGGTGCCGCCGTCGGTCGCCTGGTCGGGGGGATCGGCCGAGGGCTGCGAGGAGAGGGCGGTCGAGGACATGGTTAGCGAACGTTAACAGGCTCGGTCTCGCCGCCACCACGCACACCCTCGCCGCCGTCTCGGCCGCGTCATGCACAGACGGTGGGGCCGGCACTACATTCCGATCATGGTCTTCTCTCGTCGCCGTCACCGCCGCCGGCGCGAGCCTGCGCACTTCACCTACTCCCGCTGGGACGGAACCCAGACCGGGTTCGACCTGGACGCCGACCACCTCTTCGGCGAGATGGCCGACGAACTGCTGTACCACGGCGACGTCAACTCGGCCCTGCGCCAGATGATGCAGAACGGGTTGATGGATCGCGACGGTCGCGACATGGAGGGCATCCGCGACATGATGCAGCGCCTCCGCGACCGGCGGCGCGAGATCCTCGAGGACCACAACCTCGGCGGGGTCTACGACGACATCGCCGACTCGTTGCGTGACGTCGTCGAGACCGAACGCAAGGCCCTCGACGACCTCGCCCAGCGCGGCGACGGCGAGGCGGGCGACGACCGCCAACAGCAGTTGCAGTCCGACACCGCGGCGATGAAGAACATGGAGCTCGACATGCTCCCGCCCGATCTCGCCGGCCAGGTGAAGGGGTTGCAGAACTACGACTTCGAGAGCCCCGAGGCCCGCGAGCGGTTCGAGGAGTTGATGGATCAGCTCCGCGAACAGCTGATGCAGCAGCAGCTCGATCAGATCGCCGAGGGCATCAACGACATGTCGCCCGAAGACATGCAGCGCCTCAAGGACATGATGGCCGAGCTCAACCAGATGCTCGAGCAGCGTGCCAACGGCCAGGAGCCCGACTTCGAGGGGTTCATGGAGCGCTACGGCGACTTCTTCCCCGAGAACCCCCAGACGCTCGACGAACTGCTCGAGGTCATGGCCCAGCGCATGGCCCAGGCCCAGCAGATGCTCAACTCGATGACACCCGAGCAGCGTCAGCAACTCCAGGAGCTCAGCAACCAGCTCATGGAGGACATGGACCTCAACTTCCAGATGCAACAGCTCGCCGACAACCTGCGCGAGCAGTTCCCGCAGATGGGGTGGGGGCAGTCCTACGACTTCCAGGGCATGGACCCGCTCGACATGCCCCAGGCGATGGACATGATGGGAGAACTCGGCGACATCGATCAGCTCGACAACCTCCTGCGCGGCGCGACGAACCCGGGCGCGCTCGCCGAGGTCGACATCGACCGGGCCCGCGAGTTGCTCGGCGACGAGTCGGCCGAGTCGCTCGAACGCATGGCCGAGCTGGCCAAGCTGCTCGAAGAGCAGGGCCTCATCGAGAACAAGGAAGGCAAGTACGAGCTGACGCCGCGGGCGATCCGCAAGATCGGCAACGGGGCGCTCGACGAGCTCTTCAAGCGCATGTCGGCCGACACGCTCGGCAAGCATCAGCTCGAACAGACCGGCGCCGGCCACGAACGCGACTTCGACACGAAGCCCTACGAGGACGGCGACCGATTCAACCTCCACCTCGAGAAGACGCTCCGCAACGCGGTCGCCCGAACCGGCGGCGGTACCCCGGTGCGCCTGCATCCCGACGACTTCGAGATCGAGCGCACCGAACAGCTCGTCCGGTCATC
>JBCCWI010000059.1:0-26412 GCA_039193795.1 Actinomycetota bacterium | reverse complement strand
GGAGGGCGATGTCGGCGATGGCGTCCTGGACGAGGATCTTGTCGCCGGGGTCGCCGCCGCAGTCCTCCCAGCCGACGGCCACGTCGGAGAACTCCTCGCGCACGAGGTCGTAGCCCCACTTCTGGAAGGCACCCTCGGTGAACTTCATGATGTTGCCCTTGTGCACCCAGTGGACCCGCTTGCGGTTGCGGCGCACGGCGTACTCGATGGCGGCCCGCTGCAGGCGCTGGGAGCCGGTCTTGGAGACGGGCTTGATGCCGATGCCGGAGTCCTCGCGGATCTCCCAGCCGTAGGCGTCGTGGAGGAGCTCGATCATGCGCTTGGCCTCGGGCGTGCCGGCCTCGACCTCCATACCGGCGTAGATGTCCTCGGTGTTCTCGCGGAAGATCACCATGTCGACGAGCTGGGGCTCCTTCACCGGCGACGGCACTCCGGTGAACCAGCGCACCGGGCGCAGGCAGACGTAGAGATCCATGATCTGGCGGATGGCGACGTTGAGGCTGCGGAAGCCGCCGCCGATGGGCGTGGTGAGCGGGCCCTTGATGCCGATCAGGTACTCCTCGAAGTTGTCGATCGTGTCCTGCGGCAGCCAGTCGCCGGTCTCGTTGAACGCCTTCTCGCCGGCGAGGACCTCCATCCACTCGATGGTCTTGCCGTACTTCGCGGCCGCAGCGTCGAGCACGAGTTTGGCGGCGGGCCAGATGTCGACCCCCGTTCCGTCGCCTTCGATGAACGGAATGATCGGGTTGTCCGGCACCGAGAGCGTGCCGTTGTCCTGCATCGTGATCTTCTCTGCCATGAGGCGGATCGTAGCCGTCTAGGGCAGGGCTGACCCCCGATGTGGGGACGTTTCTGCGTCGTCGGCGAGTTCGATCGCCCGGTCGAACACCGTCTGGAGCTCGGCCACCACGCGCTCGCTGAACTCGCGGCGTTGGGGCTGACTCATCCGGCCGACCGGAGCGGGGATCGGTTCGCCGACGACCACCGAACAACGGACTCGACGGATGCCCTTCGAGCCGCTCTGCATCGCGTCTTCGGTACCCCCGATGCCGATCGGGATGATCGGTGCGCCGGTCTTCTGGGCGAGATAGGTCGTTCCGTCGAAGACCCCTTGCACCTGGGGCCCGGACTGCCGGGTGCCCTCCGGGAAGACGATCATCATGGCGCCGTCGCTGATGATCGCCTGCGACGCCTTCATCGCCTGTCGGTCGGCCTCGCCCCGCCGCACCGGGATCGCTCCGAGCGCCGAGTTGACCCAGGCGAAGATCGGATGGGTGAACAAGGAGTCCTTGCCGATGGCGCGCAGCCGCCGCTTGGCGGAACACGCGACGAGCACCGAGTCGAGGTTGCTGCGGTGCACCGGGGCGAGGATCACCGGACCATCCGTCGCCAGGTGATGGGTACCTTCCTTGCGGACCCGCAGGTACCGCATGAGCGTGAGCCGCAACAGCCGGACGGCGAGCCAGTAGAACACCCCACCGGCGCGGCTGGCCTGGACCTTCATGGCCCACTCGATCGACTTGGCTTCCTTCGCCGGCTTCTCCGGGGTCGTCTCGGACGGTTCGTCGGTCATCTCGGACACCTCAGTGCAGGAACTGCCGCTCGCCGGTGAACACCATGGCGACGCCGCGCTCGTCGGCGGCGGCGATCGTCTGCTCGTCGCCGACCGACCCGCCCGGTTGCACGATGATCGCCGCGCCGGCATCCGCAGCGGCGTGGATGCCGTCGGGGAACGGGTAGAACGCATCGCTCGCGCAGGCGCCGCCCTCGGCCCGCCCGGCGGCCTTGGATGCGGCGATCTCGCCCGACTCGACCCGGTTCTGCTGGCCGGCGCCGATGCCCCAGGCGACACCGCCCTTCGCGAGGACGATCGCGTTGGAGCTGACATGGCCACACACTCGCCAGGCGAAGGTGGCGTCGGCGAGTTCCGCATCGGTGGGTCGGCGTTCGGTGACGACACGCCAGGTGTCGGGTGCGGCATCGAAGCGGTGGTTCTGCTGCACGAGGAAGCCGTCGGCCATCTGTCGCAGCGCGAGCGCCGGGAGGGCCTCGGGGGTGGCCACCGTGAGGATCCGGGTGTTCTTGCGCTTGGCGACGAGGCGCTCGATCACGCCGTCCTCGTAGCCGGGGGCGAGCACGACATCGGCTTGCGCCGCGGCCTCCATCGCCTCGACGGTCGCGAGGTCGATCACCTGGTTGCACGCGACGATGCCGCCGAACGCGGAGCGCGGATCACAGGCGAACGCGTTCGCGTAGGCGGTGGCGAGGTCGGAGGCGATCGCGGCTCCACAGGGGTTGGCGTGCTTGATGATGGCGACCGCCGGCTGATCGCCGAGATCATGGGCGAGGCGCCAGGCCGCGTCGGCGTCGAAGAGGTTGAGGTAGCTGAGTGCGACGCCGGCGTGCTGCTCGACCCGGTCCCAGATGCCGGGCTGGTCGGCGCGGCGATAGCGAGCACCCTGCTGGTGGGGGTTCTCGCCGTAGCGCAGCACGTCGACGCGTTCGAGTGCGAGGTGGATCGTGGGCGGCAACACCTCGGGGTCGTCCGCCGTCTCGTCGAACCAGGTGACGACGGCGGCGTCGTAGGCGGCGGTGTGGGCGTAGGCGTCGCGGGCGAGTCGGCGGCGGGTCGCGGCGCTCAGCCAACCGTCGGCGCGGATCTCGTCGATCACGGCCGGGTAGTCCTCCGGGCGGACGACGACCCCGACGTGGGCGTGGTTCTTGGCGGCCGCCCGCACCATCGCCGGCCCGCCGATGTCGATCAGCTCCTCGGGGTGGCCGGCGCCGTACTGGAAGTCGGCGACGCTCGATCCGAACGGGTACAGGTTGCCGACGACGAGATCGATGGGGGTGATGCCGTGCTCGGCCATGTCGGCTCGGTGGGCCGGGTCGTCGCGGTCGGCGAGGATGCCGCCGTGCACCTTCGGATGCAGTGTGACGACGCGATGCCCGAGCATGATCGGCGAGCCGGTGTGGTCGGCGACGTCGACGACCGCCATCCCGGCGTCGGCGATGGCCCGTGCGGTACCGCCGCTCGAGATCAGCTCCCATCCCGCATCGACCAGTGCTCGGGCCAGGTCGACGACCCCGGTCTTGTCGTAGACGGACAGCAGGGCACGGCGGGGTTCGCTCACCCGTCGGAAGCTACCAGCCCACGCGACCCACGCTGTCGGTCGTTCATCCGGAGCCGGGACGCGCGGTGGGCTACGCTCCCGACCGTTACGGGAACGGCCGGGGAGGGCCCATGGACAACCTGAAGACCACACAGATCATGGCGATGATCGGCGGGGCAGTGCTGCTGCTGTCGACGTTCCTCGATTGGCGGGGGCCGTTCAACGGCTGGGAGACCGACTTCTTCGGCCTCCAGGGCATCTTCGTCGCCCTGATCGGCTTGGCCGTCGGCGGTGGCGTCGCCGCCCAGGCGTTCGGCGGGGTGACCCTGCCCGATCGCATCCTCGGTCTCAACCACGACCAGCTGCACCTGACGCTCGGCTTCGCGGCGTTCCTGATCACGTTCGGCCAGCAGTTCGGCGACAGCCCCGAGATCGGCGTGCTGCTCGGCTGGGTTTCGGCCGCGGTGATCATCGCCTCGGCGATCATGAACATGCGCGAGGAGCCGTCCGCTCCTCCGACCCAGTTCTGATCCCCCTCAGGGCGCCTCGCTGAGCGCGGGCGGGTCGACACACGTCGCCGCCGGATCGACGGCGGCGGCGTCGCGCACCACCTCGGGCGGCGCGACGAAGCCGGACCCTTCGTCCTCGGTGACGAGGTGTCGGACGATCGCGTCCGCGATCGCGTCTCCGATCGGGGCGAGGTTGGCCTCGCTCGACCAGACCGTGTCGGCCACCGCCGGGTCGACGGGGAGATGCACCACCGCGCGATCGGCGGCCGACGGCGCCTGGAGGACGGTGAAGTAGTCGCCGCCGCGTTGGTTCAGCACCGCACGCACGCCGGGTTCGACGTCGTCGGGCCAGCCGACCGAGAACCGCTCGATGACCGGGGCGACCGCCTCGTGCACCAGCCCGGCCAGCCGGCGGGACTCGGCATCGGCGGCGGGGTGCACGACCTCCAGTGCGGGTTCGGGGCCGGGCTCGCCCGCGCCGTCGACCAGGGCGATCGACACCACAACTCGAGCTCCCGCTGCGTCGGCCACGCGACTGCGGTAGGCCGCGGCCACGTCGGCCGGCGCGGCGCGGGTCGTGATGGCGGTGATCTCGGCGACCGCGAGCCGGTCGCGGATGAGCGCGGCGAGCGTCGCGTTGCGGGCGAGGGCGTCGGCCCCCGACGCCGATCCGGCGTCGCCGGAGGGGTCGAGCACGACCACCGCGGTGGTCGGGCGTGGGGTGTCGCCGGACCGCAGTGCACCACAGGGTGTCTCGACCGTCCACGTGGTGCCGTCGTCGTCCACCACCGCAGCGGCGACCGAGTCGAACACCACCACACCGGCCGCTTCGGCGACGGGCCCGGGGAGGGCCTCGGGGTCGACGTCGTCGACCCCGATCGGTGGTGCCGTGGTGGTCGTCGCTTGCTGGGTGTCCGACGGATCGTCGTCGGCGAAGAGGGTCGGCACCGGTTCGTCGAAGTCGACATCGGTCGACGCGGTGCCGCATGCGGCGGCACCGATGCCGATCAGCGCGGCGAGGGCGATCCGCTTCACTCGAGCGGCGGGTCGGTGCAGTTGCCGGTGCCCCCCGCCCCCGACGGACCGAACCCGCGGAACACCGGATCGTCGATGAACCCCGTGCCGGGATCGTCGGTGGTCACGAAGCGTTCGACCGCGGCGAGCGTCGCGTCGGCGAGTTCCTGCTGCACGGCGGGGTCGGACACGAGTTGCTCCTCCGCCGCGTTCGACAGGTACGCGTACTCGGTCAACACACTCGGAACGGGTCCCGGTCGCCGCAGCACCCCGTAGTAGTCGTCGCCGTCCTGATTCGGACGGAAGGTGGTCCCGGCATCGCCGATCGCCACCCAACCGATGTCGTAGCGGTCCAGGACGGCGAAGGTCTCCTCGTAGATCAACCCGGCGAGCCGCTTGGAGTCGGGGTTGTCGATCTGGTGGTACATCTCGGTCCCGGGCGTCTCGCTCGGCGCGTCGGTGCCGGCGTTGAAGTGGACCGAGATGAAGGCGATCGGGTCGAGGGCGCGTGCGATCTCCGCTCGGGTCGCGATCGGCACACGGACGTCGGTCTGGCGGGTCATGACGACCGAGTAGCCGGCCCCGACGAGGGCATCCCGGATCTTCAGCGACACGTCGAGGTTCAGGTCGGCCTCGCGGAGTCCGCCCGGCCCGACCGCACCGGGCTCGGAGCCGCCGTGGCCGGGATCGAGCACGATGTCGGCCGCGTCGACGACCCGGCCGCCGCTGATGTCGGCTTGGCGGGCGCACGGTGTCCAGACCCGGTGCCGTCCGTCGTCCAACCCGCTGAGGATCGGCGTGATCCATCCCGTCTCGGTCACGAGCACGCCCGACGTCTGGCCATTGACCGGCACCCCGCGATCGTCGATCACGAGTTCGGGCAGCACCTCGGGCACCGTGGTGGTGGTCGTCGTCGTGGTGGTCGTGGTCGTGGTGGTCGTGGTCGTCGTGGTCGAGGTGGTCGTGGTGCTCGACGACGTGGTGGTGGTGGTCGTCTCCTCGGGGGCGACGTCGACCGAGGTGGTGCCGCACGCCGTCAGCACGGCCAGCACTCCGAGCGCGGCGAGGCGGGGGGACCACATTCCCCCCACGCTGCCAAACCGCCGCCCGTCAGTGGTGGCAGAGCACTCGAAATGTCACCCGGCCGATAGCCGGCGAGGTCGCCGACTCGGCGGCCCGACCGCCGCTCGGGGCGCTCAGAGCGACGCGACGATCTCCGCCATCAGCTCGCCGGCCTCGGTCGGGTTCTGGCCGACCTTCACGCCGGCGTCCTCGAGGGCCTCCATCTTGGCCGCCGCCGTGCCCTTGCCGCCGGAGACGATGGCGCCGGCGTGGCCCATCTTCTTGCCGGGAGGGGCGGTGACGCCGGCGATGTAGGAGCTGACCGGCTTGCTCATGTGGTTCTTGATGAACTCGGCGGCCTCTTCCTCGGCCGAACCACCGATCTCACCGATCATCATGACGGCCTTGGTGTCGGGGTCGGCTTCGAAGGCCTCGAGGCAGTCGATGAACGACGTGCCCGGGACCGGGTCGCCGCCGATGCCGACGCATGTGGTGACGCCGATGTCCTTCTGCTTGAGCTCGTAGAGCGCCTGGTAGGTGAGCGTGCCGGAGCGGCTCACGATGCCGACCGGCCCACCGGCCTTGGCGATGTGGCCGGCGGTGATGCCGATGTTGCACTTGCCGGGGCTGATGATGCCGGGGCAGTTGGGGCCGAGCAGGCGGGTGTCGGGGAAGTCGTTCTTCAGCTTGTTGTAGAAGTACGCCTCGTCGTGGGCCGGCACGCCCTCGGTGATCGACACGACGAACTCGATGCCGGCCTCGGCCGCCTCGAGCACCGCACCCTGCACGCCCGGCGCGGGGATGAAGATGCACGCCGCGTTGGCGCCGGTGGCTTCCTTGGCCTCGGCCACCGAGGCGTAGATCGGCACGCCGTCCACGTCGGTGCCGGCCTTCTTGGGGTGGGTACCGGCGACGACCTGCGTCCCGTACTCCCGGTTGAGCTTGCCGTAGTAGCTGCCCTGCGAGCCGGTGAGGCCCATGTAGATGACCTTGGTGGTCTCGTCGACGAAGATGCTCATCTCTCTGTGTCCTTCTCGCTTGGCCTGCTCAGCTCGCCAGTTCCACGGCCTTGCGAGCCGCATCCAACATCGTTTCTTCCATCATCAACGTGTCGTCGAGGTTCGGCGCGAGGATCGCCCGCCCTTCCTCGGCGTTGGTGCCGTCGAGCCGGATCACGATCGGACTGTCGATGTCGACCCGCTGCATCGCCTCGAGGATGCCGTTGGCGACCTCTTCACCTCGGGTGATGCCGCCGAAGATGTTGATGAAGATCGACTTCACGTTGGGGTCGTTGTTGATGACCTCCATCGCGCCGGCCATCACGTCGGCGTTGGCACCGCCGCCGATGTCGAGGAAGTTCGCGGGGCTGCCACCGACCTGGTTGACCACGTCGACCGTGCTCATGGCGAGGCCGGCGCCGTTGGCGATCACGCCGACGCTGCCGTCGAGGCCGACGTACTGCAGGCCCTTCGCGTGGGCCGCCTCCTCGCGCTCGTCACGGGGTTGGGTCTCATCGTACTGGGCGTAGTCCTCGTGACGGAACGTGCTGTTGCCGTCGAGGGTGACCTTGGCATCGAGTACGTGGACCTTGCCCTCGGGCGTGAGGATCAACGGGTTGATCTCGACCAGGTCGCAGTCGCCGTCGGTGTAAGCGGTGTAGAGCTTCTGCAAGATGTCGACCGCGCCTTCGACGGCGGCATCGGGCAGGTTCGCCGCGGCGACCCAGGCGCGAGTGGCGGCCTCGTCGAGGCCGACGGTCGGGTCGACCCAGATCTTGGCGATGGCGTCGGGGTTCTCCTCGGCCACGGTCTCGATCTCGACGCCGCCCTCTTTGGAGAGCATGCCGAGGTGCTTCTTGGCCGATCGGTCGAGCGTGAAGCTGGCGTAGTACTCCTCGGCGATGTCGGAGGCCTTCTCGATCCAGATGCGCTTGACGATGTGCCCGCGGATGTCGAGGCCGAGAATGTTGGTGGCGTGTTCGCGCACCGCGTCGATGTCGGCGGCGAACTTCACCCCGCCCGCCTTGCCACGGCCACCGGTGTGCACCTGGGCCTTCACCATCACCGGCGTGCCCAGTGCTTCGGCGGCGGCGACGGCTTCGTCGACCGTGAACGCCACCTGGCCGGGGCTCACCGGCATCCCGTACTGGGCGAAGAACTGTTTGCCCTGATACTCGAACAAATCCACCGGCGTTGCCTCCCGGATCGCGTACGGGGAGATACTAGGCAGGAGCGGAACGCCTGCCCCGATCCAGCGCCAGAAACGGAGATGCTGCATGCCTGTCGCCCGTGGCCCTCAGATGAACGCCCGCTCCGCGGTGCTCGTCGGCTTGACCGGGGTGATGATCGCGCTGGTCCTGGGCGGCGGCGTGTTGTTCCTCGCAAACCAGGGCGGCGACGTCGAGATCCGGCTCGGCGACACCGATTTCGACGCCGGTCAGATCGGGCGCATCTCCGAGGAGATCGACGATCGGGGGCCGATCCTCTACAGCGACGTGGCGGGCCGGTCACGCGACATCATCCTGCAGCACCTCGGCGACGATCCGGAGGCCGGTTGGTTCGCCTTCGACGCCCGCCCGGTCGGTGAGCCCCGAGACTGCTTCTTCCAGTGGGACGAGGATGCCGGCCGGTTCGACCTCGTCACCGCCGCCGGCAGCGACGCGGAATGCGCCGACATCACGATGGACGAGCGCGGCAACCTGTCGACCGGCGAGCTGATCGTCACCTATCCGGTGACGATCGACGACGGCAACAACGTCCGGGTCGACATCAACGCCAACGCCGAGGACGACGCCGAGGAGCCCGACGATGAGTGAGACCGATCGGCTCTACCTGCGCGACGCCGAGCTGCGGTCGTTCTCCGCCACGGTGGTCGAGGTCGACGAGGAGGGTCGCGTCGGGCTCGACGCCTCCGCCTTCTACCCCACCGGTGGCGGCCAGCCTCACGACACCGGATCGCTCTCGTGGGATGGCGGGTCCGCCGCGGTCACCGATGTGCGGGGGAAAGGGCCGGTGGTGTTCCACACCCTCGACGGCGATCCGCCAGCGGTCGGCACCACGGTGCACGGCTCGGTCGACTGGGATCGCCGCCATCAGCTGATGCGCACCCACACCGTCCTGCACATCCTGTGCGGCGTGATCTGGAACGAGTGGGGCACCCCGGTCACCGGCGGCAACATGGAGCCGCTGTCGGCTCGGATGGACTTCGAGTTCGACCCGTTGCCCGACGGCTTCGCCGCCCGGGTCACCGACCTCGTGAACGCCGAGATCACCGCCGACCGACCGATCGAGGTGTCGTTCCTGCCTCGGGCCGAAGCCCTCGCCGACGACGACCTCATCCGCACCAAGGTCAACCTCATCCCCGAGTCGGTCACCGAGATCCGGGTCGTCGACATCGTCGGTCTCGACAAGCAGGCCGACGGCGGCACCCACGTCGCCTCGACCGGCGAGGTCGGCCGCTTCGAGGTGGTGAAGACCGAGTCCAAGGGGAAGGGCAACAAGCGTCTCCGCATCCGTCTGCACGATGCCTGAGCGCAGCGGCGGGCCCTTCCGGATCCGTCAGGTGGTGCTCGACGCACGAGAGGTCGACACGGTGGCCACGTTCTGGTCCGAGCTGCTCGGATGGCCGATGCACCGATGGTCCGACGAGTGGATCTCGATGACCGACGGGCAGGCGACGCTCGCGATTCAGTACGCGGCCGACCATCAGCCACCCTCGTGGGGCGACCCCGACCGGCCCCAGCAGGCCCATCTCGACATCGTCGTCGACGACATCGCCCGGGCGGAGACGACGGTCCTGGAGCTGGGCGGCACCAAGCTCGGGGCGCAGGACGGCGAGGTCGAGGGCTTTCGGATCTACGCGGATCCGGCAGGCCATCCCTTCTGTCTGGAGTACTCGTTGCGGTGAGCTCCGGTCACGAGCCGGGCGGGCCCGAGCGCTGCTCGTGGGCGGCGCCCACGTGCTTGCCGATCTCCCACCCGACCGGGCCGAGCACCTCACTCGCCCAGTCGACGGACTCCTCGTCGGTGACGGTGGCGAGCGCGTCGTTGTAGCGGTTCATGAAGCCACCCAGCGCGACCACGGCGATCAGCGTGCGGGCCTCCTCGTCGGTGAAGTGCTCCCGCAGGTCGGCGTGATGGTCGGCGGTGACAGCGCTCGGCACGCAGCCCGCCGCGAACCCGAACCGCAGCGCGGCTCGCTCGCGATCGTCGAACAGCTCCGAGGTCTCGAAGCTCCACAGCGCCTGGACCTTCTCCTCGGGCACACCGAAGCGGTGCGCCCCGTAGGCGCCGTGGGCCTGGCAGTGACGACACCCGGCCGCGAGCGAGGAGATGGTGAACACCATCATGTTGATCTCGATGCCGGGTGGGCTGGCGAAGATCTGGAACTGCAGGGTCTGCAGGTTGCCGTACATCTCCGGCCACGACGGGAGATCCCAGGCCTGCCGGTTCTCGTACTCGGTCATCGCCGGAGCCTAGGTGGCCCGAGACGGCCGGCGCCCGGGCCGGTTATCGGGCACCGTGCCCCATCGCGTATCGTCTCCGCCATGCAGCTGAGTGAGATCGATCTGTCCGACGTCGAGGGGTTCTGGACCGAACCGATGGCCGTCCGGGACGCAGCGTTCGAGACGCTGCGACGAGAGGACCCGATCCGCTTCTTCGCCGAGCACGAGACCGAGTACCTCGCCGCCGGGCCGGGCTACTACGCCCTGACCCGCCACGCCGACATCGTCGCCGCCAGCCGCCAAGCCGATCTGTTCCAGTCGGGCGCCGGCACGAACATCCCCGATCTCCCCCCGGAGTTCAACGAGTTCTTCGGCTCCATGATCAACCTCGACGATCCCCGGCACGCCCGGCTCCGCAAGCTCGTCTCCGCCGGGTTCACCCCGCGGATGCTGCAGCGCAACATGGAGGACGTCGAGTCCGCCGCGAAGACGATCGTCCACCGATTGAACGAGGCCGGATCGGGCTGCGACTTCGTGACCGCGTGTGCCGCTTGGCTCCCCGTGAAGATCATCTGCGACATGATGGGCATTCCCGAGAGCCAGCACGAGTTCGTGTTCGACATGACGAACATCATCCTCAGCCAGGGTGATCCCGAGTTCGTGCCCGAGGGCCAGAACCCGCTGGAGGCCTTCCTCGGCGCGGGTGCCGCGCTCGCCGGCCTGATCGACGAGATCGCCAACGACGCGGACGGCGCCGACGGTGACACCCTCACCCACGCCCTGGTCAACGCCGAGATCGAGGGCGACAAGCTCACGCGCGAGGAGATCCAGAGCTTCTTCGTACTGCTGTGCGCCGCCGGCAACGAGACGACCCGCAACTCGATCAGCTGGGGCCTCACCTACCTGACCGCCAACCCGGATCAGAAGGCCCTGTTGCAGAGCGACCTCGACACCCACATGCCGGGTGCGGTCGAGGAGATCGTGCGGATGGCGAGCCCGGTCATCCACTTCCGCCGCACCGTCACCCAGGACGGCGTGCAGCTCGGCGAGAAGACGTTCGAGGCCGGCGACAAGGTCGTGCTCTTCTACGGATCGGGCAACCGGGACGAAGCGGTGTTCGACGACCCGTTCGCGTTCGACATCACCCGGGAGAACACCGCCCACATCGGTTTCGGTGGTCCCGGTCCGCATTTCTGTCTCGGCGCACATCTCGCCCGCCGTCAGATCAACGTGCTGTACAAGGAACTGCTCTCCCAGATGCCCGACATCCATGCGGTCGGCGAGCCGGATCGGCTGCGGTCGAGTTTCATCAACGGCGTGAAGCACCTGGAGTGCGCCTGGTGACGACCCACCGCGGCGACGTTCAGTCCTCGCGGTCGGACTGATCCCGGAGGTCGCGGACGCGCCGCTTGTTGCGGCGCCGCGAGGCGACGACCCAGGCGAACGCAGCGGCGACCAGGACACCGATGACGGTGCCGACCAGGGTCCCGCCGCGGAATCCGGGCCCGTCGACGTCGAGGATGCGCTCGCCGGCGTGGGCCGCGCTTCCGTCGCCGATCACGATGCCGAGCGTCAGCAGGTTCGGGGAGGCGACCACCGCCGCGACCACGAGCGTCGCGAAGGCGCGCCTCCACGAGCGGCGGAAGCGGAACCCGAGCCACAGCACGAACAGCGCGAGCACAGTGAAGATCACCCCGGCGGAGATCCCGAGGAAGGCGCCGAACGTGATGCGCCCGTCGACGGCGTCGCCGATGCGTTGGGCCCACCACCGGGGTAGGACGGCGGCGCCGATGTACCAGGACGCGATCGCGACGACGAGTCCGATGCCACCCAGGATGAGGCGACGTTTGAGTCGGCCGTCGTCGGTTGTCTCGTCGGACGCCGGTGCGTCGTCGGGGTTCTCTGCCACGTCTGCCTGCTTACCGTCAGCCCAACCCGAGGCTGACCCTAGCTGGCCCGACGCGACTCAGATCTTCTCGAGGGGTGCCCAGCTGAGGAGCAGGCGCTTCTCGCCGACGGAGCCGAAGTAGACCGACGCCTCGGCCTTGTCGCCGGCGCCCTCGATGTCGGTGATGACACCCTCGCCCCACTGGTTGTGGCGGACGTCATCGCCCACCTTGAGCCCCATCGCTTCCGCACCCGAGGGCGTGGGCTTGTTGGCCGCCGCCAGCGCCGCTTCGACGACATCGTCGGTGTGGCGGTCGCGTCCACCGCCGCCGAAGGTGCGGCCGGTCGGGACCTCACTGCCGCCACCGCCGCCATAGGTGCGGCCACCACCGTCACGGTCACGCCGCGATCGCAGCATTCGGGTGCCGCCGATCTCGTCCATCAGCTCCGAGGGGATCTCGTCGAGGAATCGGCTCGGTGGGTTGTACTGGGTCTGGCCGTGCATCATCCGGCTCCACGCACTGGTGAGATGCAGCTTCTCCATCGCCCGCGTGATGCCGACGTAGGCGAGGCGGCGCTCCTCTTCGAGCTCGGCCGGCTCGCCGAGGGCGCGCACGTGCGGGAAGACACCGTCCTCCATGCCGACGAGAAACACGACGGGGAACTCCAGGCCCTTGGCCGAGTGCAAGGTCATGAGGGTGACGGTGGAGTCCTCCTCGTCGATGTCGTCGGTGTCGCTGACGAGCGACACCTGCTCGAGGAAGTCGTCGACCGTCTCGTACTCGCGGGCCATGCCGACCAGCTCGGAGAGGTTCTCGAGCCGCCCCTCGGCCTCGACCGAGCGTTCGGCCTGCAGCTCTTCGAGGTAGCCGGACCGTTCGAGGGCCTCTTCGATGATGGTGGCGGGACCGGCATCGAGCTTGCGGATCTCGGTGGTGAGGACGAGGAACTTCTCGATGCCGGTCGCGGCTCGGCCACCGACCCCGGCTTCGTCGAATCGCAGCACCGCCTGATCGAACGATTCGCCGTTGGCCGACGCCCACGCGTCGAGCTTGCCGATCGACGAGTCGCCGACGCCTCGCTTGGGCGTGTTGATGACCCGCTTGACCGACACCTCGTCGGTCGGGTTGACGATCGCCCGGAGGTAGGCGAGCGCGTCCTTCACCTCGCGACGGTCATAGAACCTCGTACCGCCGACGACCCTGTACGGAATGCCCACGCGGACCAGGAATTCCTCGATGACACGCGACATCGAGTTGGTGCGGTAGAAGACCGCCATGTCGCCCCACCGCTTGTGATCGTGATCGTGGAGCTTGGCCAATTCGTTGGCGACGAACTGGGCCTCGTCGGACTCGTCGTCGGCGTGGTAGCGGACGATCTTCTCGCCCGCGCCCTTGTCGGTCCAGAGATCCTTGGGCTTGCGACCGACGTTGCGGGCGATGACCGCGTTGGCCGCGTCGAGGATCGACTGAGTCGAGCGATAGTTCTGCTCGAGCACGACCACCGTGGCGTCGGGGAACGCCTCCTCGAACTCGAGGATGTTGCGGATGTCGGCGCCTCTGAAGGCATAGACGGAATTGTGAACCAGCACACCGTTGGCGACATAGGTGTGGATGTCGTCGACCTCGAGGTCATAGACAGGTCCGCGATCCTCGACGATCTCGACTCGCTCCACGGCCACGTGCTCAAAACCTGCGTCGCCCTCGACGAGAACGGTCATGACCGGCCGGAGGTGGCTCAACGGCTGGTACGAGAAGATGCTGCCGTCGATCGCCAGCCGACGGTTGACCTCCAGCTGACCCTCCCACGACATGCCGACCGCATGGCGAAGCGCCTCGCGATAGCTCTTGCGAGACGTCTCGACCCGCACCGAGGCGTGCTTCGACGGGCGGACGTTCCAGCCGGCATCGGCGAGTCGCTTGGCGACATCGAGACGGTTCGACGACCACTGGATGCGGTGGTAGCCGACCTCGCCCGATCGATGATCGGAGAACATCGTGAGGTTCAGTGTCTGCCGATTCGCTCCGCTCTGCGGCCGGTGGTGGGGGAACTCGTGATGGAGGTCGAGGTCTTCGAAGAGGTCCTTGGCCTTGGTGACCGTGTCGAGCTCGTCGTAGAGCCGAGCGAGGTCGTCGGTTCCCAGTGAGAGCTTCCGTCCGAGCGCGTGGAAGCACGCCGTCGGCAGCCCGTACTCAGCGGCGTAGTACGCCTCCCACCAGCTGGCGTCGGCCGCGGAGTCGACCACCCGGAGGATCCACGCCTTGTCTGCGTGTTCCTGGTTGCAACGCACCCGCAGCCCGACGTCGATCCCGCCCTTGCCATTGGCACGCATCGCCTTGGTCTGGCCGATGCGGTACCCCCGGTCGTGGCGGTACATGAGGTAGACGACGTGGTCGTCGGGCGAGAGCGTGACCTCGGCCGGCACGATGTGGTGCGGCGTGCCTTCGATGACCCGCCCGCCAGCGTGTACCCGATACCGGCGGCCCTCGTGCTGGGTCTCACGAACCTCACGAATCGGACGCGCCACCCGTTCACGTCGGCCGCCGGTGCCGTAGACGAGGTCGCCAACCTGCAGCGTCTCGATCAGCCGCTCGCCGCTCGGGGTCGACACCAGCGTTCCCGGCGGAAGGCACTGATCGCTGTCGCCGACGACGGTGACCTGACGGTGCTCTTCGGAGAGTTGGAGGACGAGATCGTTCTGGACCGGGTTGGTGTCCTGGTACTCGTCGACGAGCACGTGGCCGAACCGGCGACGCCACGAGTCGCGCACGTCGGGGTGTTCGTGGAACAGCTGCGACGTGCGCATCAACAGATCGTCGAAGTCCATCGCGCCGGCGGTGAGGAGTCGCTTCTGGTACTCGACGTAGACGTCGGCGATCTTGCGCTGGAAGATCTGCTCGGCCTCGTCGGCGAACTGGATCGGGCCGATGTTCTCGTTCTTGGCCATCGAAATCGTGCCGTGGACCGATCGGGGCGGGAACCGCTTCGGGTCGAGGTTCAGGTCGCGGATCACATAGCCGGCGAGCCGGACGGCATCGGCCTGGTCGTAGATCGAGAACCGACCCGGAAAGCCGAGCCGCTCGACGTCGCGGCGCAGGATGCGCACACAGGCGGAGTGGAAGGTCGACACCCACATCTTCTCCGCGACCGGGCCGACCAGCCCGCCCACGCGGTGCTTCATCTCGCCCGCAGCCTTGTTGGTGAACGTGATCGCCAGGATCTCGAACGGCGACAGCCCCTGCTCGATCAGGTGGGCGATGCGGTGGGTGAGGACGCGGGTCTTGCCCGAGCCGGCACCGGCAACGACGAGCAGCGGGCCGCCGTCGTGCAGGACCGCGTCGTATTGGGCCGGGTTGAGACCGGCGAGCAGGGGTGACTCCGACATCGGAGCCACCCTAGCGAGTGGCTATGACGGCGGACCGCTGATCCAACGGGCGGCGAAGTCCTCCGCCGAGAGCTGGGTGAGGTCGGCCGAGACGAGCTCGTAGCCGTTCTCGATCTCCGCCAGCAGTGTCCCGTCGCGACCGAGCACGCGAACCCCCGGCCCGACGATGGGGGTCGTCCCGCCGCCCAACGTGAAGAGGGCGAAGAGCCAGGCGATCGCCGCGCTCCCCCACGTCTTCGCCGGGGGCGCCTCGATCTCCTCGAGGGTGTACACGTCCGCCGCCATTTCGCTCATGGGGCGAGGCTAGGGCAGGACCGAACGGGGTTCATGTCGCTACGGCCAGACCCCGTCGAACGAGTCGCGGGCGGCCATCCTCGACGGTGGCTTGCGTGAGATCGGACCATGGCCCTTCAGCTCCGGATAGCCGATCGGCACCATGGCGACCGTCGCCCACGACTCGGGGATGTCGAGCAGCGCCTTCACCTCGTCTTCGCGCCGGCAGTGGAGCGTCGTCAACGTGCAGCCCAGCCCTTCGGCAACACACGCGAGCATGGCGTTCTGTACGGCCGGGTACACCGAGCCTCCCCCGACCATGCTGATGCGGTCGAGCCCTGCGTCGGTGATCGCCATCGCCGCCGGGTTGGCCGCGAACAACAGGATGGCCGGCGCCTCGTGCAGGCGGTCGGCCAGTCGGTTCCCGGCGACCGCGACCTTCTTCCACTGCTCCTCGTCGCGGGTACCGGCGACCCGCTCCAGGAACTGGACGACGTAGGGATCCCATTCGGCCTTGTAGATCGTCTGCAGCCCGGCCTTGCGGGCCGGATCGGTGACGACCACGACCTTCCAGGGCTGGGTGTTGCCGCCGGTCGGCGCCCAGCACGCCGCCTGGAGCACCCGTTCGAGCACCTCGTCGGGGATCGGATCCGGCCGCAGGCGCCGCACCGCCCGCAGTGTGCTCATCGAGTCGTACAGGTCAGCCATCCCGCCAGCCTGACAGGGATGGCGGACGGTCAGGAATTGAGCTTGTAGCCCAGCCCTCGGATGGTGACGATGCGCTCGGGGTTGTCCGGCGTGGGTTCGACCTTGGCGCGCAGCCGCTTGATGTGGACGTCGAGGGTCTTGGTGTCGCCGACATAGTCGTAGCCCCAGACCCGGTCGATCAGGGTCTGGCGGGTGACGACGATGCCGGCGTTCTCCATCAGCAACCCGAGCAGCTGGAACTCCTTGAGCGGCAGCTGGACCGGCTCGCCCGAGATCGACACCTCGTGGCGATCGCGGTCGAGGGCGATGTCGCCGACCTCGAGGACCGAACTCGACGGCTCCTCGCGGTTGTTCGGCGTGGTGCCCGCCCGGCGCAGCACGGTGCGCATGCGGGCGATGAGCTCGCGCACGCGGTATGGCTTGCCGACATAGTCGTCGGCGCCGACCTCGAGAGCGACGACGGCGTCGATCTCCTCGTTGCGAGCCGAGACCATGATCACCGGCGTGTCGTCGACCGCTCGGATCTCCCGACAGACGTCGATCCCCGACATCCGGGGCAGCATCACGTCGAGCAGGACGAGATCGGGGTGGTAGGCCCGGTAGACCTCGAGCGCCTCCTCACCGTCGGCAGCGAGGTGGACGATGAACCCCTCCTGCTTCAGGGCTTGGCGCAGCCCTTCTCGGAACGCGGGCTCGTCATCGACGACGAGCACGCTGATGAGGTCGGTCACAGGACGGCTGCCTCCAGCGGAATCGTGATGGTGAAGACCGAGCCATCGCCCGGCTTGGACTCGACCGAGACCCGACCGCCGTGGTTGCCGGCGACGTGACGAACGATCGCGAGACCGAGGCCGGTGCCGCCGGTCTCTCGGCTGCGGGCCCGATCGACACGGTAGAACCGCTCGAAGACCCGCTCGAGTTCGGTGCGCGGGATGCCGACGCCTTCGTCGCGGACACTGATCGCCACCGACTCGGTGAGGTTCTCGACCGAGATTGTGACGCGAGAGTCCGGCTCGCTGTGGCGGACGGCGTTGTCGATGAGGTTGGTGAGGGCTCGGACGAGCGCCCGTCGGTCGCCGGAGATCACGAGCCCGCTCGGCACGCCGACGGCGGCGAGCTCCACGCGCTGGGTGGAGGCGAACACGCTCACCTTCTCGATCGAACGGGTGACGAGGTCGTCGACGGCGACCGTGTCGTCGTCGGACTCGGTCTCCTCGAGCCGGGTGAGCTCGAGCAGATCGTCGATGATGTCCTCGACCCGCTTCGCCTCGCGCATCAGCATCTCGCTGAGACGGGCCCGATCGTCGGGGTCGGGCTCGGTCGAGATCGTGTCGGCGAGCAGGCTCATCGCGCCCACGGGCGTCTTCAGTTCGTGGGAGACGTTGGCGACGAAGTCGCGACGGATGGCGTCGATGCGGCGCTCTTCTGCGATCGCGTCGATCACTGCAAGCCCGCGGGATGCGGGGGCTTCGGCGAGACCTTCGAGTCGGGCCTTCGCCCGCTCCGCCGCCTGAGCTTCGGGTGACCAACCATCGACGATGTACCGCACCCGCTCACCGATGTTCTCGGCGTGGTCGCCGATCCGCTCGTAGAAACGACCGACGAGCGCCAGCTGCAACGATTGCTGAGGATCGAGATCACCACGGCGGGCGTCTTGGATCACGTGCTGGATGTAGCGGTAGTGGAGATCGTCGAGGAGGTCGTCGAGCTCGTCGATCGATTCGGCGAGCTCCGCGTCGCGAGTTCGGAACGCGGTGCCCGCCCGACGAAACAGCTCGACGGCTTGGGCCGACATCCGTGCGACGAGATCACGGACTTGGTCGTCGGGGTGGGCCCCCTGCAGGCGGCCGACGGCCTTGGCGATGTTCGCGACGAGATCACCGCTCCGCTCGACGTCGGAGTTCGCGTGCAGCGTGCCGACGATGAACCGGAGATCGGAGGCCACCGGCTGCTCGCGGACGAGGGTGTCGACACAGCCTTCCTCGACCTGGGTCGAGAGCAGGTCGATCTCGTCGTCGCGAGCGACGAGGTCGTCGGCGAGGGCGATGTCGCCCTCGAGCATCGCCGTGGTGACCTGCCCGACGCGGTCGGCCACCATCTCGATCATCTCGAGCAGGTTGCGTTCGATCAGGGCGATCCGCTCGTCGAGCTGGGTGCGGTTCTCCATCAGCCGAAGCGGCCAGTGACGTACGCCTCGGTGCGTTCGTCGGCCGGGTTGGAGAAGATCGTGGACGTCTCATCGAACTCCACGAGTCGCCCACGGCGGTTGCCGGAGTCGTCGAGCTCGGCGGTGAAGAAGGCCGTGCGGTCCGAGACGCGAGCAGCCTGCTGCATGTTGTGGGTCACGATCACGATGGTGTAGTCGTTCTGGATCTCCTTCATGAGCTCCTCGATACGACCGGTCGCGATGGGGTCGAGCGCGGAACACGGCTCGTCCATGAGGAGCACGTCGGGGTTCACGGCGATGGCGCGGGCGATGCAGAGCCGCTGCTGCTGACCGCCCGACATCCCGAGCGCAGACTCGTCGAGACGGTCCTTGACCTCGTCCCAGAGGCCGGCGCGGCGCAGCGAACTCTCGACGATGTCGTCCATGTTGCCCTTCATGCCGCCGACCCGGGGCCCGTAGGCGACGTTGTCGAAGATCGACTTGGGGAACGGGTTCGGCTTCTGGAACACCATGCCGATGCGGCGACGCACCGCGACCGGGTCGACCTCGGGCGCGTACAGGTCGACGCCGTGGTAGCGCACCGAACCCTCGACCCGAGCGATCGGGATGAGGTCGTTCATGCGGTTGAAGCACCGCAGCACGGTCGACTTGCCGCAGCCCGACGGGCCGATGAAGGCTGTGATCTCACGTTCCTTCACCGTCAGGTTCACGTCGGCGACGGCACGGTTGTCGGCGTAGTAGACGTTGAGGTCCGCAAGGCTGAAGACCTCGGCGGCGGGATCAGCGGGCGACGGCTCGTCAGCGAAGTCGGGCACGTCGGGGAGGGTTTCGTGTTCGGTCACGGACATCAGTTCTCCGTTGTCAGCGCCCGAGGCGCTTCGCGATTCGGGCCCGTCCGACGATGGCAACCAGGTTGACCAGGAAGACGAGGACGAGCAGGACAAGACTTGCAGACGAAGCGTGCCCGCGGAACAGGGCCGCCGGTTCTTTCGTGAACGTGGTGATGTTCATCGGGAGCGCGGTGAACGCTCCCTGCATCTGCTCCAGGAAGTCGTTGTTGCCGACGGTGTAGAAGCCGGCAGCACCGACGACCAGGAGCGGGGCCGCTTCGCCCAGAGCACGAGCGATCGACAGCACGGTGCCGGTGAGGATGCCAGGCATCGCCGCCGGGAGGACCTGGGTCCGGATCGTCTCCCACTGGGTGGCGCCGAGCCCGTACGCACCATCGCGATACGCGCTGGGGACGGCCCGGATCGCCTCGGCCGAGGTGATGATGACGATCGGCAGAACGAGAATTGCCAGGGTCAGCGCGCCCGAGATGACCGACCGGCCACCGGTGAGCCCTCCGAGGGTCTGTACGAACACCGCCAGACCGAGCAGGCCGTAGACGATCGACGGCACGCCGGCGAGGTTGCGCACGGTCACCTGAATCAGGCGGGTGACCCAGCTGTCGGTAGCGTATTCCTCGAGGTAGATCGCCGCGCCGATCCCGATCGGGAAGGTGAGGATCACGATGCCGGCGATGATCAGCGTGCCGCGGATGCCCTGGGCGACGCCAGCGTTGTCCGGGTTCGACGAGAACGGTGAGGTGAGGAAGTCCCACGCCCGGCTCGTCATGATGTCCGAGGAGCCCTGCAGCACGTCCCAGATGACCGCGGCGACCATGACGAACGCGAGCAGCACCGATGTGGCGATCAGGCCGTAGAAGGCCTGACCGGGACGATCAGCGCCCGGCCGACGGCGAAGGGCAGATGGGTCGAAGGTCTCGCCACGCATGTCAGTACACCTGTCGGAATCGGCGGACGATGGAATCGGAGGCCACGTTGAGCAACAACGTGAACAAGAAGAGCAGGGCGCCGAGGAAGTAGAGGCTCTGGAAGGCCAGGCCCGATCCGGCGACGGAGTCGGTTCCCGCAGCGACCGACGCCATGGCTGCGGTCACGGTCTGGCCGGCCTCGGTCGGGTCGGTCTCGAACAGCTGGCCGCCCGTGCCGCCAGCGGCGATGAAGACGACCATCGTCTCGCCGATCGCACGAGAGATGCCGACGATCAGCGCGGCAGAGATGCCCGAGATCGCCGCGGGGAAGACCACCCGAAGCGCGGTGGTCGCTCGTCGTGCACCCAGGCCATAGCTCGCCTCCCGCAGCTCCTGGGGAACCGCCCGCATGGCGTCCTCGGAGATGGAGGCGACGATCGGGATCGTGAGGATGCCGACACCGAGCCCGGCTGCGAGCAGCGAGAAGATGCCGATGTCGCTGAAGATCGGTCGCAGGATGTTCGGGAAGATGAAGCTGATGGCGAACAGACCGAGCACCACCGATGGAATCGAGGCAAGCGTCTCGATGAGAGGCTTCGCGAGGCGTTGGGTGCGTTCGGTCGCGTACTCGGAGAGGTAGAACTCCACTCCGATTCCGATCGGCGCGGCGACGACCATCGCGATGAGGGTCACCCAGAGCGTGCCGACGAACAAGGTCGAGAGGTCGAACTGCCCTCGGCGAGGGAACCAGCCTTCGTCGAAGAGCAGACCCCAGCTGAACTCGGAGTCGGCGACGAAGACCGCGGCTTCGGTGAAGATGTTGTAGACAATCAGCGCGCTGACGACGACCGACGACAGGCCAGCGGCGAACATGAGCGATTGCGCTCGTCGGTTCTGGGTCGCCCGCGAGGGATCGAGTTGCAGGTCCGCAGTCGAGCGAACCGGGCCGAGGTCGACCTCGGCGCCGCCCATGGCGCCCTCGACGACGGTCGTTCCAACGACGAGATCCCACGGCGCCTTGGACCCGAAGCCGAGACGCTCCATGACCAACGCAAGGACCCCGACCGCACCGGCGACGACCACGATCCAACCGACGTTGAACGAGCGGTCGACCAGCGCCAGACCCCAGATCGCGATGCCGTAGACGACGAGGAAACGGAACGTCTGACGGATCGCCATCTGGATGGTCGATGCGTAGGCACCGCCGGCGGTCATCACCGAACTGCCCGTGATCCGCATCGCGAAGCTCTGGCCCCCCGGCCAGCTGTACCCCTCCAACGCGGCATACAGCACGGCGCCGATCCACCAGTTCGACAGGCCGAAGTCGGTCAAGGGACCGCCGAGGAAGTACTCGACGATCGCGACGAGCAGCGTGAGAACGAGGTAGACGACCCCCTCGAGCAAGAGGGTGACCGCCCGCCGCCAGAGCGGGAAAGGCCGGGCGCCGAGCTGTTGATCGAATTCGATCGTGAGGTCCTCAGCGGTGATCGTGGTCGTCATGTCACTCCTCGATCCACTGGCCGGTGCCGGTCAGACCGGCTCGCCAGATCGTCTTCGCTCGGGTGAGATCGGCGGTGGGCAGCTCGATGTAGCCGACCTCGGTGACCGCCGTGGCACCCTCGTCAGACAGCATGTAGTCGACGAAGTCACGGACCGCCTGATCCTCTTCGGCGGCGGTCGCACTCACGTACGTGTACAGGAACCGCGAGACGGGGAATGCGGCGGCGCCGATCGTCTCCTCGTTCGGGCTCACGCAGGTGCCACCGTCCTCGACCGAGACACGCAGCAGCTTGGCACTGCCGGCCTCGGCCGCTTCAGCAGCGAAGGCGTACCCGATCCAACCGATCGAGTGGGTGCTCGATTCGACGCCGGTGACGATGACGTTGTCGTTGCCCGAGGAGGCGTAGTCGGGCCGAATCGTCTCGACGAACTCGCGGCTCGCCGGGTCGAGGCCGCTATCGCCGTCGGCAACGCCCTCGATCACGATCTCGGTGAACGAGTCGAAGGTGCCCGATTCTTCACCGGGGCCGAACACGTCGAGCGCCAAGCCGTCGGGAAACTGAGTGCCACCCCACGTCGAGGTGATGGCGTTCGCGTCGGACCAGGACGTGAATCCCTGCGCTTCGGAGGACAGCAGGGCGTAGAGGTCGTTGAACGACACACAGTCGATGTCGTCGTTCTCCGGAGACGTGATCAGCGTGATGCCGTCGACCGCTCGACGGATCTCGATGAACTCGATGCCGTTCTCGACACAGAGATCGATCTCTTCTTGCTTGTAGAGCCGCGATGCGTTGGCGATCGGCACATCCCCATTGCAGAACAGCTGGGCGCCATCACCGGAGCCGGGACCTTCGACGGAGATGGCGACGCCGGGTGCCACCTCCTGGAACCGTTCGGCCTGGAGCTGCACGATCGGGAACACGGTGGACGAGCCCGAGACGATGAAGTCTCCGGTCAGTTCGTCGAGGGGTACGTCTTCGACGACCTCCTCTTCAGCGGCCGCCACCGGGGTGGACGAGGCCGCCGTCTCCGGGTCGTCGGTCGCGGAATCGACGAGAAAGCCGATCACGGCGACGATCACGGCGACGACTGCCATCGAGACGAACCGCTGCTGGGTCGTGGGAAGCGACGAGGACATAGCGACGGACGCAACCTACGGAGGCCAGTTGACCGCACGAGGGGCGTTGTCTGAACGTTCACCACATCGAGGTGAACGGATGGTGAACGGATGCCGAGCGGTAGATGGACACCAAAACCACGAGTGGTGAGGCACGGCCGGCGAGTCGGTCCATGCCTCACCACGTGGAGGGGGATCAGAGGGTCGATTCGGCCTCACGACCGGATCGAGGGAGGGTCAGCTGAAGCTGCGGCCGGTGATGCGCTCAGCCCAGACGGTCTGGGCGAGCGCCTGGTCGGCCTCGGAGAGGTCGATGTAGCCGACGGCGGTGACCGACTCGAGACCGGTCGGGCTCAGCATGTAGTCGACGAACGCCGCGACGGCCGGATCGTTCGCGGCCATCTCCACGTTCACGTAGGTATACAGGAAGCGAGCGATCGGGAACTCGGCCGAAGCGATGGTCTCGGGGCTGGGGACGATGCACTCGCCGCCGTCTTCCTTCGAGATGGCGAGCAGCTTGGCCTCGCCGGCCTCCTCGGCTTCCTTGGCGAAGGCGAAGCCAACCCAGCCGAGGCTGGTGTCGCTCGAGCCGATGCCTTCGATGATCACGTTGTCGTTGCCCGACGACTGGTAGTCGGGGCGGATGACGTCGACGAAAGCACGGGCCTCGGTGTCGAGACCGGTCTTTCCGCCTTCAACGCCTTCGATGACGATCTCGCCGAACGAGTCGAAGGTGCCGGACTCTTCACCGGGGCCGAAGATGTCGAGCGGGGCGTCGGGAAGCTCCGGGGCGGTCGAGCCCATGTCGGCGAGCAGGGCGTTGGCGTCAGCCCAGCTCTCGAAGCCCTGGGCTTCCTGGGAGATGAGGGCGTAGATCTGGTTGAACGACAGGCACTCGACGGCGTCGTTGTTGGCCGAGGTGATGACCGAGATGCCGTCGATGCCGCGGCGGAGCTCGATGAACTCGATGCCGTTGGCTTCGCACGTGGCGAGCTCCTCGTCCTTGTAGGCGCGGGAGGCGTTGCCGATCGGGATGTCACCGTCACAGAACAAGGCGGCGCCGTCACCGGAACCGGGGCCCTCGACCGAGATGGCCACGCCGGGGTTCAGGGCGAAGAACTCCTCGGCCTGCTTCTGGACGATCGGGAACACGGTGGACGAGCCCGAGACGAGGAAGTCGCCCTCGAGGTCGGAGGTGGCCTCTTCCTCGGCCATGTCGTCGTCGGTGGTCTCCTCCGTGGCTTCGGGGGTGTCGGACGCCGTGGTGTCGTCGTCGTCATCACCGCCGCACGCAGCGGCGAACAGCGAGAAGACTGTGAGCAGGATGACGAGCAGGCGAGCCCGTCGCAGGTTCGTGGTATGCATGCCGCGCAAGCTACGAACCCCGAGTGGGGTTCCGGCTGCCCGCCGGTGAACCGCGGGAGCGGTCTATCTGAACGTTCGGTTAACGACCTCGCATTTGACGAAGCGCAGCCCCGTCTCTCAGCCGTCGCCGGCGAACCGCAACGGTACGTGGCCGGCGATGTCGCCGGTGAGACGCAGCTCACAGATCCGCCCGGGCTCGGCGCAGTCGACCTGCTCGCCGGAGTCGCGCAGGAAGAACCGCTGCACGCTGACCTCGCCGCGAGCGGTGCCGTCGCTGATGTCGATCTCGACCGCGTCGGTGCAGTACTCCTCACCGAGGGCGAGGTCGCCGCACTGCATCGCGAGCACGGTGCCTTCCTGGATCGGCACCTCCTCGCAGTTTCCGGCGTAGACGATTCGCTCGCCGTTCTCGCCGATCAGCTCCTCCTCGACACAGTCGAAGGTGGTGAGGTTGGCCAGGGCGAGGTTCACGACCTCGCCATCGGCGAGATCGCGGTCGGGGTTCATGGCGTAGGCGATGCCCCACTCGAGGTCGGTCGGCGCGGTCGTGCCGTCGAACCAGATCCGGACCGGGTTGGTCGCGGTGCCGTCGCCGAGTGCGAACGGCTCGAGGTCGGTCCGGGCGGCGATCCGGCAGCCGTAGAGGCTGCCGAAGCAGTCCTGGTTGTCGAAGGTGACCCGCTCGACCTCGACCTCGACGGCAAAGGCGCCGTCGGCATCGGCGACCACGTCCGCGAGGCGAGCGGTCTCGTCCCAGCAGCCGAAGATGCTCGAGCTCCCGCCGATGATGCACTGACCCACGATGACCGGCGCATCGGCGGGGAAGCCGGAGCCGACGACGCTGACCGCGGAGCCGTCGGCGAGTCCGTCGGTGTTCGCCACGTCGATCACCGGCCCGCGAACCCCATCGACGGTCGGGTCGAACCAGACGTCCGCCGTCGCCGACTCGTCGTAGTCGGAGATGTTCGCGACCGCGATGACGCACTGGAACTGACCCGGATTCGCACAGTCGACCTCACCGGACGCGGTCGAGATGTAGCGCCGAACCGTGACCGAGAACGCGATCGCGCCGTCGTCGTCGGACGAATGCAGGGTGTAGTTCCCGACATCGCAGTTGTTCTCACCGCCGAGCGATCCGGGGATCGCGGCGCACTGCACCGCAGCGACGCCGACACCGGCCTGGAATCCCGAGGCCGACAATGCGACCTCCTGCTCATCGATCAGCCCGTCGTTGGGGCTGGCGACCATCGGCATCCGCAACGAGTCGAGGCCGTCGGCGCGACCCGCGCTCTGGATCTCGACCACGACCTCGCCCGCGGTCACGTCGTCGGTGTCGTCCTCGAACGCGTCGGGGCTCGGCTCGTCGGGATCGCCGGCGCGGGCGATCGCGAAGGCGGCGGCGAACAAGGCGACACTGCCGACCACGACCGCGAGCCGGGTCGCCCAGCGGCGCCCGGGTTCGGGCGCGTCGAAGTCGATCTCGAGTACCTGATCCGTGGCCATCCTCATCCTCCCCACCGAGGTGCCGCCGCACCTCACCCGTCCAGTATCCCAGACCGGACGCTGACGCTTTCGTCGCCCTCGCCGGAATCGGGGCCCATCTGAGGGGCAGAACTAGGCACCTGCCCGATGTGGCGCCCTACCTCAGGGGCGCAGGGTGGAGCCATGCCCTCCCCCCTCCATCACCCGATGAGCCCGGCTGAACAGGCCCGGCTGTCCTCCCGAGACCGCTCACTCCATGCGGAGTGGCGAGCGTCGGTCGCCGACGGGCGGCCCCGGCGGCGGCGTCGAAGCCGTCGACCGAACGCGATGCTCCGTCTCCCCCGCTGGTCGCCGACCCTCCGGCGGCCGGCGGGCGACGGTGGACGGGTCTGGACGATCGCAGAGGCACGCATTGCCGAATAGCGTGCTCCGCATGGCGGTGTTCCCGGCCCGAAGCAGCTCCGAACCCTTCGTGGGCCGAGCGCGGGAGCTGTCGATCGGGTCCGCGGCGCTGGCCAACGAGGATCATCTCGGCGTCGTGTTGATCAGCGGTGAGGCCGGCCTCGGCAAATCGCGCCTCGCCGAGCGCCTGATCGACGAGGCCGGATCACCCACCCTCGTGCGCGCCGT
>JBCCWI010000058.1:0-26840 GCA_039193795.1 Actinomycetota bacterium | reverse complement strand
GTTGACCAACACGGCATCGTCGCCGGCGGTCGCCCAGAGGGCGATGCAGCCGGCGCCGATCAGCGTGTAGAGCACCGCCGGGATCTTGCGACGGCTGTTGTTGGGGAACAGGTACGGCGCGGTGACCTGCGACGGGTCGAGGTCGGCCGGCAGCTCGTCGCGGATCTCACCGAGATCGACCTCGTCGGTCGCCTCGGTCGGTTCGAGCTCCTCGCCGGTCTCAGCCATGTCGCCAGTTTCGGCCATGCCCCGAGACTAGGCCCACGCGGGCGCCGCGCCTCGGGGCCCAACCGTCCGCGCCCAGGTACCAAGCGACGGACCGGTCACGGCGACGGCCACGCCTCGCGCAGGCGATCCCAGGTCGTGCCGAGGGACTCGGGCATGACGCGGGTGTCAGCGATCGCGGTCATGAAGTTGGTGTCGCCGTCCCAGCGCGGCAACACGTGCACGTGGAGGTGGTCCGGGATACCGGCACCTGCGCCGCGGCCCAGGTTGGCGCCGACATTGATGCCATGCGGTTGATAGGCGGCCTGCACGGCGCGGGTCGCCAGGCGGACGCCGTGCCAGAGCTCGGCGTACTCGTCGTGGTCGAGGTCGTCGAGCTGTCGCACCCCTCGATTCGGCAGCACCATCAGGTGACCCGACGTGTAGGGGTACCGGTTGAGCACGGCGAAGGCCCGGTCGCCCCGCCAGAGCACGAGGGTCTGCTCGTCGGGAAGGTCCGACGCGAGGATCGCCTCGAAGAGCGTCTGCCCGTCGCCGACGTCGACGGTCGGGCCGTCGTCGTCGGCCGCGCCGCGGATGTAGGCGTTGCGCCAGCCGGCCCAGAGGTGTTCGACCACGCCGGTTCGGCTCAGACCTTCGCCTCGACCTCGCCGCCCAGCCGGGCGATGAAGTCGGCGACGGTGACGTCGCGTTCGGGCTTGTCCTCGCCGCGTTTGTTGGCGCCGACGGTGTCGTGGGCGACGTCGTCGTCGCCGACGACGAGGATGTACGGCAGCTTCTCGACCTTGCCGTTGCGGACCCGCTTGCCGAGCGGCTCGACCGCGCTGACCACGTCGACCCGGAAGCCCTCGCTGCGCAGCCGGGCGGCGACGTCGTGGGCGTAGTCGTCGTGGACCTCGGCGACGGGCAGGATCCGGACCTGGGTCGGCGCGAGCCACGCCGGGAACGCCCCGGCATAGTGCTCGATCAGCACGCCGAAGAAGCGTTCGACCGACCCCATCAGGGCCCGGTGGATCATGACGGGACGCTTGCGTTCACCGTCGGAGGCCACATATTCGAGATCGAAGCGCTCGGGCAGGTTGAAGTCGAGCTGGATGGTCGAGAGCTGCCAGGCCCGGCCGATCGCGTCCTTGACGTCGACGTCGATCTTGGGCCCGTAGAACGCACCGCCGCCCTCATCGGTGATGTAGTCGAGGCCGCTCCGGTCGAGTGCGGCACGCAGACCTTCGGTGGCCTCGTCCCACAACTCGTCGTCGCCGACCGACTTCTCGAGGGGACGGGTGGAGAGCTTCGCCTGGAAGTCCTCGAAGCCGAAGGCCCGCAGTACCGACAAGACGAAGTCGAGCAGCGACATCAGCTCGGTCTGGATGTCCTCGCGGGTGGTGAAGATGTGGCTGTCGTCCTGGGTGAAGCCACGGCTGCGCATGAGCCCGTGGACCGCGCCCGACAGCTCGTAGCGGTAGACGGCACCGAGCTCGAACAGACGCACCGGCAGCTCGCGGTAGCTGCGCTGGTTCGCCTTGAAGATCATCACGTGGAACGGGCAGTTCATCGGCTTCGGGTAGTAGGTCGCCCCGTCCATCTCCATGGGCGGGTACATGCCGTCGGCGTAGAAGTCGAGGTGACCGGAGGTCTCCCACAGCACCGACTTCGCGATGTGGGGCGAGAACACGAACTCGTAGCCACCGTTCTCGTGCCGGTCGCGGCTGTAGTCCTCCATGATCTTGCGGATCAGGGCGCCCTTGGGGTGCCAGACCGCGAGACCGGGGCCCAGCTCGTCGGGCCACGACACCAGGTCGAGCTCGGCGGCGAGGCGGCGGTGATCGCGCTTCTCGGCTTCGGCGAGCATCTGCAGGTGCGTCTTCAGCGCCTTCTTGTCGGCCCACGCGGTGCCGTAGATGCGCTGCAGCATCGGGCGGGTGACATCGCCCCGCCAGTATGCGCCGGCGACCGACTGGAGCTTGAACGCGCCGAGACGACCGGTGGACGGGACGTGCGGACCCGTGCACATGTCGCGGAAGGTGGGCGCTTCACCCGGAGCGCCGTTGGCGTAGTAGCTGATGGTGTCGCCGCCGCCGATCTCGCCGGCGTCCTCGCCGCTGGCGGCGCCCGAGGTGACCCGCTCGATGATCTCGGCCTTGTAGGGCTCATCCGCGAAGAACGCAGCGGCCTCGCTGGCCGGCAGCTCGTGGCGCTCGAAGGTCTGATCGGCCTTCACGATCTCCTGCATGCGCGCCTCGATCTGCTCGAGGTCGTCGTCGGAGAGGGTCTTGCCGTCCGGCAGTTCCACGTCGTAGTAGAAGCCGAACTCGATCGGCGGGCCGATCGCCAGCTGGGTTCCCGGGTGGAGATCGAGGATCGCCTGCGCCATCACGTGGGCGGTCGAGTGCCGAATGGTGTGCAGGCCGCGTTCGCTGTCGCCGGTGACGATCTCGACCGAGGCACCGTCGCTGAGAGGCACGTCGAGATCGACCTCGACGCCGTCGACGACACCGATCACCGCGTCCTTGGCCAGGCGGGGGCCGATCGAGAGAGCGAGGTCATGCGTCGTCGCGCCGACCGGGAGTTCGCGGGCGGAACCATCGGGCAGCTGAACGGAGATGACGTCACTCATAGACGATCCAGGCTACCGGCGCACCCCCACCCGAGGGGGTGACTTTCGGGGCGGAAACGCGGGATCAGCTCAGGCCGGGACCGGCTTGAGGACCTCGGCCGACGAGCGCCGTTCGGGCATCTCGGGCACGGCCGCCTCCTGGATCTTCGGTGCGATGCTCGGGGTCGTCGGCTTGCCGGCGTATTCGTTCACATAGTCCTGGCCGGTCAGTTCGCGGATCTCGAACATCACCTCGTCGGTGATCTGGCGCAGCCGGAGCCGCTGATCGCTGATGCCGTCGGAGGTCGCCGGCAGGATCGGCGTGCCGAAGTGGATCTCGACGGGTCGAAACACCCTCGGCATCGGCACGTCGGGAGGCTGGATCGCGAGCGTGCCCTTGATCCCGACCGGGATGATCGGACACCCGGTGCGCACTGCGAGCCGGGCCGCGCCGGTGTGGCCCTTGTGGAGGTAGCCGGTCCGTGACCGCGTGCCCTCCGGGTAGATGCCGAACAGGTTCCCGCCCTCGAGGACCCTCGCCGCGGTGTCGAGGGCCCGCTGGCTGGCGTCGCCGCCGCTGCGATCGATCGGGATCATGCCCATCGCCGGGAACAGCTTGCGGGTCTTCCAGTCGTCGAGGTACTCGGCCTTGCCGACGAAACTGACCGGCCGGGGCGCGACGGCGGGGAGGAAGAAGCTGTCGATCACCGAGATGTGATTGGGTGCCAGGATCGCACCGCCTTCGGCCGGGATGTTCTCGACCCCGGAGACGCGCATCCGCCAGAGCGCCTTGAAAACCGGGCGGGTGACCGTGATCGTCGCTTTCTGGAGCTGCTGGCCGCCGTCAGACATCTGACCTCATCCTGAACCGTGTCGCCCCATCATGCACCATCAGCCGTCGGCTGAGGACGTCGCCGCATGAGCCTGTGCCCGAGTTCACAGGTAATTCACACAGAATCATGCGGAGTGGTTCACACGACCACGCCGAGCAGGGCCGCCGCCCGGTCGACGCCGATGCCTCGCGCCGCGGCCTCGTCGACCGCCGCGATCGCAGCGGGGACGTCGAGGTCGTCGTCGAGCGCGTCGCGGACCTCGTCGAGTCCGCCGTCGCCGAAGCCGACCGCCCGCCAGGCGGCGAGGCGTTCCTCGGCCTCGACGAGGAGATCGTCGTTCCAGTTCCACGGCCGCCGGTAGTGGTGGACCGACAGGGCAAGCCGAATCGCCATCGCGTCGTACCGCTCGCGGAGGTCCCCGACGAAGATCAGGTTGCCGGTCGACTTCGACATCTTGCGGCCGTCGAGATGGACCATCGCCTGGTGCATCCAGTGGCGCACGAACGGTTGACCGGTCGCCGCCTCGGACTGGGCACGACAACTCTCGTGGTGGGGGTAGAGCAGGTCGACGCCGCCGCCGTGGAGGTCGATGGTCGGCCCGAGTTCGCGCAGTGCCAGGGCGCTGCACTCGACGTGCCAGCCCGGCCGACCGCTGCCCCAGCGGGCTTCCCACGACGGCTCCCCCGGCCCGCTCGGGCGCCACAGCACGAAGTCGAGCGGATGCCGCTTGGCGGGATCGTCGGGCCGCTCACCCCACTCCCCCGCCAGGTCCCGCATGCGGGAGTCGCCGAGTCGGGCCAGCCCACCGAAGTCGTCGGCTGCGCTCGTGTCGAAGTAGACGGTGCCGTCGCACACATAGGCGATGCCCTGGGTGAGCAGGCTGTCGACGATGCCGCGGATGTTCGCGATCACCCCGGTCGCGCGGGGTTCGGACCACGGCGGCAAGGTGTTGAGCGCCGCCATGTCGTCGTCGAACCGGGCGGTCTCCCCGAAGGCGAGATCGAGGTAGTGCACGCCGCGTTCGCGGGCGGCGCGCAGCAGGTCGTCGTCGACGTCGGTGATGTTGCGGACGTAGCGGACCTCGTGACCGAGGTCGAGCAGCCGACGCTGGAGGATGTCGTAGGTGACATAGGTGGCGGCGTGACCGAGATGGGTCGCGTCGTAGGGGGTGATGCCGCAGACGTACATCGTGACGAGATCGTCCGGAGTGAAATCGACGACCTCGCCGCGGGCGGTGTCGTACAGGCGCATGGTCCCCCGGGTCACGGCGTCGACCGTAGTCTCGGGCCCGTAACGTTCCTCCGAACCCCTTGGTCGAACGTCACCGAACCAGCAGCGAATCAGGAGGCCCGCCGTGGGCGTGCTCGATGGCAAGAAGATCCTCATCACCGGTGTGCTGACCGACGCGTCGATCGCGTTCGGCGTCGCCAAGCTCGCCCAGGAGGAGGGCGCCGAGATCATCCTCACCGGGGCAGGGCGCGGTTTGCGCCTCACCCAACGCACCGCCCGCAAGCTGCCGACCGAACCGACGGTGTACGAGTTCGACGTGACCGATCCCGAGCACGTCTCGACGCTGCGCCAGGCCCTCCAGGACGACTGGGGCACCGTCGACGGCGCACTCCACGCGATCGGCTTCGCGCCCGAGGCGTGCCTGGGCGACGACTTCATGGGAGCCAGCTGGGACGACGTCAAGGTCGCCGTCGAGATCTCCGCCTACAGCCTCAAGACCCTCGCCGAGGTCGTCGCTCCGCTGATGAGCAACGGTGGATCGATCGTCGGGCTCGACTTCGACGCCACCGTCGCATGGCCGGCCTACAACTGGATGGGCTTCGCGAAGGCGGCGATGGAATCCGCCAACCGCTACCTCGCCCGCGAACTCGGCCCGCAGGGCATCCGGGTGAACCTCGTCGCCGCCGGACCGATCAAGACGATGGCGGCCAAGTCGATCCCGGGCTTCCAGAAGTTCGAGGACGTGTGGGACGAGCGAGCCCCGCTCGGATGGGACGTCGAGGATTCGACTGCGGTCGCCCGATCGACGGTGGCCCTGCTGTCGGACTGGTTCCCGTCGACCACCGGCTCGATGATCCATGTCGACGGTGGGTTCCACGCCATGGGTGTCTGACGCCGAGGTGGACGACGTCGACCTGCTGATCCTCGGCGGCTCCGGTCTGCTCGGCACCGCGGTCGCCGAGGCGGCGACGGCCCAGGGCCGGCGTTGGGCTGCGACCCATCACCGCACCGATCGGTCCGGCGATCGCTGGCACCGGGTCGACCTCGCCACCGACCCCGAGGCCACGATCGCCCTCCTCGATCGTCTCCAGCCACGAGCGATCATCAATGCCGCGTACATGCAGCGAGGCGAGGACCTCTGGCCGCTCACCGCCGAGCTGCCGGGCCTCGTCGCCTCCTGGTCGGCAGGTCGGGCGCGGCTGGTCCAGTTGTCGTCCGACGTGGTGTTCGACGGCAAACTCGGTCGGGCGTATGTCGAGGCCGACCCGCCTGCGCCGGTCAACGAGTACGGGGCCGCCAAAGTCGCGGCGGAAGACGCCGTCGCCCGGCAGGACCCCGGTGCCGCGATCGTTCGCACGTCGCTGCTGTGGGGAGGCTCCGGCGACGGCGGGACGCATCTGCGGCTCCTGCGCGACCCGGATGTCGTCTTCTTCACCGATGAGTTCCGCAACCCGGTCGAGGTCGACGGTCTCGCCCACGCCTGTCTCAAGCTCGCCGACCGCCGTGACATCACCGGTCTGCTGCACGTCGCAGGCCCGCACCGCGTCGACCGGCTGACGTTCGCGCGTGCGCTCGCGCCGCTCGCCGGCATCGACCCGGCCTCGCTACGAGGCGGGTCCCGTCACGATCGGCCCGACCGGCCCGCCGACGTCTCGCTCGACTCGTCGCTCGCGACGTCGCTGTTGACCACCCGACTCCGGGGCCTGCCGACCGACTAGGTCGACGTGACGACGTCGGTGTCGACGCCGCCGTCGGTCTCGTCGGCGATGTCGCCGACCAGCGCCTCCAGCACGTCCTCGAGGGTGACCATGCCGAGCAGCTGACCGTCGGAGGTGCGCACCAGCGCCATGTGACGCCGCATCCGCCGCATGGCGCGCATGAGGTCGCGGACGGGCTGATCGGGGTTGACGATCAACATCCGCCGCACCATCTCCAGCGGGACCGGTGCATCACGGTCGTCGGCACCGAAGCGCAGGAGGTCCTTGGAGTGCACGAAACCGACGACGTCGTCGGGGCCGGTGCCGGTTACCGGGATGCGGCTGTGACCGGACTCCGCGACGAGCTGTTCGAGATCGGCGACCGACGTGGCCCGGGGCACGGTCACCATCCGGGCCCGCGGCACCATGATCGAACCCGCGGTGCGGGCCCGGAAGTCGAGAGCGCCCGACAGCAACTCGTGCTCGAGATCCTCGAGCTTGCCCTCCTCGACCGCACCCTCGATGAGCGTGTGGAACTCGTTGACGGTCAGCGCGGTGTTGAGCTCGTCGGCCGGCTCCATACCGAGGAGTCGGGTGATGCCGTTGCTGATGACGGTGAGGCTCCAGACCACCGGCTTGAAGAGGGTCACGTAGGCCCGGTGGGGGCCGGCGAGGAGGCGGGCGGACTGTTCGGGCTTGGCGATCGCGATGTTCTTCGGAAGCATCTCACCGACCACCATGTGGATCACGACGACGATCGAGAGGGCGATCGTGAACGAGATCGCGTGCAGCACGCCGGAGGGCAACTCGACGAACTGCTCGATGAGATCCTCGAGCAGGTGAGCGATCGCCGGTTCGGCGACGAAACCGAGACCGAGCGACGCCATCGTGATGCCGAGCTGGGCCCCGGCCAGCTGCGGCTGCAGGTCGCGGATCGAGGCGAGGGCGATCTGGGAGCGGACGTCGTCCTCGTCCTCGGCCATGGGCTCGAGCCGGGTCACCCGACTCGCGAGCAGGGCGAACTCGACCGCCACGAAGAAGGCGTTGGCGATCAACAAGAGCAGGGCGGCGAACAGGAACCAACCGGTCACGACTCGTCCTCGCCCTCGTCGACGTCGGGCTCGGGCAACGGGGCGACGACGCGGACCGTCGCGATGCGGAGCCGGTCCATGGCGACCACTTCGAGCCGCCACCCGTCGACCTCGACCATCTCGCCCGGCTCGGGGATGTGGCCGAGCCGGTCGAGCACCAGCCCGGCCAGCGTCTCGTACTCGCCTTCGGGCATCTCGAAGCCGGTGGCGTCCTCCACCTCGTCGTGATGCAGCGAACCGGGCATGACGGTCGAGCCCTGTGCCTCCACCCGGGTGAGCAGTGTCGGTGCGGCGTCGTACTCGTCGTCGATCTCGCCCACGATCTCCTCGAGGATGTCCTCGAGGGTGATGATGCCGGCTGTTCCGCCGTGCTCGTCGATGACGACGGCGAGCTGGTTGCCGCCCTGACGGAGATCGACGAGCAGCTCGTCGAGCTCTCGCGACTCGGGCACGGCGAGCACCGGGGTCATGAGGTCGGTGACCGGGGTCGACGACCGTTCGTCGACCGACACCCCGTGGACCGCCTTCACGTGCACGACGCCGACGATGTCGTCGAGGTCGTTGCCCTCGACCGGGAACCGGCTGTGGCCGGTGCGCGATGCCAGCGCGACGAGCGCCTCGACCGTGTCGGCGGAATCGACCGACTCGACCCGAACCCGCGGCACCATCGCATCGTCGGCCGACTTGTCGGCGAGACGGATCGACCGCGTCAACAGCTCGACCTCGCCCTCGTCGAGGGTGCCTTCCTCGCCCGACGAGCGGATCAGATGTTCGAGCTCGCCGCGGTCGGGGATGCTCTCCAGCTCCTCGGCCGGCTCGACCCCGACACGTCGAGTGAGCCGGGCGGCGAGACCGTCGAGGAAGGCGACGAGCGGACGGGCGAGCACGCCGTAGACCTGGGTGGGCCGCGCCATCACCAGTGAGGTCTCGAGTGGCTTGGTGGTGGCGATCGCCTTCGGCACGAGCTCGCCGAAGACCATCTGCACGACGGTGGCGACGATGAGCGCGACGGCGACCGAGAACCCGCCGGGCACCTCGCCGAAGATCGCCTCCAACCCGGGCTCGAGCAGCACGGCGACCGCCGGCTCGGCGAGCACTCCGAGCAGCAGGGACGTGATCGTGATGCCGAGCTGGGCGCCGGACAGGTGGTACGAGAGCTTCGACAGCAGGCGCTGGACCGCGACGGCGCGCGCCTGGCCCTGACCGGCCCGCTCGTCGATGCGGGTGCGGTCGACGGCGACCAGCGCGAATTCCGCCGCCACGAACCCGGCGTTGGCGACAACGAGGGCGAGTGCGGCGATCAGTCGAAGGGCGGTGTCGATCAGGCCTCCATGACCGAATCGTGCATTCCCCGAATCTAGTCCTACGGTGACCCCGATGGCTGCCGACCTGACGAGCTCTTCATCCACCGGTCGCTATCAACCACCATCCGCAGGGGTCGATCCCGACCGTTCGCTGTGGTGGCTCCGGCGGCTTCGCCCGGTCGTGGCGACCCAGCGGTGGCAGTTCCTCGGGGCCACGCTCGTCGGCCTGCTCGGCATCGGCGCGACCGTCGCCGTGCCGATCGTGCTCGGCCGCGGTATCGACGCCATCGACGCCGGCGACTCGGTCACGCCCTACGTCGTCGCCCTCGGCTGCCTCGCCGTCGCCCGGTTCGTCTTCGGGTTCGTCTACCGGTTCGGCCTGTTCCGGGCCGCGCTGACGATCGAGGCGGATCTCCGCAATCTGATGTACGAGCAGCTCACCCGGCTGTCGTTCGACTTCTGGGACCGCACCCAGAGCGGCCAGGTGATCAGCCGGGCGAACACCGACATCCGTTCGATCCAGCTGCTGTTCGCGTTCGGCCCGCTCGTCGCGATGCAGGTCGTGCTCTTCGTCTTCGCGGTGATCGTGATGGTCAGTGTCGACGTGACGCTCACGCTGGTCGCGGTCGCGCCGCTCCCGATCGTGTACGCCGTCGGCGTCCGGCTCCGCAACCGCATCTTCCCGCTGCAGTGGGTGGTGACGGCGCGGCAGGCCGAGATGGCCACGATCGTCGACGAGAACATCCAGGGGATCCGGGTCGTCAAGGCGTTCAATCAGGAAGCCGCACAAGTCCAGAACCTGGCCCGGGCGACCCGTCGCCTCCGATGGGCCGGCACCGCGGTGGCCGACACGCGCGCCCGTCACGCACCCGGCATGGAGTCGCTGCCGCGCGTCGGATTGGCGCTGGTGCTGCTCTACGGCGGCCTCCAGACGATCGACGGCGAGCTGGCGATCGGCGATCTGGTGGCGTTCTCGACCTATGTCGTGCTGCTCGCCACCCCGTTCCGGCTGATGGGGTTCATCCTCATCCAGTGGCAGCGCGCCGGCGCAGCCGCCGTCCGGGTGTTCGAGATCCTCGACGAGTCCCCGACGATCGTCGAGCCCGACGACGCGGTCCCGCTCCCCGACCCGGCCGGCCGTGTCGAGTTCGACGATGTCCACTTCTCGTACCCGGTCGGCGAGGGAGACGCGGTCCTCACCGGGTTCAGCGCGGTGATCGAACCCGGCGAGTCGGTCGCGATCGTCGGGGCGACCGGGTCGGGCAAGTCGACCCTGGCACGGCTCATCACGCGCTTCTACGACGTCTCCGACGGCGCGGTGCGCGTCGACGGCCACGACGTCCGCTCGCTGTCGCTGGTCGACCTCCGCACCGCGGTGTCGACGGTGACCGACGATCCCTTCCTCTTCGCGACCACGGTCGAGGCCAACGTCGCCTTCGCCCGACCTGGGTCGGCACCCGAGATCGTCCAGGCCGCGCTCTCCGACGCCGCCGCCGCCGGATTCGTGCGCGACCTCTCCGACGGGACGCAGACCACGGTCGGCGAACGCGGGCTCACCCTCTCGGGCGGCCAGCGCCAGCGCATCGCCATCGCCCGCACCCTCGTCGCCGACCCGACCGTGCTCGTCTTCGACGACGCCACGAGCGCGATCGACGTCGCCGTCGAGGAGCAGATCCACGAGGCATTGGCGCAGCGCCGACACGACCGCACGACGATCCTGATCGCCCACCGCCTGTCGACGATCGCGCTCGCCGATCGGGTGCTGCTGCTCGACGACGGACGGGTCGCAGCGACCGGCACGCACGCGGAACTGCTGGCCTCCAACCCCCGGTACGCCGAGATCCTGGCCGACGCATCCGCCGACGACGAGGAGGCCGGCTGATGTTCGGCATGCCCGGCGGCGGCGGGACCCTCGGGGGCGGCCCGTCCTCGATGGCGAGCAACGCGGCCGCCGGCCTGCCGGCCGCGGACGTCCCCGGCGACCTCCGGCTGAAGGTCGAGAAGGTCCTGGAGAACGAGCCGGTTCACGCCGAACCCGACGTCGACTGGCGCCCCGACGCGTGGGACCGCGCCCCCTTCTCGCTGCGCACGTTCCTGCGCCCCCATCGCTGGCGGCTGCTCGGCGCGGGACTCCTCGTGCTGATCGAGACCGCGGCGCTCCAGCTCGGCCCGGTGCTCACCCAGATCGGGATCGACGACGGTGTTCGCCAGGGCGACCGAGGTGTCATCGTCACGGTGGCGATCGTCTACCTGTTCGCCGTCGCTGCCGCGGCGGCCCTCGGCTGGGCCCGCATCTCCTACACCGGGCGGCTCGGCGAGTACCTGAACGAGACGTTGCGGGTGCGGATCTTCGGGCACATGCAGCGTCAGGGGGTGGGTTGGTACACCGACGAGAAGGCCGGCGTCCTGCTCACCCGCATGACCTCCGACGTCGAGGCGCTGTCGGTGCTCTTCCAGGAGGGCATCGTCAACCTGCTCGTCCAGATCTTCACCCTCCTCGTCATCACGATCGCCCTGTTCTTCTACGACCCGCTGCTCGCCGTGATCACCCTCGCCGTCACCTTGCCCCCGACCCTGCTGTCGGCCCTGTGGTTCCGCCGCGTGTCGTCGGTCGGGTATCTGCGGGTCCGCGACCGCATCGCCGACCTGCTGGCGCATCTGCAGGAGTCACTGGCCGGGATCCGCGTGATCGCCGCGCACAGTCGCCGCGATCGCAGTCTCGACGAGCACCGCACCGTCGTCGGCGAACACCTCGACGCACAGGTGGCGACCAGCCGAGCGAACTCGATCTACGCCCCTGCCACCGAGATGATCGGCATCGCGACACAGGCGACCCTGCTCGGTGTCGGCGCGTCGATGGCGGCGAGCGGGCGGATCACCGTCGGCGAGCTGGCGGCCTTCCTGTTGTTCCTCACGTCGTTCTTCGCGCCGATCCAGACGCTGGTGCAGCTGTACAACAGCTATCAGCAGGGCGGTGCGGCGATCGTGAAGCTCCGCGAGCTGCTCGGCACCGAGCCGGCGATCCGGGAGGCGCCCGACGCAGCGCCACTTCCGCCGATCGAGGGCGCGATCGAGCTCGACGGCGTGACGTTCGCCTACGAGACCGGCCGGCCGGTGCTCCACGACATCGATCTGCGCATCGCACCCGGCGAGACGGTGGCGTTCGTCGGCGAGACCGGGAGCGGCAAGTCGACGATCGCCCGCCTGCTGACCCGGTTCTACGACCCCGACGAGGGGTCGGTCCGCATCGACGGCCACGACCTGCGCGGGGTCACGATCGGCAGTCTCCGCAGCCAGCTGGGGGTGGTGCCCCAGGAGCCGTTCCTGTTCGCCGGTGTGGTGCGCGACAATGTGGCGTTCGCCCGCCCGAACGCCTCCGACGAGGAGCTGCACGAGGCGTTGGAGGCGGTCGGCATCGACGACGTGATCGAACGACTCGGCGGCCTCGATGCGATCGTGCACGAACGGGGCGCGTCGTTGTCGGCGGGCGAACGTCAGCTCCTCGCCCTGGCGCGTGCGTTCGTGGCCCGACCGCGGGTGTTGATCCTCGACGAGGCGACCAGCAACCTCGACCTGCACTCCGAGACGCGGGTGGAGGCGGCGCTCGACATCGTCCTCGAGGGGCGCACGGCGGTGATCATCGCCCATCGCTTGGCGACGGCGCGGCGAGCGGATCGGATCGCAGTGGTCGATGCCGGGCGGATCGTCGAGTTGGGCAGCCACGACGAGTTGGTCGCGCTCGGTGGCCGCTACGCATCGATGTTCGCGACCTGGACGAAGCACGGAGGCGCGGCGTGACGTCGCCGACCCGGCCGAGCCGGCGCGCCCCATGACGGCGCCGAGTCCGGTGTTGGAGATGCGCGGGGTGCGACGCACGATCGACGGCACCGAGATCCTGCGTGGCATCGACTGGACGGTCGCCGACGGCGAGCGCTGGATCGTGCTCGGCAACAACGGATGCGGCAAGACGACACTGATCCGCATCGCATCGATGTGGCTGCACCCGTCGGCGGGCGAGGTGCAGCTGCTCGGCCAGTCGTTGGGGCGGACCGACGTGCGGACGTTGCGGACCCGGGTCGGGTACGCGAGCGCGGCGATGGCCAACCAGTTGCGGCCACAGGTCACCGCGGCGGACGTGGTGATGACCGCTCGCAACGGTGCGCTGGAGCCCTGGTGGCACGACTACGACGACGCCGACCGGCACGCCGCGCTCGCTGCGCTCCGGCGGATCGGGGCCGACGGCCTCGCCGCTCGGCCGTTCGGCGTGCTGTCGTCGGGCGAGCGACAGCGGGTGCTGTTGGCGCGGGCGCTCTCGGTCGACCCCGGCCTGATCCTGCTCGACGAGCCGACGGCGGCGCTCGATCTCGCCGGCCGCGAGGCGTTGGTCGCTGCGCTGGCCGACCTCGCGCACGATCGGTCCGTGGCTCCGATCGCGTTGGTGACCCACCATGTCGAGGAGATCCCGGACGGCTTCACCCACGTGCTGATGTTGCGCGACGGCGCGGCGGTGGCGAGCGGCCCGATCGACGACACGCTGACCGAGGCGAACCTGTCGGCCTGCTTCGGTCTCGAGCTCAGGCTGGAGCGTCGTCGCGGTCGCTGGTTCGCGTGGGCGAACTGAGCACGAGCACGACCCCGTCGTGCACGACGAGCCGGACCGGCGGATCGACGACCTCGTTGGCGATCCCGCGACCAGCGAAGGGCGACAGCACGGCGGCGTCGAGCGGGAAGGCGACGCCGACGCTGGTGACCCGGGCCGGGCCACCGATGGGCACCAGGGCGAGGTGACGGCCTGACGCCAGATCGAGTCGCCGTTCGCCGCGCACGACCCAGACGGTGTGTTCACCGATCGACGCAACGAGGTCGAGGCCGGCGAGGTCGGGGGCGGCGAGGCACACGAGATTGGCGAGCTGATGGTCGATGCGTCCGTCGCCCCGCACGATGACGTGGGCGGCCTGCACGCCTCGGTCGAGTGCACGGCGGAGCGCGAGCTCGAGGTCGGTCTCGTCCTTGTCGATCGCCGCCTGTTCGACGGTGGCGCCGGCGGCCGCCGCCGCGTCGATCGCATCGCGACGGGCCGAGTCGAGGTCGCCGACGACGAGGTCGGGTACCCAGCCGCGATCGAGGACCGCGTGGACCCCGCTGTCGGCGGCGATCAGGAGCTCGGGACGGTCGGCGATCCCGTCGAGCTGGCCGGGAGCGGCCGCGGCGACGATCAGGGCCCGGCGGTTGGACACGGCGTCATCGTAGGGCCGCGACGCCGGCGCTCAGGCCGTCGCCTGGCAACGACCTTCGGTGAGCGGGGTCTGCAGGGCCGAGGCGACGTCGTCGATCGAGGCGAGCACCGCGGTGCCGGTCTCGGGCTGGGCCCCGACGAGCAGGCCGACGAGGTTGCCGTCGCCGTCGATCGCGGGGCCACCGCTCATGCCGGCCCGGGTGGTGGCGTCGACCGCGGCCAACGGCCCGTCGAAGAGCCGTCGGGCGAGGTCGGGAACCTCGACGGGCGCTCCGACGACGCTGGATCGGGCACCGCCCTCCGGGAAGCCGACGATGGTGATCGCGGAGCCGTCGGCGGGCATCGACGCCGCTGCGATCGGCTCGGTGAGCGGCGCCTGGAGGGTGATCACCGCGAGGTCTCGGCCGTCGGCGAAGACGCCGGCGACCTCGCCGGTCAGAATCTGGGTTCCGTGCGCGACCCGGACGAGTCCGGCATCGCCGACGGTGTGGGCGGCGGTGAGGATCGTGTTCTCGGCGACGAGCACCCCGGTGCCGGCGGCGCGTTCGCCGCAGGTGGTCACCGAGACGACGACGATCACGAGGTGGTCGACCGAGGCCGGCGTGAGATCCCCGGATCGGGTCTCGACCGCGCCGAGGACATCGGCGACCGGTGGCTCGACGATCTCGGGTGCGTCGGCGACGGGTGCGGGGCTCGAGGCTGCGTCGGTCGACGATGCGGTGTCGGTCAGACGGCTGAGCACGATGCCGAGCACCAGGCAGATGCCGACCGTTGCGGCGGCCGCGACCCGCAGCGGTCGCCACGGCGAGTCCACCATGGGCTCACCCATCGTTCCTCCAACACGCACGGTGCGAACCTAGCCACTCTCCGCAGGGAATGCCAGGGCGCTTCCCACCCTCGGTGGCCGAACCGCGGTCGGTGCTACAGGAAGCCGGCCGGGTCGAGCGCGACGCCGTCGAGGCGCACCTCGAAGTGGAGGTGGGACCCGGTGGACCAGCCGGTGCTGCCCACCCAACCGATCAGGTCACCGCCGGAGACCTCCTGACCGACACTCACGTTGTTGTCGGTCTGATGTGCGTACAGGGTGGTCCACCCGCCACCGTGACTGATCATGATCGTGTTGCCGTAGCCGTTGCGCCAGCCCGAGAAGAGCACCACCCCGTCGGCCGCGGCGACGATGGGATCGCCGCTCTCGCCGTCGAAGTCGACCCCGAAGTGCATGCGAACGGTGCCGAAGATGGGGTGCACCCGATCACCGAACGGGCTGGTGATCCCGCCCGGAACCGGCCGGTGGGTGATGGCGAAGTCGCCGGATGGCTCGGCCGGCGCGCCGTCGGCGGGGTCGGCGTCGCCCTCGGCCGGTTCGTCGCCCTCGGCCGCAGGGTCGGTGTCGGCGTCCTCGTCGGCCGCGTCCTCCTCGGCCTGGCGAGCGGCCTCCTCTTCGGCGAGGCGACGGGCTTCCTCCTCGGCCAGGCGCCGCGCCTCCGCCTCGGCGGCCCGACGGGCCTCCTCCTCGAGCCGGACGATCTCGTCGGTGAGTTGACGATCGGCTTCCTCGATCTCGTTGCTGAGCTGCTGCCACGCTGCGACACGGGCCTGCACCTCGGCCCGCAACTCCTCGGCCTCGACGCGGGAGGCCTCGAGTTCGACGAGACGCTGCTCGAGGTCGGCCCGGTCGGCCTCGGCCTCGGCCACGAGCGACTCGGCGAGCCGTTCGGCGGCTTCCTGCTCGGCGATGCGCAGCCGCATCTGGTCGAGGAGTTCGTACTCGTCGCCCACGATCTCGTCGAGGAACGAACGCCGCAGCGCGCCCTCGGTGAGATCTGCGGTGTTGAGTTCGGCCAGGTCGTCGCCACGCGGCGCGACGAAGGCATCGATCGCCCGATCGCGCAACCGCTCCCGGATGACCTCGATCTCGTCGTCGAGCGCATCGGCCTCGGCCTGGGCCACCGCGACCTGGGCCTCCGCCTGCTCGATGCTCGCGAGCACGGCCTCGACCCGGGCTTCCTGCAGGGCGATGTGGGCGTCGATCGCTGCGAGGGCGTCGACGAGCTCGGCATCCTCGGCGCTCAGGGCGTCGAGCTCGGCCGCCGCCTCGGCGGCATCGCGGCGGCTCTCCTCGCGCTCGGCCCGAAGATCGTCGACGGAGTCCTGGGCCACCGCGCCGCGCAGGCCGAAGCCGACGATGCAGGCGAGCACCACCGTCCCGAACGGGACCCCGAGTCGACGAAGGCTGTGCACAGCGTGTGAATCGTAACCCGAATGCAACACTTCGCGACAGTCGGGCACCCGGTCGGATGCGGTGGCATGATGCGCCCATGCCGCTCGACGACTACCGCATCGAACCGTTCAGCCACGGCGGGTACACCCACGACGTGTACCACCGAGGCGACGGACGCGGTGTCCTGATCGCCCCCGAGATCCCGGGGATCACCCCGAAGGTGGCCGAGTTCGCCGACCGCCTCGTCGACGCCGGGTTCTCGGTCGCGATCGCCTCCCTGTTCGGGACGCCGGGGCGCGAGCCCTCGACCGGCGCGCTGCTCAGCACGGTCGCCAAGGCGTGTGTCAGTCGCGAGTTCCACGTGCTCGCCACCAGGGACTCCTCCCCCGCCACCGACTGGCTCCGCGCCCTCGCCCGCGAGCTCCACACCCGCCACGGTGGTCCCGGGATCGGTTTCGTCGGCATGTGCTTCACCGGCGGATTCGGACTCGCGATGCTGCTCGACGACGCGGTGATCGCACCCGTGCTCAGCCAACCCTCGCTCCCCTTCGGCCTGGGCGGTGCTCGCAAGGCTTCGACGGGGCTCAGCGACGACCAACTCGCCCGGGTGGCGAGCGGTGGATGCCCGGTCCTCGGGCTCCGCTTCACCGGCGACGGTCTGGTGCCGGGTGAGCGGTTCGCGACCCTCAAGGCCGCCCTCGGCGACAACTTCGTGCACGAGGAGATCCCGAGTCCGAGCGACACCGCCGGCGCCGAGACGCCCAAGGACGCGCACAGCGTCCTGACCGAGCACCTGGCGCCGGACGATCAGCCCGATCACCCGACCCAGGTGGCCCTGGCCCGAACGCTCGCGTTCCTCCGGGAACGCCTCACCTGATCTTGGCGCAGCGCCCCGCGTCGGCTAGGCGCCGAGGAGCAGGAACAATCCGAGCACGGTGTAGAGGATCATCACCGCCAGCATCGGGTACTGGGACTTGACCGCGAGGCCGTGGTCGTAGCGAGAGATGGCGACATCGTGCGCCGCCGCGACCCCCATCACGTGTCCGATCGCGATCGCGAGCGTCTGCACCCAGGCGATCGCATCGGTCGAGATCAGTGTCCAGTCGATCGCGTAGTCGACGGTGCCGAACAGATCCCAACCCCGACCGGCGGGGTCGCTGATGCGGATGAACATCCGCTGACCCTCGAGGACCAGGAAGCTGAAGTAGTGCGCGACGGCGTAGGCGGCGGCGATCGGCACCAGCGTCGGGCCGAACACCCGGCTGAGCTCGGCCGGCTCCTCGTCGGTGATCGAGGCCATCGCCGAGATCGCGATCGAATACGCCATCCCGACGAGCCCGATCACCACGATCAGTCCGAGGGTGCTCGCGGTGGTGCGATCCCAACCCGTGCGGGCACCGGCGATGTCGAGCCAGATCGAGCTCCGGGTGAACCCGTCGAAGGTCGTCGAACCCAAGACGACGAGGATGAACGGCACCGTGCCCGGGACATCGCGCAAGACGCTGAGGCCGGCGAGCGGGGGGCGGGTCCGGAGCTTGCCGGCGTCGTCGCGATAGAGGGGCGCCATCGCGGCGAGCTTCGTGAACAGCACGGCGAACCCGTCGGCCCGCCGCACCCATCCCCGTCCCTCGATCATGGCGCCGCCCAGCATCGCCACCGTGTACACGGTGAGGAACATGGCGATCGCCCGAGGGCTGTCGGTCGAGTGATAGGCGAGCTCGTACCAGAGGTAGGCGAAGATGGCGGCCACCGCCGGCCAGAACGACGCGACGGCGTCCTCGTCGACCTCGCTCATCGGCTGACCGGTGATGCGGGCGCGGATCCAGGCGCCGACGTCGGCGACGGTGAAGAACGGGTTGTACGCCCGCCACACGTCGCCGAACAGGAACGACACGATCTGCAGACCCACCCAGAACCAGATCAGGAAGGCGTCGCCCGCGATGTTGACCGCCCCGTTGGTGTTGCCGAACCATCCAGCCCAGAGGATCACGCCGAACAGGAAGACCCCGAAGGACTTGGTGATCACCTCGACGAGCCGGAAGGGCGGGGTGCGAAGGTCGAGCGCGACCCGTCCTTCCGACGCGGCCACCAGTCGGGGCGAGGCCCAGAAGGCGCCGAGCGCCACGAACGAGCTGGCGACCGCGAACCCCGCCGCCCACGCCAGCTGCCACGCGGGGAGCGGGAGATCGGTGCGGCCGCCGATGCCGTGCGCCGCCGCCGGCGCCGCGCCGCCGAGGACGAACGACGCCAGGACGGCGGCGACGGCGAGCTGGATCCGACGACTCATGACACCGTGATCTCGAGCAGCAGGCGCCCGGATTGCTCCATCTCGATCTCGAAACGCCCCGGGATGAGGGCGTCGAACTCGAGGGTCGTGTCGCTGGTTTCGGGCTCGACGTAGAGGTCGTAGCCGTGCACGTGGACCTGTTCGTCGCGATCACCGGTCACGATCACCGACACCGTGTCGCCGAGGGAAACATCCTGACGCCAGATCTCACGAGTGGGCTCGCCGCCGTCGAACTCGATGCGGATCTCGGTTCGGTCCGCGGCGCCGTCGGCGGGCTCGCCGCCGTCATCGCCACCACCACAGGCCGTGGCGAGCAGTGCGAGGACGACGACGGCGAGCAACCGGCGGATCACGACGCCACCGTGATCGTGGTGCTCGCCTCGATCGGATCGCCGTCGAGCACGTACTGGCTGTGGTCGTTGCTGAAGGCAGCGACCGTGATCTCGACCTCGCCCTCGGACAGCACCGGGATGTGGGTCTCGGTGCCGTAGAGCCGGCCGAGCTTCTGGCCGTTCGCGTAGATGTGCAGATGGCCCTCGCCTGCGACGTTGTCGCCGTTGACGGCCTCGGCCGACAGGGTCATCCCGCTGAGTGTCACGAAGGCGTTGTATCCGGACTCCGGGTCCTCGACGACCTCGATGGCCAGCTCGGGGGCGTCGCCCGTCCACTCGACCGTCTCGGCGTCGCCGTGGTCGTGGTCGCCGTGATCGTGCGGCGGGACGTCGAAGGCGACCATGGCGACGATCGCCTCGCCGTCGACGGCGTAGGCCCGGTGGTCGTTGGCCGACAGCTCGACCATGACCTCGACCTCCCCCTCGGTCACGCCGGGGTAGTAGATCGACTCGTTGTAGAAGCGCAGCTTCCGGTCGCCGTCGATGTACAGGTGGAAGTGACCCTCACCCTCGACGTGCTCGGTGGATGCCGCGTCGGCGGCGACGGTGAAGTCGGTGGTCGTCACGTGGATGTTGATGCCGCCGGCGGGGTCGGCGTCGACCTCGACGTCGACCGTCGGGGCGTTCGCCGCGTCGATCTCGACCGGCTCCCCGTGATCGTGGTCGTCGTGACCGTCGTGGCTGTCGGCATCGCTGTGATCATGATCATCGTGGTCGTGGTCATGGTCGTGATCGTGTTCCTCGTCGGCCGTGTCGGCCGTGTCGGCCACATCGTCGGAGGAAGCCGCTTCGATCGGCGACTCGTCGTCGCCGCAGGCCGCCGCGAACAGTGCGACGGCGAAGAGGGCCGCGAGGACCCGAAGACGCGCATGGATGCGCATGAGAACTGCTCCTTGGGTTGATTCGTGTGCGTGAAACCGGTGCCGAAGCACCGCGATGGGTCAACGCAGACGAATCGGCGGCCCCCGCCGCCCGACCTCGGAAGGAACGAACGCGAGCGCCGGCACCGGACGATGATCGGGCTGGACCCGGCCCGACACGCCGACCGAATCGGCGACGGCTCCGGGCAGTCGCCGAATCGTCGCGGCCAGCAACTGCACCGCGCCGCGTACGTGACGGTCGACGGTGGTCACCAGCCGGCGCACCAGCAGACCCATCACCAGACCACCGATCAGCGCCAGACCGCCGGCGATCGCCTCGCGCGGTTCGGTGCTCGATGCGGCATCCCCCAGCCACGCCGCCGCGCTGACCGACAGGAACGGGATCGCCACAATGCCGGCGATCGCGAACCCGGTGTGCTGCGGCGCACCTCGACGCTGGGGGGACATGGCCTCCATGGTACTCAGCGCCGTCGCCCAAGGGCGGCTCGGGCGGCCCGGGCGGCGGCGTCAGCCGAGGTCGATCCCCTGCTGCTGTGCCACGACGGGCGGCGTCGTCAGGGGCGCGATCCCCGTGCGAGCGACGACCTCGGCGTGAAACCGCCGACACAGCTCGGGCGCGACGACGTTGTCGGGGGTGTGGAGGAACACGATGGGACGCCGACCCTGCGCCAACCAGCGCTCGACGGCATCGACCCACGGCGCCCAGTACGGCGGGTTGGCGTCGGCGGCGGTCTGGCCGATGAACCGGACGATCGGTTGATCTCCCGTCGCGACGGCGCGCACCGGCACGCGCGGCTTCTTCTCCCACGCGTCGAGTTCCTCGGGGGTCTCCCGCGGACCGTCGAACACCGGGCGGCTGTCGAGCACGACGCGGTCCGCGCCGTGGCGGTGGAGCAGGTCGTTGAGCGGCCGTTCGGCCTCGCCCCCGGCATGAAAGGCCAGGTGGCGCACCTCCACCGCCCACCGATACGACGTCGAGGCGTCGGCGAGGAAGTCGTCGAGGGCCGCCAGGTCGGCGGGCCCGAAGGTCGCCGGCAACTGCACCATCACCGGCCCCATGCGCTCCGCCAGCGGCGCGATGCGGTCGAGGAACGTGTCGAGCGCCGTCTCGACATCGCGCAGGCGCCGGTCGTGGGTGATCTCGCGCGGCAGTTTGAACACGAACCGGAAGCCGACGGGCGTCGCCGCCCGCCACCGATCGACGGTGGCCTCGTCGGGCGTGGCGTAGAACGTCGTGTTGCCCTCGACCGCATTGCACACGCGGGCGTAGGCCTCGAGCTCGCGGCCGGGCGCGGTGTCGGGCGGGAACGAGCGCCCGACCCAGTCGCGGTTCGCCCACATCGGCGCACCGACGCCGAGCGGCGTGAGCGTCGCGTCAGTCAGCATCGGCCTCCGCGGCCAACTCCTCGGCCCGGGCGTACACCTTGCGCAGGTCCTCCAGGCCACCCGGCAGCTCGATCGGTGGGTCCGGCAATCGCTCGACCCCCCGCGCGTCGAGCAGCCGGGTCATCGACGTCTCGTCGTCGGACCACGAGCGCGGGTCGCCCATCATGACCTCGTACAGTTCGGCGCCGTCGGGACCCGCTTCGAACGGACCGAACGAGGCGCCGAGTGGGAGCTCGATGTGATCGCCCGGCGCCAGGTCGATGTCGCCACAGCGGATCGAGCCACCCAGGACCAGCAGGGTGTGAGGGCTGTAGTGCCCGTGATGGCGCACGATCATGCCCGGGTCGTAGCGGGCGAAGAGCGCGAGGTACATCGGATCGACGTTGAAGGCGATCCACTTCTCCCACACGTGGGCTTCGGAGCCGTCGGCGTTTCGTTGGCTCCGGACCTTGATGTAGGGGATCTCGTCGTCGTCGGCTCGGTCGGTGAAGACGGGTCCGAGGCCGTCGATCCGGGGCGTGGGCATGCCGGAGTTCTTAGCCGTCGCGGTGCAGCAGGGTCGAGAGCCGCGAGGCCCGGTAGTCCTTCACGGTCGCGTCGGGATGGGTGAGCACGACCCGCTGTTCGACCGTGATGCCGTCGGGTCCGTCGAAGCCGGCGTGGGCGAGCAACGCCTCGGCCCCGCCCATCAGCGCGTCGACGAGCACCGGGCGGGAGCGTTCGAGCCGGTCGGGCAGGGGGAGGTCGTCGGGCACGTCGACGATGTCGAAGCGGGGCTGCCCTCGACCCTCCATCCAGTCGATCGGGGTGGCGCGCCCGTCGGTGACCGCTCGCAACGACCAGGCGGCATGGCTCGAGCGTTCCGGGAGACTGGCGACGAGGTCGCCCACATGGTCGCCGTGAACCCGACGCACCACCGGCACGACGGTGAATCGCTCGACGAAGGTGAGCGAGTCGAGGTCGTCGTGATCGCTCACCGGCCGCGACGGCAGGACGAGCACGTGGGTCGCACCGAGCGCGGCGGCGGTGCGCCACGGCACCTGCTCGTGCAGACCGCCGTCGACGTAGGCGTCGCCGTCGATCTGTTTGGCGCCGCCGGCGAGCACCGGCAAGGACGCGGTGGCGGCGAGGATCGACCCGATGCGGTCGACGTCGCCGTCGACGCGGAAGAACCGGTTGTCGTTGGCGGCGTCGACGGGTGTCACCGTCGCATAGAGCGGGATGTCGGAGGTCGCGAGGGCGGCGAGGTCGAGACCGCGGGCCGGCGCGGCCTCACGGATCAGGTAGGGCAGGTCGAGTGCGGCCTCCATCTTCAGGAGTCGGGACCGGTCGAGGAACGGCGCGTCGTTGAGGTCGGTGTAGAAGAGCACGCTCCCTTCGACGGTGCGGCCGTCGACGAAGAAGGCCGATGCGAGGGCGCCGGCCGACGTGCCCACGACCAGGTCGATCGTCGACCGCAGACCGAGTTGTTCGAGCGCGAGGAGCATGCCGGCCGAGATCACGCCGCGCATGCCACCGCCCTCGACGGCGAGCGCCACGCGCCAGTGGTCGGCGCGCGAGCCCGGCACCGATCCGGCCCGCAGGCGATCGAGCATCACGTCGATCGTGGAGATGGTGGCCGGGGGCCCACCCGGGGGATCGTGCGCCACGGCGTCGACGCTATCCGTCGGTGGTGTGGAGGTGGGCACGATGCCCGTCTCGATCGAAGATCGAGATGATCTCGGCAGGGCCTCCCTCGGCGGCGAAGGCGTGGGGCACCATCGTGTCGAACTCCGCCGCTTCGCCGGTCTCGACCAGGATCACCCGATCGCCGAGCGTGAGGCGGACACAGCCCGACAGCACGAAGAACCAGTCGTAGCCCGGGTGCACCACCGGTGCCCGTTCGGGTCGCTCGGGCTCGATCCGCTCCTTCACGGCCATGAACGACGCCCCGGGCCGGCTCAGCGCCCACGACGTCACGCCGGGGCGGCGTTGGGGTGCGGGCCGGATCACGACGTCGTCGTCGTCGCCGGGCTCCAACAAGACGTCGAGGCTGACCCGGAGCCCGATGGCGAGGGCGACGAGCAGGTCGAGGCTGAGGGTGCGCTTGCCGGTCTCGACCCGGCTGATCACCGACGGGCTGACATTGCTGGCGGCCGCGAGGTCGTCGAGCGACATCCCGTTCGCCTGGCGCAGCCCGCGAAGCCGACTGCGGACCAGTTCCTCGATCCCGGTGGTGGCGTCGTCCATGCGACCAGTCTGCCATCCCTTGCGAATCCCGCAAGGACTCTTGCAGTTCCGGCCAGGCGATTCGTACGGTGCCGTCATGTCCGAATCCCCCACCACCGACAGCCACACCCACGACCACGACCACGACGGCCCCATCCGTCCCGAGGACGTCGACTGGGACGAGCGCTACCGCACCGAAGACCAGGTCTGGAGCGGCCATGTGAACGGTTCGCTCGTCGACGAGGTCGCCGACCACGCTCCCGGCCGCGCCCTCGACGTCGGCTGCGGCGAGGGCGCCGACGCGATCTGGCTCGCCGAACGAGGTTGGACGGTCACCGCCGTCGACATCGCCCCCACCGCGATCGAGCGAGGTCGCAACGAAGCGACCCGCCGCGAGCTCACCGTCGACTGGATCGCCGCCGACCTGTTGACCGATCCCCCCGCCGGCGAGTTCGACCTGGTCTCGCTCCAGTACCCGGCCTTCGCCATCGCCCGCCGCGACGAGGTCACGCAGACCCTGAACGATGCCCTGGCGCCCGGCGGTCTGCTGTTGCTCGTCGGCCACGCCTTCCCCGAGGATCCCGACGCGATCCCGTTCGATCCGACCGACTGGGTGCAACCGAGCGACGTGATCGCCGCCCTCCCCGACGGCTTCGAGGTCGAGCTCGACGAGGTCCGGCCCCGGCCCGGCGCCCATCATCATCACGCCGGCTCCCCGCACGTCGAGGACGTCGTCGTGCGCATCGTGCGCCGCTGATCCATTTCCCCCGGTCGCCGTGCCGGTCGTACCATCGCGCCATGACCATGGCGCCCGACGACCTCGACAACCGGCTCGTCCTCAACCACGAGTACGGCCGGCACGGCTTTCCGTTCGACGAGTGGCGCTGGCTCCGCGCGAACGAGCCGGTGCGGATGATCGACGCGACCAACGTGCAACCGTTCTGGGCGATCACCAAGCACCGCCACATCACCGAGATCTCGTCACAGCCCGACGTGTTCTCGAGCGCCGCCGGCAACATCATCTTGTTCCGGCGGGACCAGATGGACGCCGTCGCCGACGAGTCCAACCCCTTCAACCAGATGCGGGTGATCATCTCGATGGACCCGCCCGACCACCGCACGTTCCGCAAGGTCGCCAGCGGGTTCTTCACGCCGCGCGGCATCACCCGCCTCGACGAGATCGTCACCGACACCGCCACCCTGATGATGGACCGGCTCGCCGAGCACGGCGCCGAGCCCGTCGACTTCGTCGAGCTCGTCGCCCAGCGCCACCCACTTCGCGTGCTGTGCACCATCCTGGGCGTACCCGAGGCCGACGAGGACCGCCTGCTCGAGCTCACCTCTCAGCTGTTCGCCTTCGACGACCCCGACGTCGGTCGCCCAGGCGAGGACCGGGCGGCGGCGTCGGCCGAACTCGGCATGGAGTTCTTCACGATGTTCAACACGATCATCGAGGACCGCCAAGCCAACCCCCGCGACGATCTCGCATCGCTGCTCGCCAACGCCACGCTCCCCGACGGAGAACCGATGGGACTCGTCGAGACGCTCGGCTACTACCTCATCGTGTTCAACGCCGGCCACGACACCACCCGCCACTCGCTGTCGGGGGCGATGGCGGCCTTCCTCGACTTCCCCGAGGAGTTCGCACGCCTCAAGGCCGACCCCACCCTGATCAAGTCCGCGGTCGAGGAGATCGTGCGCTGGTCGGCCCCGGTCAACTACATGAAGCGCACCGCGCTGACCGACTACCAGCTCGACGACGTCCTCATCCGTGAAGGCGACGCCGTCGCCATGTTCTACGGCGCGGCCAACCGCGACGACGAGGTCTTCGACGACCCCGACCGATTCGACGTCGGCCGAACACCCAACCGACACCTCGGCTTCGGCTGGGCGGAGCACTACTGCCTGGGCGCCCACCTGGCGAAGGCCAGCATCGCCGCCCTGCTCGAACAGATGGTCGAACGCATCGACTCCATCGAGCCGGCCGGCGACCGAACGGTGGTGTCGGCCAGCTTTGTCCACGGCTACAAGAACCTGCCCATCCGAGTGAACTGGAGTGCCTCGTGATCACCGACCTCACCGGAAGGATCGCCGTCGTCACCGGCGGCGGCACCGGCATGGGCCGAGAGCTCGTGCGTCAACTCGCCATCGGCGGCGCCGACGTCGCCCTGTGCGACATCGACCCCGAGACGATGGCCCAGACCGCAACCATCGCCCGCGACCAGGCCCCCGAGGCCCGGATCCTGACCCACCGGGTCGACGTCTCGTCGGAGTCCGACCTCGAGGCGTTCCGCGACGCGATCACCAGCGGGTTCGACACCGACCACGTCCACCTCGTCTTCAACAACGCCGGCATCGGGGGTGGAGGCTCGATGTTCGAGACCCCCCGGGAGCAGTGGGAGCGGTGCTTCGACGTCTGCTGGAACAGCGTCTACCTCGGTTGCCGGGTGTTCCTGCCGCTGCTCGTCGCCGCTCCGGAAGGCGCGGTGGTCAACACCAGCAGCGTCAACGGCTTCTACGCCTCGGTCGGACCGGACCGACCCCACACCTCGTACTCGGCCGCCAAGTTTGCGGTGAAGGGCTTCACCGAAGCCCTGATGGGTGACCTGTCCGTGCACGCCCCTCACGTGAGCGCCCACCTCGTGATGCCGGGCCACATCGCGACCAAGATCATCGCCAACTCGGCCCGCATGCTGCGCGACGAACCCACGCCCGAGGAGGCCGAGTTCATGATGGCCGTCGCCGAGGAATTCGAGGCCCGCGCACCCATGACCGCCGAGGAAGCCGCCCGCATCATCATCGAGGCGGTGCTCGCGGGTGAGTGGCGGATCCTCGTCGGCGACGACGCCCACGAACTCGACCAGCGCGTCCGCGAGGACGCCGAGGGCGCCTACCGCAACGACCTCTTCACCTTGCTGTAGCCGAGCAGCACTCGCGCCGAGGCCACGTGCGCGTGGTCGCCGAGCGAACGGCGTCCACCTGCGCGACGATGGCCGCCACCACCTGCACGACCAGCGAGACCAGGGAGCGAACGATGGCCGCGGACTACAGCAAGATCCTGCTCGACGAATCCGAGATGCCCACCCAGTGGTACAACGTCATCCCGGATCTCCCGGCGCCGCCTCCGCCACCGTTGCACCCCGGCACCCACGAGCCGATCGGACCCGACGATCTGGCGCCGCTGTTCCCGATGGCGCTGATCATGCAGGAGGTCTCGACCGACTCCTACATCGACATCCCCGGCGGTGTCCTCGAC
>JBCCWI010000057.1:0-26860 GCA_039193795.1 Actinomycetota bacterium | reverse complement strand
GGTGTCGCGCAACTCGTCCCAGTCCATCTCGCCCAGGCCCTTCAGGCGCTGGAAGTCCTTGGTGTAGTTGGGACGCTCGGCCATGAAGGCGTCCTTCGCGGCATCGTCCTTCAGGTAGACGGTCTCCTTGGTGGAGACCTTCGTGCTGTAGAGCGGCGGCTGGGCGATGTAGACGTAGCCGGCCTCGACCAGCGGACGCATCTGCCGGAAGAAGAAGGTGAGCAGCAAGGTGCGGATGTGGCTGCCGTCGACATCGGCGTCGGCCAGCAGGATCACCTTGTGGTAGCGGGCCTGGGTGACGTCGAAGTCGTCGGCGAAGCCCGCACCGATCGACGTGATCAGCGACTGGACCTCGTTGTTCTTCAGCATCTTGTCGATGCGGGCCCGTTCGACGTTGAGGATCTTGCCCCGGATCGGCAGGATTGCCTGCGTCTCGGGATCGCGGGCTCGCACGGCCGAGCCGCCGGCGGAATCACCCTCGACGATGAACAGTTCGCGGCGCTCGGGTTCCTTGGCCGAGCAGTCCTTGAGCTTGTCGGGCATGCCGGCACCGTCGAGCAACGACTTCGAGCGGATCGCCTTGCGAGCGTCGGCGGCCGCGACCCGGGCCCGGGCCGCGTTGGTGGCTTTGGTGACGATCGCCTTGCCCTCGGCGGGGTGCTCCTCGAGCCACTCGGCCATCTTTTCGTTGGTGACCTTCTCGACCAGCGAGCGCATCGACACGTTGCCGAGCTTGGACTTGGTCTGGCCCTCGAACTGGGGCTCGCCGATACGGGCCGAGATGATGGCGGTGAGCCCCTCCCGGATGTCTTCGCCGGTGAGGTTGTCGTCCTTCTCCTTGAGCAGACCCTTGTCGCGGGCATAGGCGTTGACCGTGCGGGTGACCGCGGTGCGGAAGCCCTGTTCGTGCATACCGCCCTCGAGGGTGGAGATGCCGTTGGCGAAGCTGTGGAGGCCGTCGGCGTTGAACCCGGTGTTCCACTGGAAGGCGATCTCGACCTCGTGGGGGTTCTCGTCGATGGTCTCCGCGCCCTCGAAGTAGCCCACCGCCTGGAACAGCGCGTCCTTGGACGAGTTGACGTGGGTGACGAAGTCCATGATCCCGCCGTCGTACTTGTACGCGACCCAACCGTCGGGATCCTCGGTCTCGATCGTGGAATCGGGGCGGAGATCGCGCACGCGGATCTCGAGACCCCGGTTGAGGAACGCCATCATCTGGAACCGCTCCTGCAGGGTCTGGAAGCGGTAATCGGTCTCGTCGAAGATCGTCGGGTCGGGCCAGAACCGCACGGTCGTGCCGGTGCGGGGCTCGCCGTCATCGCCGGCGGGTGAGGCGCCGGTGACGCTGAGGCGGTCCTTGAGTTCGCCGCCGTCGCCGAACGCCATCGAGTGACGATCACCGTCGCGGTCGATCTCGACCTCGACCTTGGCCGAGAGTGCGTTGACGACCGAGATGCCGACCCCGTGCAGGCCGCCTGACACCTTGTAGCCGTCGCCGCCGAACTTGCCGCCGGCGTGCAGGACGGTCAGCACCACTTCGGCGGCGGTGAGATCCTCGTACTTGGGGTGCTTGCCGACCGGGATGCCCCGGCCGTCGTCGCGAACCTCGATGCCGCCATCGGCGAGGATCGACACGTCGATGCGGGTGCAGTGGCCGGCCATCGCCTCGTCGACGGAGTTGTCGACGACCTCCCACACCAGGTGGTGCAGGCCGGTCGGGCCGGTCGACCCGATGTACATGCCGGGTCGTTTGCGGACGGCCTCGAGGCCTTCGAGAACGGTGATGTCCTGCGCGCCGTACGACGACGATTCGGTGGTGGTCACATCAGACTCCTGGCTCGCCGCGGACGACCCCTCGTCGGGATGGTCAGCGGGCGGGTTCAGCTCGCCGTCACCGCTCACACCGACCCCCCGAAATCCCTGTCGTGGCAAGCAAGATCCAGGGTTTTCGCGTTCCTCGAGGCGAGCGGGTCGCACTGGTCGAGAGGGCCGTACACGGTCTGTCCAGCCTACCAGTTACACGCGTGTGATTCGTGGCAGAAGGTGCGCTCAGAACGACCGTGAAACCCGCACCTGGACCCGGCGGATCCGCTCGCTCCCGGTGGCCTCCGCGAGGCGTTTCACGACCTCGCCCTCGAGCCATCGGAACTCGGTCGCCCACGCCGGGTCCGAGGCCGCGACGGTGAGCAGATCACCGTCGATCGCCTTGGGCCGGGTGTGTTCGGCGAGGTCGGGTCCGACGATCTCGGACCACGATCGAAAGACCACGTCGAGCACATCGATCGAGGGCGCGTTGAGATTGCCCAACAGGTGCTCGAGGCTCTCACCGATCGGTTTCGGGGTGTCGCGGGCCATCACTCCACCGTGAGGGTGCTGTCGTGAATGCGCAAGACCTGATCCGGCCGAGCCTCGGGGGGAAGACCGGCGGCCGTCGTGAGGATGCGCTGACCGCTCGGCAGCGCGTCGAGCAGCGCGCCGGCACGGTGTGGATCGAGTTCGGAGAACACGTCGTCGAGCAACAGGACCGGTTCGGCGACCCCGGCGGTGCGCACCACCCCGTCCGCCGCGAGGCGCAGGGCGAGCGCCAACGACCGCTGCTCACCCTGCGAGGCGTGTGTCCGGGCCGGTGCGCCCGCGATCGACAGGGCGATCTCGTCGCGATGCGGGCCGACCGTCGTCACCCCGCGGCGAACATCGACATCGCGGGCCGCGACCAACGCCGCGCCCAGGTCACCGTCCCACGAACACTCGTAGAAGGTCTCGACCATGGCCGCCTGACGGGCGACCGCGTCGTAGGCGGTCGCCAACACCGGCGCCATCTCGTCGAGCAGATCGACCCGTGCCTGTCGCAACCGCTCCCCCGAATCCGCGAGCTTCGCGTCCCACACGTCCAGGGTGAACGCAGCGTCGGAATCGAGACGTCCGTGCACGCCGCGCAACAGCGCGTTGCGCTGCTTCAGCACACGTTCCACCTCACCACGCAGGGCCGCGTACCGGGGATGACGCGACGCGACCGCGGCGTCGATCCAGGCGCGCCGCAGCGACGGACCGCCCTTCACCAGATCGAGATCGTCGGGCGAGAACACCGTCACCTGCACCACACCGACGAGGTCGCCCATCCGCGAGATCCGTTGCCGGTTGACCTGGATGCGGTTGCGCCCGACCCGAGGGATCTCCACCTCGATCAGCTGCTCGCGGCCGTCGTCGGCCGCGAGCGTCGAGCGGATGATCGCCGCGTCCGCGCCGAGGCGTACGAGCGCGTCGTCCGGCGCGCCGCGGAAGGACCCGATGCCCGCGATCCACCCGATCGCCTCGATCAGGTTGGTCTTGCCGTGGCCGTTCTCGCCGATGACCGCCGTCAGCCCGTCACCGAACTCGACATCGACCGCGCGGTAGGAACGCCAGTCGGCGAGCGCGAGGGTCCGGATTTTCACCGAGCAGGGTCAGCTGACCCGAACCGGCATCAGCAGATAGAGGAAGTTGGGATCCTCGGCCGACTTCAACAGCGCCGGCTTGAGCTCGTCGACCGTCTCGAGGGTCACCTCGTCGCCGGGTGCGACCTCGATCCCGTCGATCAGATACTCCGGGTTGAACGCGACGGTGAGCTCATCGCCGCTGTAGCTCGCCTCGACCGATTCGTGGGCCTGGCCGACGTCCTGGGTGACCGCGACCAGTTCCAGACCGTCGGCGGACATCGCGAGGCGCACCGGCGTCGACTCCTGGGCCAGCAGGCGCACCCGCCGCACCGCGTCGAGCAGGGCGTCGCGGCTGACGGTCAAGGCGTTGGGGTGGTTGCTCGGGATGAGGCCGCGGTAGTTCGGAAAGTCACCCTCGATCAGGCGGGTGGTGACCTTGACCGAACCGACTTCGAATCCCGCGTCGCGCTCGCCCAGGCGCAGGGTGATCTCCTCGGATTCACCGACGACCCTGGACAGCTCCTTCAACGCCCGACTCGGGACCAGGACCTTCTGGCCCTCGCCGAGGATCGACGTGCCCTCGAGATCACGCACCGAGAGCCGGTACGAATCGGTCGAGACCAGGCGCAGACCGTCCTCCTCGGCGGCCATCAACACGCCGGTGAGGATCGGGCGGGCATCGTCGCTCGAGGCGGCCTTCTCGACCTGATCGATCGCAGCGCGGAAGGCACCGGCGTCGAGGGTGACCGCGTCACCGTCGGCGGTCGACAGCTCGGGGAACTCGTCGGCGGGGATCACCCGGATCGAGAACTCCGACGGATGCGACACGATCCGGGCGTCGTCGTCCTCGATCGACACGTCGACGGCGCCGGGTCGCAACGAACGCACGACGTCGGAGATGAGTTTCGACGGCAGGACGGCCACACCGTCCTCACCGCCCGCGACCTCGACGTCGACCGAGATCGTGAGATCCAGGTCGCTGCCGGTCACGGTGAGGCGATCGCCGGCGAGTTCCATGTGCACGCCCGCGAGCACCGGCAGCGCACCTCCACGGGTGGTGACGGCCCGCCCGGCCGCGCCGAGCGCCTCGACGAGGGTGTCTCGTTCGCAGCGGAACTTCATGGTCATGGTGTTACTACGACTTCTCTCGTTTGAATGAATCCAGATACTAGAAGTACATAGGGCCTGTGGATTGTGGATGAAGCGGATTCTTCGTTGGAATCACGCGGTATCCGCTTCCCCACCCAATCCCCTCGCGATCACACGCTCGGGGTGGGCCCGATGTGGGTGGGTGGAAAGGTGCGAGGTCGTCCCCTGCGGATCCACCCGGTGTCGACATGTCGTCCCCAACGTCACCCCCAGCTCCGTGTCCCGTGCGGGTCAGGAGGACTGGAGGCGCTGCTGGAGTTCGGTCACCCGGTCGAAGATCTGTTGCCGTTCGCCCATGCGGCCTTCGACCTTGCGACAGGCGTGCATCACCGTGGTGTGGTCGCGGCCGCCGAACTCCTTGCCGATGTCGGGGAACGACAGGTCGGTCATGTTGCGGGTGACGTACATGGCGACCTGTCGGGCGTCGACGAGCGGTCGCCGGCGGGACCCGCCGATGATCTGCTCGATGTCGAAGCCGAACATCTCCGCGGTGAGGGCGATGATGCGCTCGGCGGTGACGGGCTTCTTTTCGTTGTTGGCGATCAGATCACCGAGGACGAGCGAGGCGAGGTCGACCGTCAGCGGCTGCTGGGTGAGGTTCGCGTAGGCGGTCACCTTGATCAGGGCGCCTTCGAGCTCACGGATCGACTCGGTGATGTTCTCGGCGATGAACAACAAGACGTCATCGGGGATGTCGATGGTCTTGGATTCGGCCTTCTTGGACAGGATCGCGAGGCGGGTCTCGAGGTCGGGGCGCTGAATGTCGGTGATCAACCCCCACTTGAACCGGCTGCGGAGGCGATCCTCGAGCGTCGGCATGGCGTCGGGGGTGCGATCCGACGACAGCACGATCTGCTTGTCGTTCTGGTGCAGTTCGTTGAAGGTGTGGAAGAACTCCTCCTGGAGGCCGTCCTTGCCCTCCATGAACTGGATGTCGTCGATCAACAGCACATCGATGTCGCGGTAGCGCCGCTTGAATTCCGGCAGCGCGTTGGTGCGGATCGCCTCGACGAACTCGTTCAGGAACGTCTCGGTCGAGACGTAGCGGACCCGGTAGGTCGGGTAGTGATGGGCGACATAGTGGGCGATGCCACGCAGGAGGTGGGTCTTGCCCAGCCCGGAGTCGCCGTGGATGAACAGCGGGTTGTAGCTGGCCGCGGGCGCCTCGGCCACCGACAGCGCAGCGGCGTGGGCGAAGCGGTTCGACGGACCGATGACGAAGTGCTCGAAGGTGAACTTGTCCTCCAACCCACCGTTCGGGGCCGGTGCGGGCGGATCCCCCGCCGGTGACGTGGTGTCGTCGCCGGTGCCGAGGTCGGCGCCAGGGACGTCGATCTCCTCGGGGACATGGCTCCAGTCGGTGTCGATCTCGACCCGTACCGAGACCTCGTCGTCGTCCGCTGTTTCTTCGATCGCGTCCTGCACGAGACCGAGATAGCGGCCTTCGATGCGCTCTTTCTGCAGGCCGTTCGGCACGACCAACACGAGCTCGCCCTCGTCGAACGCCACGGCTTTGGCTCCACTGAAGGTGGTACGCCACACCGCGTCGCTGACCTGGGCCCGGATGCTGGCAGCACAGTTGGTCCACAGACCGTCCGCGTCCCCAAGCTCACCCACGCTCTTCACTCCCTCTCCACAACGCCGTCCACAGGTGTGGACAGCCGATTCGAACCGATACGCGAACGGTTGGCGTTGTCGAGGCTTTTTGCGCCCCCACGACCCGCAGCCCGTCCGGTAGGGCGGCGAACATATCAACAGGATCGTCGCCCGCAAGTTGGCGATGTGGATTCCCACATTTCCCCAGGTCAGCTGTGGTTTTGTGTGGGCAAATGACATCGATGGAAGATGAAATGACACGAGTGTGATTTCAAGTCCATGACGGTTGTGGTCCGAATCGCGATGGTTCTCGCTCTCGTCGCGGGGTTTCGCGGTGTTGTGGAGTCCCGCGGACGACCGTAGGTTGAAGCGTTGACCGACCGCCGCTTCGCTGCGAAAACGGCGGAATCTGTGGGCCCGACATCGCCCACAGCCAGGAGGACTCATGAAGCGCCCGTATCAGCCCAACGTTCGCAAGCGTGCCAAGAAGCACGGCTTCCGCTCGCGTATGAGCACCCGGGGCGGCCGCGCCGTCATCCGCTCTCGTCGCCAGAAGGGCCGCGCCCGCCTGTCCGCATGATCGAGCGGCTCTCGGGCCGTCGGGCGTTCGATCAGCTCCGTGCTGAGGGACGACGACGGGGTCGAGGGCCACTCCGGCTGGTGATTCGTCCCGACACCACCCAGAGTGCACGGTTCGCCTTCGCGATACCACGCTCTGTGGGAAACGCGGTGGTGCGGAACCGAATCAAGCGTCGAGTGCGGGCGGTCCTCCACGAATTGGATCGCCACTCCCCCGGTCTGCCGGGCGGTGATCATCTGATTCGGGTGACCGGCACGATCGACCACTGGTCTCATGCCACACTGCGCACCACGATGGCTGAACTGCTCACCGTCTCTTCTCCGCCCGTCAGCTCGGGCGATGCCGGCGAGGATCGCCGATGAGCCCCGGCGCGCGCCTGCTCCGAGCCGGTGTCCGCGCCTATCAACGCGTGGCCGGCGGGCGTCCGTCGCCGTGCCGGTACGTCCCGTCGTGCTCCACCTATGCGGTGGAGGCGCTCGAGCAGCATGGAGCCGTTCGCGGCGGGTGGTATGCCACGCGCCGTCTGTGCCGCTGTCACCCTTGGGGTAGTCACGGCTATGACCCCGTCCCACCGGCGCGTCCGTCCGCGGATGATCGTGCGATCACCCCTGACCCCGTCCGTTCCTGGAAAGAGTCCTCATGTTCGACCTGATCGCTCAAGTCCTCGCGTTCTTCTACTCGCTGGTCCCGTCGTATGGCGTGGCGATCATCCTGCTGACGCTCGCGGTGATGATCGTGGTGACCCCGCTGACGCTCAAGAGCACGCGGTCGATGCTGCAGATGCAGCGACTGCAGCCAGAGCTCAAGGCGATCCAGACGCGGTACAAGGACGACCGCCAGAAGATGAACGAGGAGTTGATGGCCTTCTACCAGGAGAACGGCATCAACCCGCTGGGCGGCTGCCTGCCGCTGTTGGTCCAGCTGCCGGTCTTCCTCGTGCTCTTCCGCGTCGTGCAGGGCATCACCCGGCACGCCACCGACGTCGGGCTCGCCATGGGGTGGGCCGCCGGCCGGGGTAGCGATGAGGCCAACACCGCGGTCGGTCTCGACGACGATGACCTCGTCTTCGACCCCGAGAACCTCCCGGTCGACAGCGAGATGTACGCCGATCTCGTGCAGACGACCGAGATGAACTTCCTGGGGATGGACCTCTCCAAGACCGCGCTCGACGTCGCCGGTTCCAACATCATCGACGCACTCCCCTACTTCGTCTTGATCGTCGTCGTGTTGGTCTCGAGCCTCTACCAGCAGCGACAGATCCGCGGCCGAAACACCGGCGCCCCGGTCAACCCGCAGCAGGAGATGATCATGCGGATCCTGCCGTGGATGCTGCCGGTCTTCTCACTGACCATGCCCGCCGCGCTCGTGGTCTACTTCGTGATCTCCAACCTGTACCGCATCGGGCAGCAGGCCTACATCACACGCTCCCTCTACAAGGGCGAGGACAGCCTCGGCGCCCAGGCGGCCCGCTCGCGCGAAGAAGCTCGCAAGGGTGATGGCGGCGGCGGGAACCGCAAGGGTTCGGGCGGCCGGACGACCGAGAAGAAGGGCCAGGCGACGCCCAAGCGCACCGACGCACGCAGCTCGTCGAGCAAGGGCGGGCAGAAGAAGGGCGGCAACGCCAAGTCGAAGGGGAGTGGCGCCGGTCGAACCGGCAAGGCGCCGACCCGGCAGCGTTCCGGTGGCGGACGTACCACCGAACCGGGCTCACCCCAGCACAAGAAGCGCAAGCGCTGAACGCCGCACGCGCATGAACAGCCGCCATTCCTCGGGAATGGCGCAGGAGAAAGGCCATTCACATGGAATGGGTCGAGACCACCGGCAAGACGGTGCACGACGCCAAGGAAGCGGCGCTCGATGCTCTGGGCGTCCATCAAGACGACGCAGAGTTCGAGGTCGTTGCCGAGGAGAAGACCGGCTTGTTCGGCCGAATCAAGGAAGATGCTCGGGTTCGTGCTCGGGTCCGTCCGACGACTCCCCGGGCCAAGGACGATCGTCGCCGTCGCCGTCGCGGCGGTAAGGGCCGAGGTGGCCAGGACGGCCAGGGCCGGGGGCAAAAGTCTGGACAAAACCGCCAAAACGGGGGAGAGTCCCGGGACAAGCAGCCCCAGAAGAAGGCCGCCAAGAAGGGCCAGAACGCCGACAACGGCAGGAACGCCGAGAAGAAGCGTCGCGATTCCGGCGCTGAGGAACGAAAGCAGGAAGCTGTGAGTGACGAACCGACCATGCCGCTGACCGAGCAGGCCGACATCGCCGAGACCTTCGTCTCGGGCCTGGCCGAACAGTTCGGGACCAGCGTCGAGTTCCAGCGGGAGGATGTCGACGACGACGAGATCCGCATCACCGCCTCCGGCTCGGGGATCGGCCGCATGATCGGCCAGCGCGGTGCCACCGCCGGTGCGATCGACGAGCTCGTGCGTACTGTGCTGCAGCGCCACGCCGGCAGCGGCCGTGAGGGCCGGATCCGTGTCGACATGGGCGGTGTGCGGGCCCGCCGGGCCGAGGCCCTGGCCGCGTTCACCCGTGAGCAGGCCGAAGCGGTCCGCAGCTCGGGTGTCGCCCGCGTGTTGGAGCCGATGGGCGGCTCGGACCGCAAGGTCGTGCACGACACCATCTCCGATGAAGACGGTGTGGAGACGACCTCCCAGGGCGAGGATCCGAACCGTCGGGTCGTCATCGTTCCGGCCGGGGATGCTGACTGACGATCAACTCGCCGCCCTCGAGGCGGCGTGGGCTCCGGCCCGAGCCGCCGGCGTCCTCGGACGTGCGACGGTCCACACACTCTGGGAACACACGGCTGGGTTCGCCTCAGCCGTGTGTTCGCATTTTGGGCGGGAATCCGCTGATCTGTCGGGTCGGCTGATCGATGTCGGCACGGGGGCCGGCGTCCCGGGCCTGCTCCTCGCACAGCAGCTCCCCGGGTGTCACATCACCCTCGTGGATGCCAACGAACGCCGCCTCGATCACGTCCGCCGGGCCCGCCGGGCGCTCGGCCTCGAGGATCGCACCACCGTGATGCACGCTCGGGCGGAGGATCTCGCCACCGACCTCCGGTACCGCACCGGCTTCGACGGCGCGGTCAGTCGGCTCCTGGCCGAGCCGAGCGACAGCGCCGAATTGCTCGCCCCGCTGGTGCGTGACGGCGGCGTGATCGTGGTCTCGACCGCACAGCGATGGCAGTCGATCTGGGACCAGTTGCCGGTTCCGGAGCTGCCGCTCGGGGCGGCGACGCACCATGGCGCCGAGGATCGCTTCGTGCAGATCCCCCGTCTTGGGCCGGTTTCGGACGACCTTCCACGTCGCGAGAAGGCCCGTCGCCGCCAGCCGTATCTGCGGGGGTGACCACTCCCCCGGTGTTTCACGTGGAACACGATGCGTCGATGCGATGGCGTTCCACGTGGACCCTCCCGGTGGGTGCCGTCCCTGTTTCACGTGGAACAGGTCGGCGGCGCTTCGCAGCGACCGGCCTGGCCGGCCGAGCCATGAGTCTTCTGTGAGCGGATGTTTCATGTGAAACGTCGCTGGGGTCCTTGCACTCCGCCCCTCGTGCGACGAGGATGAGCGTCGCGGACAGAAAGGATGCTCTGTGGACGGTGCCACGGCAGCTGGCCCCCGTGTTTTCGCGGTGGCCAATCAGAAGGGCGGCGTCGGCAAGACGACGACCACGGTGAACCTCGGAGCCTGCTTCGCCGAGCTCGGGCAACGGGTGCTGATCGTCGATCTCGACCCCCAGGCCAACGCGAGCACGGGGCTGGGACTCAATCCTCGACAGCTCGACTATTCGCTCTACGACGTACTCCTCCAGGGGGTGCCGATGGAGGACGTGATCGAGCCGACGTCGGTCAAACAGCTCTATGTCGCGCCGGCCAGCCTCGATCTCGCCGGCGCGGAGATCGAGCTCGTTCCGGCCTTCAGCCGCGAGACGAAGCTCAAAGAGGCGATCGCGAGCGTGGCCGACGACTACGACATCGTGTTGATCGACTGTCCCCCGTCGCTCGGGCTCCTCACGATCAACGGGCTGACGGCCGCCACGGAGGTCCTCGTCCCCATCCAGACCGAGTACTACGCCCTCGAGGGACTCGGCCAGCTGATCCGCAACGTCGATCTCGTGACGCGAAATCTGAATCCGGATCTGCAGCTGAGCACGATCGTGTTGGTGATGTTCGACGCCCGGACGAAGCTGTCGGGCCAGGTCGCCGACGAGGTTCGAGAGCACTTCGGCGACAAGGTGATGCGCCACGTGATCCCCCGCACCGTGCGCCTCAGCGAGGCGCCGAGTTTCGGGCAGCCGATCACCACGTTCGATCCACTGTCCCGTGGGGCCATCGCCTACACGGATCTGGCCAAGGAGATTCTCGGTGTCGACGACGCGGCGTAGTGGCTTGGGGAAGGGGCTGAGCTCCCTCATCCCGGCCGATGTGGAAGGCGACAGCGGCAGCTTCCGAGAGGTGGATGTCGATCAGGTCGTGCCGAACCGGTACCAGCCCCGGGATCACTTCGACGAGGAGATGCTGTCGTCGCTCGCCGCCTCGATCGCCGAGGTCGGTGTCATCCAGCCGATCGTCGTGCGGGCGGTGGACGACGCCTTCGAGTTGATCGCGGGGGAGCGGCGCTGGCGGGCGGCGAAGCGGGCGGGCCTTCGCGTCATCCCGGCCATCATCCGCGAGTCCGATGATCTGTCGTCGCTCGAGACTGCAGTGGTCGAGAACCTGCATCGGCAGGATCTCAACCCGCTCGAGGAGGCGGCGGCCTACCAGCAGTTGATGGAGGACTTCGAGTTCACCCAGGAGCAGGTCGCGACTCGGGTGGGACGATCTCGGTCGGCCGTGGCGAACACGATCCGTCTGCTCCAGCTTCCGGCGACGGTGCAGCGGCTGGTGATCGAGGGTCAGCTCTCCGCCGGCCATGCGCGGGCGCTCCTCGCCACGCCCGATCGAGGGCAGCAGGAGGCACTGGCCCGACAGGTCGTCGCCGAGGGCCTCACGGTGCGCGACATCGAGGATCGCCTCCGCGACGACGATGGTAAAGACGCGTCGACCGACGAGCCCGCCCGTGCGCGACCGAGTGCCGACACGGTGGGGGAGACCACCGATCCCGGCGTGCTCGAACTCGAAGAGCTGCTGGCCGCACGCCTCGAGACGCGGGTGAGGGTCCAGCTGGGGAAAGGTCCCGGACGACTCGTGGTCGATTTCGCCGATCTGGACGACCTGGAGCGGATCTACCGCGTGATCACGCCCCCCGGGACCGTCGTCTGACGATCCGCCGCCCCCGAGCGCCTGTGGACAACTCTGGGGATCGCACGTGGGGGACCCTGCGGAAAAGGTTGGGGAAAGTGGTGGAAACTACGCCGAACCGAACGTGTGTTCGGGTGCGTCGCACCAGGTGGTGAGTGCGGCCTCGAGCGCCACGGCGAGTGAGGCCGCCTGCCCGTCGACCTGATCCCCGAGGGCGACACGGCACCACACCGCCGGCATCCGGGTCTCGCGCAGGATCGGGATTCGCATCCCGACCGCCGGGTGCGACCGTCCCATCACGGTGGTGATCGCCTCGCTGGTGTGTGCCGCCAACCCGCGACCGCCATAGGAGACGAACCCCTCGGTCTGGAAGTAGGCGATCGAGGGCTCGTCGTCGGCCACGGCGATCCCGAGGTAGATCGCACCGTCCCATTCGTTGGCCGTGCGGGCCTGGGTGGACAGATCGCGGTGATGCAGCGCAAGCACCTCAGCGCCGGCTGCGCGGAGGCGATCCGCCAGGGCCTCGACCAGATCGCTCACGCCGCCGGCCTGCCCCACGACGAGGCGGCGGCTGCGGAGCCCGCTCTGGGCTCGGAGCAGCTCCGCCTCGCGGACCTCGGCGATCGTCTTCTCGCCGGACCGGCGTCCGGCCAGGCGCCCGAGCGCCGCGACGGTGTCGGGCCCCACGACCCCGTCGGGGGTCACGGCCTGGTTGGCTTGAAACGCTCGGACCGCCCGCTCGGTGTCGGGCCCGAAGATGCCGTCGACATACCCCGCGTCGAAGCCGAGACTGCCGAGCCGCCACTGGAGCTCGGTGACGTCGTCGCCGCGGGTCATCGGGGCGCGCCGGTACAGCATCCGGTCGCCGAGCCGGTAGTCGGACTCGACCAGCGCTCCCCAGGTCTGCCGGGCGACGACACCGTCCACGCGGAGGCGTCGCCATGCCAGGAACCCGCGCACGGCGAGCCGGGTGTGGGCGTCTATGACGTGGGGGTCTCCGCCGGGGGGAACGCCGGCGGCGGCCAGTCGCTCGTGGAGCGCCCGAACGGAGTCGCCGCGATCGCCGGCCGTGATCGGCAGTGCCTGCTCGGTCATCGAGGCGAGGCTATCGGGCCGGCTGCACGCTGGTCGGGCAGGCCGAACGCGAAACAGCCGACCCGAAGGCCGGCTGTCGCAGTGGATTCCAGGGTGGGGGAGTGGGCCGGGGGAAGCCGCCCCGGAATCCGACGATCGTGGAGGATCAGAGGTACTCGGCGATGTCGTCGAGCAGCGCCTGCTTCGGCTTGGCACCGACGATGCGCTTCACCGGTTCGCCGTCCTTGAACAGGATCAGCGTCGGGATGGACATGACCTCGAAGCGGCGGGCCACGTCGGAGGCCTCGTCGACGTTGAGCTTGGCCACCTGCAGGCTGTCGCCCTGCTCGTCGGCGATCTCCTCGAGGATCGGGGCGATCATCTTGCAGGGTCCACACCATTCGGCCCAGAAGTCGACCAGGACCGGGGCGCCGTCGGCGGCGACGGTCTCGTCGAAGGTCGTGTCGGAGAGGGTGGTGACGGCTCCAGCCATGGTGGAGCTCCTTTCGTTACCGGCGCCGGTTGCGATCTCCGGCGGACACTCACGATAACCCACGTGGGGGTCGGGCTATTCCCGCCGCAGCGCCGGTGGGCTCAGCCCAGCGCGTCGATCGCGAGTTCGCGTGCGCGGCCGTAGTCGGCCTTGCCGTTGGGAGCGCGCGGTACGTCGGCCACGAACACGACCGACTTGGGTGCCTTGTAGCGGGCGAGCTGGCCCTTGACCGACTCGATGATCGCGGCCGGTTCGACCGTCGCCCCCGCGTCGACGCTGGCGACGGCGGTGACCGCCTGGCCGAACGTGTCGTCGTCCACGCCGACCACGAGACAGTCCCGCACACCGTCGACCCGCTTGACCGCCTCCTCGACCTCCTCCGGGAAGATCTTCTCGCCGCCGGAGTTGATGACCTGACTCCCGCGGCCGAGCAGGATCAGGCTGCCGTCCTCGGCGACCATCGCCAGGTCGCCGGGGAACGAATAGGGCCGTCCGTCGATCACCCGGAAGGTCCGAGCCGACTTCTCCGGGTCCTTGTAGTAGCCGAAGGGCACGAGGCCGCCGGCGGCGACCATCCCGACCTCGTCGGATCCGGGAACGACCTCGCGCCCGTCGTCGGTGAAGACCTTGGTGTTGGCCCCCTGGGTGAACTTGCCCGTCTCGGTCTCGATGCCCTTGGCCGTGATCTGGGTCCCCATCGATCCTTCGCTGGATCCCATGGCGTCGATCAGCATCGCCTGCTCGATCCGCTCGAGGAGCGCCTGCTTCACCTCACTGGTCCACATCACACCCGACGACTGGATGATCTGTACCGACGACAGGTCGTAGGGCCGACCGTCGGCGCCTTCGTCGATGGCGGTCAGGAGCGGTTTCGCGAACGCGTCGCCGACGATGGTGACCGAGGTCGCCCGGTGGCGTTCGACGGTGGCGAGGACCTCGTGGGCGTCGAGGCTCCGGTTGGTGAGGGTGACGACGTGGGCCCCGATCAGGTGGGGGATGAAGCAGCCCAACCACAGTCCGGTGCCGTGCATCAGCGGTGCGCATGGCAGGCTGACGGTCGGCTCGGTGCTGGTGACGGCACCGTCGACGATGCCGTCTGCGGTGTCGGGAAGCGGCAGCCCGAGGAGCGGGAACGCGGCGCTGGCGAGCCCGATCGTGAGATCGCCGACCCGGTACATGACCCCCTTCGGCATGCCGGTCGTGCCACCGGTGTAGAGCATGTAGAGGTCGTCTTCGGCTCGCTCGATGCGCGGGAGCGGTTCGTGGCCGGCGACGACGTCCTCGTAGGGCCGGGCGGCATGGACCGTGCCGGCCCCACCGTCGTCGACCTCGACGATCAGCTTGAGCTCGGGGAGCCGGTCGACGACCGTGGCGACCCGGTCCGCCAGCGACGAGTGGTACACGAGCGCTTCGGCGTCGGAGTTGTCGAGGAGGTACCACAGCTCCTCGTCGATGTAGCGGTAGTTGATGTTGATCGGAACGCCACGCATCTTCAGCGCCGCGTACTGGGCCTCCATGTACTCGTTCGAGTTGTACATGAAGAGCCCGATCTTGCTCTCCGGCTCGAGCCCGGCCGCGGCGTACGCCCCGGCGAGACGCGCCGCTCGGTCGTCGTACTGCGCCCACGTGCGGGTCAGGTCGCCGTGGCTGATCGCGGGTCGGTCGGGTGTGCGGTCAGCGATCGCCTCCCACACCGTGGCGAAGTGCATCTCCATGGGCGCGACCATAGCCAAGCGCCGTCGCCGGCTCCCGGGGACGAAGGAGGCGGCCCCCGTGGGGCGTCACCGGTCGGGTCAGCCGTCGTGAAGGGTCTCGAGGTAGCGCTCGGCCTCGAGCGCCCCCTGGCAGCCGGACCCGGCGGCGGTGATCGCCTGGCGGTAGTAGTCGTCGGTGACGTCGCCGACCGCGAACACGCCGGCCACGTCGGTGGCGGTGCGACCGGGGACGGTCTCGAGGTAACCGTTCTCCTTCATCGCCAGCTGGCCCTTGTAGAGGTCCGTACCGGGGCGATGCCCGATCGCGATGAACAGCCCGGTGACCGGCAGTTCGGACTGCTCACCGGTCTGGACGTTCTCGACCTTCACGCCGGCGAGGGAGTCCTCGCCGAGGTACTCGGTGACGACCGTGTCCCACAGGAACTCGATCTTCGGATTGTTGAAGGCCCGGTCCTGCATGATCTTCGACGCCCGCAGCTCGTCGCGGCGGTGGATGATCGTGACCTTCTCGGCGAAGCGGCTGAGGAAGTTGGCCTCCTCGAGCGCGGAGTCGCCACCACCGACGACGGCGATGTGGTGGTCGCGGAAGAAGAACCCGTCGCAGGTCGCGCACGTCGACAGACCGTGACCGATGAGGTCGGTCTCGCGGTCGAGGCCGAGCATGATCGATTGGGCGCCGGTGGCGATGATCAGGGAGTGGGCGCGATGGGTCGGTTCGGCCGCGTCGGGATCACCGACCCACACGCTGTAGGGAGCGGCGGAGAGGTCGACCCGACTCGCCTTGACGGTCTGGATCTCGGCACCGAAACGCTCCGCCTGGGCCCGGAAGTTCATCATGAGTTCCGGACCCATGATCCCGTCGGGGAAGCCGGGGAAGTTCTCGACGTCGGTGGTCAACATGAGCTGGCCACCGGGCTGGTCGCTGGTCGAACTCGGCTCGCCCTCGAGCACCAGGGGCGAGAGGTTGGCGCGCGCGGTGTAGATCGCCGCGGTCAGCCCGGCCGGGCCGGAACCGATGATGATGACGTCGCGTACGTCGGACATGACGAAGCCTTTCCGAGCGACTCAGCGGGAGTCGCAGTCGAGATGTGCGGACCGTATCGGGAACCCGGCGATGGGCCGGAATATTCGCGTCAGGAGAACAGGCCGTAACAGACGATCACGGTGATGATCAGCAGGTCGATGATGCCGGCGATCGCCAGGGGCCGGCTGCTCGTGCGTTGCGAGAGCCAGGCGCCGATGCCGAGGATCGAGAAGAGCCCACCGACGAACAGGTGCGCGGCCCAGGTGGCGTCGCCGACGCCGGTGCCGATCGGCAGGTAGGCGTCGGCCATCCGGACCGAGATGGTCACGAAGATGATGAGTGCGGCGATGCCGAGGACGAGGATGACGAGGCCGAACACGAGCGCCCGCAGCACCAGCACGGCGTTGTCGGTCGCCATGCGCTTGACCAGATCGACCTTGTCGATGATCCAGTCGGTGGCGTTCGCCTGCCAGTCCTGCTCCGCGTGTTGCTCGGTCGCCATGGGCCGGGAGCCTATCGGCTCGTCGGCCGCACGGCCCTTGGCGGGTCAGCCGGGCGGCACGACGCCCTGCACGACCGCCGCGTCGCAGGCGTCGATCGGGTGGGTGACGACGACGATCGTGCCATCCGCGCTGCGGGCGACGACGACCTCGGTGGGTTCGCCGGCGAGCACGGTGGTCGCCTGTTCGGTCGAGACGATGTCGTCGAGGGCCTCGATCGCGAGATCGGCGGCCACCGGGCAGGCATCGGCGAACACCCGCTCCGTCGCATCGCCGACGACGGATTCGGCGTCGAAGCCGATCGCGTACTCGGCCACGATGAGGTCGACGAGGGGTTGGGGATCGTCGAACGCCGGGAGCTCGTCGGGCAAGACGTCGACGGTGAGGATGGCGTTCTCGGTGTCCGTCGCCCCGGTCGCATCGTCCTCGGCCTCGGGTTCCTCCTCGAACGACTCGGCCTGTTCTTCGTCCATCTCGGCCTCGTCGGCCATCTCGTCGTCGTCGGCCATGTCGTCGGCGTCGTCGGTCGACGAGGGTGCCAGCGCGTCGGCATCGGCCATCTCCGCCCCGTCCGTCTCGTCCTCTTCGGCCGCCTCGCTGGCCGACGCCGACTCCGAAGCGGAATCGTCGCTGCCTGCCTCGGTCGCGGCGTCATCGTCGTCGGACACCGACGGCAGGGATCGGATCGCAACGACCCCGACCGCGAGGAACACGAAGGCGGCGGCGATCGCGAGGACGCGGTTGCGGCGCTCCGCCCGCCGAGCCGCGGCGGCCGCGAGATCGGTGACCTGGTCGCTGGTCGTGCTCTGCGCGATCGCGGTGGTGCGGATCGCATCGAGGGCCTCGATCGGGATCTCGACCGGTGCCGCCACCGCCTCGATGGCGGCGCGTACCGACTCGACCCGGGCCAGCAGGGCCGGATCGCCTTCGACGCGCGCGATCTCGGCGTCGGTGGCCTCGCCATCGAGGTACCGGGAGATCAGCTCGTCCACGGAGTCGGGTTCGTCGGTCATGGTCATGGGTTCTGACGTTCGTCAGGGGGTGGTTGGTTCCCGAGATCATCGGTCGACCGTCCGCTGGCCAACAGATCGGCGAGCCGGCCGCGCCCGCGGGCGATCCGGCTGCGGACGGTGCCGGGCGCGAGGTCGAGCACCTCGGCGATCTCGGCGTAGTCGAGTCCGGCCATGTCGCGCAGCACGACGGGGGCCTTGAACTCCTCGGGGAGCTCGGCCAGTGCGTGGTCGACGTCGATGCCGGCGGCGACGAGGTCGCTCGGGTCGCGGCTCTCCCGCCCGGCGACATAGGTGTCGTCGGCCTGTTCGTGCTCGGGCAGGCCCGGGTCGGGTCGGCGGCCCCGGCGCCGCAGCTCGTCGAGCGCGGCGTTGGTGGCGACCCGATAGGACCACGTCGTGAACGCGGCGCGCCCGTCGAAGCGATCGAGACCCTTGACGATGGCGATCATCGCCTCCTGGGTCGCGTCGAGGGCGTCGGCGTCGTTGCCGGCCAGGCGGCGACAGATCGCGTAGATCCGCGACTGGTGCTTGCGCAGGAGTCGATCGAGGGCGCGCTGATCCCCCCGCTGTGCGGCTTTGATCAGCCGGAGGTCTTCGGGGTCGGGCGCGATGGCCGCGACGTTACCCGGGTGTCACTCCGGGACGGTGAACGCGTAGCCGACGACCCGCGGGCCGCCGTGGGTGCCGACGACCGGGCCGATCAGTTCGGTGCGGGCCTCGCTCACGTCGACGACCTCGCCGAGCAGGGCCACGAACTGGTCGATGTCGGGCGCTTCGCCGTGCATGATCGCCAGGTTCTCGATCGTGCCGAACTCGGCGAGCTTGTCGCGCAGCCACACCATCGACTTCTTGCGCGTGCGCTGCTTGCCGGCCTCCTCGACCTCGCCGCTCGAGATGTCGATGAGGGGCTTGATCGACAGCATCGAGCCGATGAGGGCCTGGGCGCCGCCGATCCGGCCACCCTTTTGCAGGTTCTCGAGCGTGTCGAGGGCGCCGAAGACCCGGGTGCGGCGGCTCATCGACTCGGCGATCGCAACGACCTCGTCCGCACTGGCACCGTCGGCTGCGGCGCGGGCGGCCGCGAGCACGATCGAGCCGAGGCCGACGGTGATCGACTTCGAATCGATGACCCGGATGTCGGCGTCGAGGGTCTCCGACGCGGTGACCGCCGACTGCATGGTCGCGGACAGTGCGGCGCTGATGTTGATGCACACGATGGCGCTCGCGCCGGCGTCGAGATGACGCTGGAAGGCCTCGGCGAAGCGGCCGGGGGAGGGGGCGGCGGTCTCGGGGAGCTTCTCCGAGCTTGCCAACAGCTCGTAGAACCGGTCGACCTTCAACTCCTCGCGGTCGGTGTACTCGTCGTCGCCGAAGCGGATCGACAGCGGCACGACCTCGATGTTGAGCGCATCGACCTCGTCGCCGCGCAGGTCACAGGATGAGTCGGTGACGATGCGAACAGTCACGGTGATCACTTCTCCTCTGGGGCGTCGGAAGTGACGCCCTGGTCCGGCCCGTCGTCCCCTGACGGATCGTCAGGCACGCTAGCAGCGCGACGCTGGCGGCGGACACGGGCGATGGTGCGGGCCCACCAGGTCAACAGCACCGCGAGGGAGATCAGCGAGACGACCAGGCCGAGGCCCGAGACCGCCGTCGACCGGATGTCGACCGCCCCGGCCGCGAGGTCGAGGCGTCCGTCGGGGGAGGTCACCGAGATCTGGATGCGGGCGTCGCCCGAGGCGACCGTCTCGACCGGGATCTCGAGTTCGTTGAGCCCCGGTTCGAGGACCAGACGCAGCTCCTCGCCCGCGGGGAACCGCAGCTTGTCGCTGCTGATCCGCACGACCACGTTGATCGGCAGGCTCTGGTCGTTGCGGATCTCGACCGGCAGGGTCGCCGATCGGGTGGCCAGGGTGATCCGGCTCGTCTCGAGCACGGCGAAGTCGGCGGAGCCGGTGCTCACGATGTCGAACACCGTGTCGGTGTAGGTGCGGCGGCTGTCGGCGTCGAGAGTGTCGGACATGGCCGCCTCGAGGACGGTGCGCAGCGTGGCGACCGGTGCGGTCGCCGGCGCGACCATCTCGGTGTAGGAGCTGAGCAGCGACTCGTTCAGGCGGAGATCGCTCGCGGCGCCGCTCACGTCGACCGCGTCGCCGGCGACCAGCTGCGCCCGCAGGACCGACCCGGTGGCGTCGCGAGCGGGGGAGCGGTCGATCAGCTCGGAGATCGGCGCCGAGCCGATGCGGTCGGTGGTGGAGGCGAGCTCGAGCAAGAGCGTGAAGACGACCGGGTCGATCGTGTCGAGGTCGACGACGATGGCCCGGCTCGTGCCGGCGTTGCGGGCCCGGATCACGAGTTCGGCGAAGCGCTGCTGGGCGACCAGTTCCGGGTCGAGGCCGGCCAGCGATGCCTCGAAGGCCCGGTCGACGACGAGCACCGGCATCGTGACGTCGTTCGCGTCGAGCACGTCGATCGGTCGGTTGTCGGCCCGCTCCAGGTCGAGGGGATCGATCTGGTCGGGCTCGGCGATCCCGCCCGTGATCCCGACGCTGCGCAGCAGGCTGATGGTCTCGGCGTCGGTGTCGCCGTCGAAGGTCACGATCGGCGTGGGCGTGATGCCCAGGAAGTCCTCGACCGCGTTCTGGCCGGTGGCGTACTGGGCGAAGACCCGGTCCGCCTCGCCGGCCCGGCGCCACGCCTCCTCGTCGAGTTCGACCCAGGGCGTGAGGGGGATCTCGTGACCGTCGAGCAGGGCGCGGATGGTGTCGATCGCGCTCAAGCCGCCGTCGGTGCTCGGGTCTGCGAGGGCCGTGAGCGTCTCGGGGGTGAACCGCACCAGCGTCGAGGCTGGCGCGCCGTCGATGGCGCCGGCGACCCGATCGACCGCGACGGCCGGGTCGATGCTGATCGCGCCGGCGGGGCCGTGGGCGAGCGTGGATCGCCCGTCGGCCACGAAGCCGAAGTCCACGCGGGAGCTGCGTCCGCCATCGTCGACGATGATCGCCGATACGAAGGCGTCGACCACCGTGCCGTCCTCCTCCAACAACTCGATCACGACCGGCAGGGCGCCGATCTCACGGCGGAGCACGAGCCCGATCTCCTCGTCGGGCAGCGTGACCGACACGATGTCGGTCCCGACCGCGATCGCTTCGAGGTCGGCGATGTCGAAGTTGGAGATGCGATTGGGGGCGTCCGCCGACGGCGGGTCCTCCCACAGGGCGGCCAACTCCTCGTGATCGTTCACCGGGGCGTACACGCGCACGTTCAGCCGGCGGTCGGTGAGATCGCCGGTCACCCGGAGGTCGAAGACGACCGGGTCGTCGGTGACGAAGGTGGTCTGGGCGACCAGGTCGATGCGGCTCTCGGCGGTCTGGGTCGATGCAGGCCCGCCGGCGGCGACGAGTGCGGTGAGCAGCCCCGCCGCCACGACCGCGAGCCCCCATCCCGCCCGCAGCGGGCGCCGGGTGCTGGTCACAGCTGTCGACGCAGCACCGTCAACTGGTGCGGCGCGTCGCGGAAGCCGAGGCGGCGGTACAGCGCGAGGGCGGCGGCGTTGGCCTCCTGGGTGTTGACCCAGCAGGTGGTGACCTGGCGGCGTCGGAGCCAGTGGAGCGCGTCGGCGACGAGGTCGATGCCGAGTCCCTCGCCTTGCCGGTCGGGATGGACGGCGAGGCGTTGGAGGTAGCCCTGGTTCCCGGCCCGGCCGGTGACCGCGTAGCCGATCACGCCCGGGTCGCGGACGACGCGGAGTCGACTGACGGGTGTGGCGTTGATCGCCTCGCGCAGGCCGTCGAGATCGAGCTGCCAGAACGACTCGAAGGTCTGGCCGTCGACCCGGAGGATGGCGTCGAGGTCGCGTCGCGTCCCTCGGCGGAGGCCACGGGTGCGATCGGGTCGGGGCGGCAGGTCGTGGAGGTCGTGACGCAACAGGTGCAGCGACTCGTGATCGCGGAAGCCGTCGGCGGCCAGCATGTCGCGTTCGGAGGGACCGACCGCGGCGGTCACGACCTCGTCGAAGCCGTCCTGGCGCAGCCGGGTGCGGATCTGTTCGAGCGCGGCCGGCGTCAGTGTGGCGGCGCCGCTGAGCGGCACCAAATAGGCGAGGTCGGCGCGACCACGCCACCGTCCGGCGCGGACCCGCGCCGTGTCGGCGGTCAGTGCGTACATGCCCATCGCCGTTTCACGATACGCGCTCCGGTGGGGGCGGTACGCTCCGCGGTGTGCTGTTGGTCCTGAGCGACGAGCGGTGCCTCGACCACGTGGCGGGCCCGCACCACCCCGAACGCCCCGATCGGCTGCGCGCGGCGATGGAGGGCATCGCCCGCTCGGGGGTGGTCGATGCGGTCGATCCGGCGCTGCCACGTCCGGTGCGAGACGACGAGATCCTGCGGGTGCACGACGCGGCCCTGCTCGAGCACGTCGTGGCGGTCGACGCCCGCGGCGGCGGCCGGCTCGATCCCGACACCGTGATGAACGCGGCGAGCCTGCCCGCGGCCCGGCTCGCGAGCGGTGCGGTGCTGAGCGCGACCGAGACCCTCGCCACCGGTGGTCACGCTGCCGCGTTCTGTGTCGTGCGTCCGCCCGGGCACCACGCGACCGGGGATCAGTCGATGGGATTCTGCCTGTTCAACTCGGTCGCGATCGCCGCGGCGGCTCTGGCCGAGGCGGGGGAGCGCGTCGCGATCGTCGACATCGACGCGCACCACGGCAACGGGACCCAGGACATCTTCTACGACGATCCTCGGGTCCTGTTCGCCTCGATCCACCAGTCGCCGCTGTACCCGGGCTCGGGGATGGTCGGCGAGACCGGCCGCGGCGCGGGTGCGGGGGCCACGATCAACGTGCCGTTGCCGCCCGGCGCCACCGGCGACGTCGCCCGCGCCGCGATCGACGATGTCATCGCGCCGGCGATCGAGCAGCACGGCACGACCTGGTTGCTGATCTCGGCCGGATTCGACGGTCACCGATCCGATCCGATCACCGACCTCGGCTACTCGTCGGCGGACATGGCCGACCTCGTCGGCGGGTTGGCGGCGCTCGTTCCGGCCGGCCGGGTGGTCGCCGTCCTCGAAGGCGGCTACGACCTCGACGCCGTTCGCGACTCCTCGGCCGCGGTCGCCGCCCAGCTGGTCGGCGAGCGCACCCGGCCCGAGGCGCCGACCAGCGGCGGCCCGGGGATCGAGGTCGTGCACGCCGCGGCGGCCGTGCGACGGGAGCGGTGACCGGACACGGGCCGGGCGTCCGCACGGCCCTCGATGCGTCGCGTCCGCTGGCGACGGCGTTCGCCGCGGCCGGCCACCGTCTGTTCCTGGTCGGCGGCATCGTGCGCGACGACCGCATCGGTCGCCATCGCGACGACGCCGACTACGACCTCACGACCGACGCCCGGCCCGATCGCATCAAGGAGCTGGTCGGGCCGCTGGCGGAGGCGGTGTGGTCCCAGGGCGAGCGCTTCGGCACGATCGGTTGCACGATCGCCGGCCAGGAGTACGAGATCACGACGCATCGGGCCGACACCTACGACCCGGACTCCCGCAAGCCCGTCGTCGAGTTCGGCGACGACGTCGACGAGGACCTCGCCCGCCGCGACTTCACGATCAACGCGATGGCGATCGACGTCGCCGACGGCGTGCTCGTCGACCCGTTCGGTGGGGTCGACGACCTGCATGCTGGGCGGTTGCGAACGCCGCTCGACCCGGAGATCTCCTTCTCCGACGATCCGCTGCGGATGGTGCGGGCCGCCCGATTCATCGCCACCCTCGGGCTCGCCCCGGACCCGGCGTTGACCGCCGCAGTGACCGGGATGCGGGACCGGATGGCGATCGTGTCGGTCGAGCGGGTGCGCGACGAGTTCGACAAGATGCTGGCATTGCCCGACCCGCAGCCGGGATTCGCGTTCCTGAGTTCGACCGGGCTGCTCCGCGAGGTGCTGCCCGCGGTGGCCGCTGCGGGGCTCGACCACGACGCGGTCGGCGTGCGGGTGGCGGCGATCAACCAGGCGTTCGACGCCGACGGCCGCGCCGCGGCGAGGTGGGCGGCGCTGCTGCTCGATGCCCCGGCCGCAGATCGGGGCGCCGCCCTGCGGGCGTTGAAGCCCAGCGGTGAGCTGGCATCCGTCGTCGCCTGGCTGCTCGGTGCCGACGCCTGGCTCGATGGTCGCGTACCGACCGACCGGCCGTCGTTGCGCCGGCTGGCGTCGTCGGCGCCCGCAGCGTCGTCGCTCGAGGCCCGGTTGGCGTTCGTCGGTGCGCTGCGCGGCGGCGATGATCTGGACGACGCGGCGGTGGCGCTCACCGAGCTCCGGTCGGCCGAACCCGACCTCGACGCACCGCGTCCGCCGCTGAGCGGCCAGGAGGTGGCGCAGCGACTCGGCGTCGATCCGGGCCCGGTGATCGGTGAGGCGAACGCGATGCTCCTCGAGCACCGCTTCGAACACGGTGTCTCGACCCGTGAGGTCGCGTTCGACCTGCTCGATCGCTGGTGGTTCGACCGGGCCTGAGGTCGTTCAGGCGCCGAGTCGGCGGGCCCGCACGACCAGGGTTGCGGGAACGAGGCCGCCGGCGTGGCGTTCGAGGACGGTGTCGACCGCGAAGTTGGTACGCGTGAACGCGGTCACCACCCCTTCGACGGTGTGCACGTGGCGCCCGGCGATCGGTTCGTCGGTGAGCCAGGAGCGGGTCGTGCGGTCGGGGTCGACGGGATCGGCACACAGCGCCGCGGGGTGGGGCAGCGAGACGATCGCGGAACCGTTCGTGCGCAGCACCCGGTGCACCTGCCGGAACACCCGATCGAGATCGTCGACCAGACTCAGCGCCCAGACCGACACCGCGACATCGATCTGGTCGGCTCGGATGAAGGCGAGTTCGGCCGGCCGGGCCTCGTGGAACTCGATCGCGACCTCGTGCTCGGCCGCCAGGCCCCGCGCGGCGGCGAGCTGACCGGCGTCGCGGTCGGTGGCCACCAGGCGCGCCCCGCGCCGTGCCAGCCCCACCGCAGTGTGCCCGGCCCCACATCCGATGTCGAGGATGCGCTTGCCCCGCACGTCGCTCAGCAGCCGGCGGTCGACGTCGGCGCCGAGCTCGGGCCCGAACTCGACATGGTCGAGGGGCCGGGTCGACGGGGTGCGCGGGTCATAGCTCGCCATCCCCGCACGTTAGGCCCCGGTGCCCTTGCCGGCGGGTGAGGGGTACTCTCGCGGTGATGGCAGCGCGCACCAAGCTCGGTCTGCACGATGTCGCTGCGAGCGGCGGGATCGACTACCGACTCGCGCGCGAGGCGACGCTGTCGGCGTTCCGCGACGGTGACCTCAGCCGCGAGCAGGTGTGCGATGCCCAGCGCGAGCTCGTCCGCAACGCCGAGTTCTGTGGCACGCCGGCCGGTCGGGACTGTCCCCTCTGTGAGGAGCCGTCCCTCGTCGAGGTCACCTATGTGTTCGGGCCGCGCCTGCCCAAGCACGGCCGGTGCGTCACCTCCGACAAGGAGATGCGGCGCCTCGCCGCCCGCAAGTCCTCCAGTCAGGGCTTCGTGGTCGAGGTGTGCCCCGTCTGTCGCTGGAACCATCTGACCGAGAGCCGGTCGATCGGCGGCGCATGAGCATCGACGCGATCCCGACCCCAACCCTGCCGGGTCCGGTGGTCGATCTGCGGCCCATCACCGTCGATGACGCGATGGCGATGTTCCTGTCGCTGAACGACGAGGAGAGCAACCGGCTGACCGGCACCCAGTCGACCTTCACCCTCGAACAGGTGCAGACCCACTGTCAGCGCATCGCGGCGGCCGACGATCGTCACGATTTCGCGATCACCCGTCCGGGCGACCCGACCTACCTCGGCGAGGTCGTGTTGATGGACATCGATCCGATCAACCGATCGGGGGTGTTCCGGATCGCGCTCGCACACGAATCGTTGTTCGGGCAGGGCCTCGGCACCGCGGCGACGCAGTGCATCGTCGAGTTCGGTTTCGACGACGTCGGGCTCCATCGCATCGAACTCGAGGTCTATGCGTTCAACGAGCGCGCCCGCCACGTCTACGAGGCGCTCGGCTTCGCGGTCGAAGGGGTCAAGCGCGACGCCCTGTGGCAGGACGGCGAGTTCCACGACGCGATCGTCATGTCGATCCTGGCGAGCGATCCCTGAGCGCGCCGCCGACTCCGTCTCAGTCGGGCAGGTCGTAGTAGTTGATGAAGGTGCGGTGGGTGTCCCGGTCGATCGCGTAGTAGCTGCACGACACGGCCCGGACCTCTTCGGACATCATCGCCTCGTAGTGGCCGCCGCCCGGCCCTTCCCGGTAGATCAGGTACGGCAGCCACTCGACCGAACGCTTGACCGTGCCCGGCGAGTCGTCGCCCCCGCGGCCGCCGCCGGCCGAGGCTTGGCTGCGCCATCCGCAGTCGTCGCTGTAGTGGGGTTGACCGGCCTCGGCCGCGAGTCGTGCCTCGCGTGCGGTGCACGCGTCGTGTTCGGGCGCGCGCACGAACGGTTCGAGACCCTCCTGCGCTCGCCACCGGTTGATCTCCTCCACACACCAGCACCCGACGTCGACGTATCCGCAATAGGGGTCGAATCCCATCGTCTGGAGTTTCCCGTCACCACAGAGGCCCTCGGGGTTGCCCGGCCCGTCGGGTTCGGCGCCGACCATCGACAGGTGGAGCCGGGCGTTGATGTCGGCGGGGTCGGTCCACCCGAGTTCGGCGAGGATCGCCTCCGCCGTCGTCGGGTCGGGTTCGGCGTGGAGGATCCGGCCGAGGAAGGCGGCCATCTGGCGTCGGGTCACCGCCTGGTCGGGGCCGTACGTGCTCGGCGACGTTCCGTTGGTGATGCCGAGCAACCAGAGACATGACACCGCGTCGAAGGCGTAGCCGTCGGTGTCGAGATCACCGAACGGGTTGGTCCACGTCTCGCAGGGTTGATCACCACTCGTCCAGAGGCGGGCGAGGAAGGCGGCCATCTGGCGTCGGGTGACGGGGTCGTCGGGGGAGTAGGTGGTGGGTGTGGTGCCGGTGGTGATGGCGAGGTCGTGGATGCAGGCGATGTCGGCGTAGGCCCAGTCGGTGGGGTCGATGTCGGT
>JBCCWI010000056.1:0-26935 GCA_039193795.1 Actinomycetota bacterium | reverse complement strand
GGGCGTGGTATACCCCCCCTTTTAGTGGCGGGTCCGCCTTGTCCCCGTTACCCTCGGGCCGATCACGCCTCGTGGTGCGCGGCCCGGTCGTCGGTGCCTCGTAGCTGCCGATCCACTCGTCCTCCCACGCCTGGTCGTACTGCTCGGGCGAGCAGCCGGGCTTGTAGACCGCGATCAGCTCTCGGGCGATCTGCTCGCGGTGGGCGGTCGTGCCGCCGGGCACCTCGTAGGTGCAGATGTGGAGTCCCCATCTGTCGCCGGCGCGGCGTTCCCAGCACCGGGCGCGGGGGTGACGGAAGGGCAGCCCGGCCTGTGTGAGGTCGTCGGCGTGGTCGACGTCGATGACCGCGAAGTCGTGTGGCTTCCCGGCCGGGTCGGCCCGGTAGAGGATCGCATAGACCGCAGCCTGCTCGGGCGGCGTCCAGCCGCCGAGGACCCGTGGCCCCTCGAAGGGGTAGCCGGCCAACGAACCGAGTCGGATCATTCGCCGAACTCGTATTCGTCCTCGCCGAGCACCTCGGCCTTGGTGACCGGCCAGGGCGGGAGTTCGGCCTCGACGACCGCGGCTTCGAAGGCCGGGACCGCCTGTTCGACCGCGTCGTCGGCGCTGTCGGCCTCGACCACGATCTGGGCGCCGTAGGCCATCGCCCCGACACCGGATGCGATCCCGCCGAGCTTCGCGACCGCGTCGGCGAGCGCGACGACCTCCTGCAGTTCGACCGGTCGGTCGCCCTCGGCTTGGATCGACACACTCCACTTGCTCATCGGTGTTCCTCCGTCACGGCTGATCTCCGTTCATCATCCGACCTGCGGCAACCGGCTCGCAAAGCGCTCCAGGCTGGCGAGATCGTGCCCGGACGCCAGCTCGTCGATGAACGGACCGGCCGCCAACATGCCGAGCGTGTTCGGCGACGCGTCGACGTCGTTGCCGAGCAGCGGGTTCATCCAGATGATGCGATGCGAGAGACGCTGCAACTTCTCCATCGACTCCGCCAGCAGGCGGGGGTCGCCGCGGTCGAGACCGTCGGAGCAGATCACGATCGTCGAACCCCGGCTCAGCCCCCGGCGGCCCCACGTGCGGACGAACTGGTCGAGCGACGCACCGATGCGGGTGCCCCCGTCCCAGTCGAGCACCCGCTCCGCCGCCAGACGCATCGCGTCGTCGGGGTGGCGTCGATCCAGCGCCGGCGTGATCCGGGTGAGCCGCGTGCCGAAGCAGAACACCTCGACCTTCTGGGCGGCCCGCCGCATCGAGTAGGCGAACTGGAGCAGATTGCGCGAGTGGTCGGCCATCGATCCCGAGACGTCCAGGATCAGCACCAGGGGCCGCGCCCGCTCCTTGCGGTCGATGCGTCGGAGATCGGGGGCACCGTCGCTGAGCCGCATCGCTTCGCGCGCCATGCGTCGGATGTCGATCACGGGGCCGGCGGGGTCGGGTGCCCGACGGCGGGTCCGCCGTTTCGGCGGTTCGAGCCGGATCCGGGCCATGATCTTGCGCAGGTGGGAGAGCTCGTCGGGGGTGCAGGCACCGAAGCGCTTCTCCCGCTCGATCTCCACCGACGATGCCTGCAGCCCGAGCACCAGCGGCTGCTGGTCGCTCTCGTCGTCGCCGCCTTCGCTGTCGGGCACGTCGAGGGTGCCGGTGCTGCCCTGCGGAACGGGCCGCTCCTCGTTCGGCGGACCGTCCTTGGGCGGCGGGACGTGCAGGAAGTAGGCGCGGAACACCTCGTCGTAGACCGGCAGGTGGTCACGACGATGCACCAGCGTGCTGCGCCCACCCCAGTAGACGTCGTTGGGGTCGCCGGGGCTCAGCTCGGCGACCGCTGCGCAGAACGCCAGCACGTCGTCGCTGCCGACGGGGACACCATGGTCGCGAAGGGCGTGTCCGAAGCCGACGAGCCGGTCGACGATCCCCTCCGGAGTCGCGGTCTCGTCGGCGGCCTCGGTGGTCTCAGCCATCGGCGACGACGCGATCGAGTTCGGCATGCACGAGCTCGAGGTCGTCGCGGTCCTTGATCACCGACCCCAGCGTGTCCGCCGCGGTCTCACCGTCGAGGGTGTCGCCCCCGACCACGCCGAGCGCGTCGACCCAATCGAGGGTCTCGGCCACGCCGGGCGGCTTGGCGAGATCCATGTCGCGCAGCTGATGCACGGCCGCCACCACCTGGGCGACGAGCGTGTCGGCGACCTCCGGAGCCCGCAGCCGGACGATGTCGAGTTCCTCCTCCATCGTCGGGTAGCCGATCCAGTGGTAGAGGCAGCGGCGCTTGAGGGCGTCGTGGAGCTCTCGAGTGCGGTTCGAGGTGAGCACGACGATCGGCCGGTCGGTCGCGGCGACGGTACCGACCTCGGGAATCGTGATCTGGAAATCCGAGAGCAACTCGAGCAGGAACGCCTCGAACTCGTCGTCGGCGCGGTCGATCTCGTCGATCAACAAGACGGCGTCGCCCCCGCTGCGAATGGCTTGGAGCAACGGCCGCTCGAGGAGGAAGTCCTCGCCATAGAGCCCGCCGATGGTGTCGGAGTCGGCCAGCTCCCGCTCCGACAGCGCGCGCACGTGGAGCATCTGGCGGGCGTAGTCCCACTCGTACAGCGCCTGGTGGGTGTCGATGCCCTCGTAGCACTGCAGACGGATCAGCTCACGGCCGTGGATCCGGGCGAGACATTTGGCCAGCTCGGTCTTGCCGACGCCGACCTCGCCCTCGAGCAGGATCGGTCGCCCGAGCCGCAGCCCGATGAAGGCGGCGGTGGCCAGGCCACGACCGGCGAGGTATCCCTCGCCGCGGAGGCGCTCCTGGAGTTCGGGAACGCTCGCGGGCGAGGAGGTCGCTGCGTCGTCGCTCACGCGCTCACCCGGGCCCGGATCCGATGGGATCAGTCGCCGGCCGGCGGACCGAGGATGAGGTCGCGAACGCTGCCGCCGTCGGGCGAGGCCTTGCCTTCGGCGTGGAGGATGCGCTTCCAGGCGCTCGCGAGGTCCTCGTCGCCCTCGGCGATGCCGTCGAAGGTGAAATCACGGGCGTTGCGGCAGACCTTGGTGGGGCTGCAGTCGGGATCGATGCCCAGCACCTCGTCGGTCTTCCAGACCGGGTCCAGGCTGGTGTCCTCAGGCAGTGACATGACCGAAATGGTACTGGGGCGTCGACGTTGCACCCAGGCGGCTCAAGCGAACCCTTTATCCACTCGCTCGCGCCCGACGAGCGATCATGTCGGCCACGATCGCGATCGCGACCTCGCGCGGCGCCTTGGCGCCGATCGGCAGGCCAGCGGGCGAACTCACACGGCCCGTGTCGGTCACCCCTCGGTAGGCCAGCCAGTCGTCGCGCGCCGAGCGGACCGACTCCGGCCCGAGCGAGCCGATGTAGCCCGCCCGTGAGTTGAGGGCGGCCTGGAGCACCCGACCGGTCGCCTCGACGTCGTGGCCGACCACGACCACGCCGTCGATCGGCGAGAGGGTGGCGGCGAGCCCGACGGCCGCATCGGGCCCGGGCATGGCGATGACGTTCCAGCCGACGAATCCGCCTGCGTCGGCCACGGCGGCGGCCATCGGACCACCGCCCATCACCAGCAGGGTCGTGCGGGGGCTGAACACGGTGTCGACGTTTGCGCCGTCGAAGGCGACCGATGCCTGGGCGGCTCCCTCGATCATCACCAGATCCGAGTCGACGACGGTGCCGCCGTCGGTGACACAGGTCAGCGCCACCCGGTGGCGTTCGAGCAGGTGGTCCCACAGCAGGGACGGCAGCGTGTCGGCCGGCGCCACCATGACCCGCAGCTGCGTGCCCACCTCGACACCCAGCTGTTGCGCTTCGATCGGATTGCACTCGACGGTGACGACCCGTCCCGAGGTCGGCTTGGCGGCGGCGACCTCGACCAGCCGACTGTCGAGCGCGCCGCCGAGCAGTTCGCCGAGACGTCCGCCGCCGGGCGTGATGGCGACGGCATCGTTGGGATCGAACGTCGGTGTGAGCTGTGGATCGAGATTCCAGGCCACGTCGACTCGGGTTCCGCCCCGAAGACAGGCGGCGACACTGACTGCGATGCCGTACACGTCGCCACGGTAGTGGTGCGCCGAAGTCGGTACCATCCGACCATGCGCGAGGCAGGACCGGTCGACACCAACGGGCTGCGGGTCGCCGCGGTCGTGCTGGCGGCGGGCTCGTCGCGGCGGCTGGGGCAACCCAAACAGCTGCTCCCCTTCCGGGGGGCGACCCTGCTCGATGCCACGCTCGATCGCGTCCGGTCGTTCTCGTTCGCCCAGACGATCGTGGCGCTCGGCGGCGCCGCGCCGGAGGTCCGCACGACGGTCGACCTCGTCGGGTGCACGGTGGTCGACAGCGTCCACCACACCGAGGGGTGCTCGTCGTCGATCGTCGCCTCGCTCGCCGCCATCGCCGACGACGTCGACGGCTTTCTGCTCTTCCTGGGCGACCAGCCCGATGTGGCCGCATCGACCGTCGACCGGCTCCTCGCCGTCGCCGGACACTCCGAGATCGCCGTGGTCGACTACACCGACGGCTCGGGCCATCCCTTCTGGTTCGCCCGGTCGATGTTCGGTCCGCTCGGCGAGCTCCACGGCGACAAGGCGGTCTGGAAGCTGCTCGAGTCGGGGCGGTTCGAGACCGCGGCGGCGACGGTCGACGCGTCGGTGCCGCTCGATGTCGACACCTGGGAGGACTACGAGCGGCTGCTGGCGACCGAGCCGGCGTAGCGAGCTCGTGTCCGAGGGTTCCGGCCTCCACGCCGCCGAGGCGCTGAGCTACACGATGGTGCTCTGCGCCGACATCGACGTGATGCGGGGTTTCTACGCCGAGCTGCTCGGGCTCGCCGTGCAACGCGAGGTGCCCGGCCGGTACCTCGAGCTCCGCGCCGGGCCGGTGACGCTGGCCTTCCGTCTGCGGAGCCGTCCCTACGACGGCGCGCCGGGCGACGGCGCGTCGCTCCAGCTCGCCTTCCGGGTGCCACTCGACGATGTCGACCTGGCGGCCGAGCAGTTGACGGCGGCGGGAATCGACCTGCTCGAGCCGGTTCACGACCTCGCCGATTTCGGCCATCGAGTCCTGTTCTTCCTCGACCCGGAGGGCAACGTCGTCGAGTACTTCGCCGAGCTCGACTGACGGTCACATAGGCCCGAGCAGGCTGGCACACTGACGCCCATGCCGACTCCCCTGCCCGCCCCCGGCACCGAGAACCTCGAGATGCCGACCCCCGACGAGATCCAGTGGGTCGCGCTCGGGATCCGTTCCGCCTGCCTCGACGGCGAGCGTCTCACCGACCTGCAGCTCACCGTGCTCGACGCGATCACCGAGTCGATGACCGGGGTGAAGGTCGACATGGCGGTGTTCGAACCACTGACGGCCGCCGAGTTCGCCGACGGCCTCGCCCGCCGCAACGAGATCTTCCGGACCCGTCTGGTGCAGGTGATGGAGCTCGGCCGGATGATCCTCCCCGATCCCTCGCCCGAGGTCACCGCTCGGGTCATCGAGTTCGCGACCGAGCTCTCGCTCCCCGACGAGCTCCTGGCGGCGATGCGTGAACACGTCGATCGCTCGCGCCACCTCGTCGCCAACGACATCGACCGCAGTGCCTACATCTCGAACCTCGACCTGTCCGGCTTCACGCCGCTGCAGTCGGCCGACGACAACATCTACGCCTGGAGCAACACCGTCGTGCGCCCCGAACTGGCCGCCAAGTGGCAGGCGCTGGCCGATCTCGAACCGGGCACCCTCGGCCGTGGGGTGTGGGACTTCTATCGGGCCCGCGGCTTCCACGTACCCGGCGAGGAGGGTTCGGCGCCACCGATCCTCGCCCAGCACGACTGGGTGCACGTGCTCGCCGACTACGGCTCGACGGTGGAGTCCGAGCTCGAGGTCTTCTCGTTCATCTCCCGCGCCAGTCACGACCCGATGGCCTTCACCCTGTTGGCGATGGTGATCAAGCTCTTCCAGACCGGCGAGCTCGAGGGGGCGGCCGGGATCTTCGAGCCCGACGCGGGCCATCTCGAATCCCACGGCATGCCGACCCGCCTCGGCGACGCTTTCCGTCGTGGCGCCATGACGACCGGCCAGCCGGAATTCCTCGCCACCGACTGGTGGTCCTACGCGAACTGGCCGGTCGAGCGGGTGCGGGAGCACTTCAACGTCGTCCCCAAGGCCGAGGCCGCGGTCGCCGCCGGTTCGGTGGGGCCCTGGGAGCCCGGGGGCATCTCCCCGTTCCAGGATCAGGCCGGCCGGGAGCTCGCGGAGGCCGAGGGGCGCGTCTATGAGAGCTTCGGCGCGTCGGTCGGCTGAGCGCGGTCGCGTGGTCAGTCGTCGAGGGTGGCGATCGCCCGGGTGACCGGGTCGAGGTGTTCGTGGATGTTCGCCTCGATCGCCGCGAGTGCCGCGTAGCGCTCGGTGTGGGCGGCGACCGGTTGGAAGGTGTCGTCGCGTTCGACGAGGAGGTCGGTGGCCTCGGCCGGGGTCGACCAGAGGCCGGCGTACATGCCGGCGTTGACGGCACAGCCGATCGCAGCCGAGGACCGCAGCCGGTTGCGGCTGGTCGGCACGCCGTGGACGTCGGCGAGGATCTGCATCATGACGTCGGCGTTGGCCCCACCGCCGCTGACGACCAACCGGGTGAACGGCTGATCGAGCTCGGCCGCCATCGGATCCATGTGCGTCTTGAGCCGCAGCGCGATGCCCTCGAGCATCGATCGATACACGTGGCCGCGCGTGTGGCGCCCGTCGAAGCCGATCATCGCGCCCGTGCGGAACGGTGCATGGGGCGGCGCCGCCCAGTCGTGGACGGTCAACAGTCCGTCGGATCCCGCCGGCACCCCGGCGGCCTCGGCGTTCAACAGCTCCTCCACCGACACGCCGACGTCGCCAGCCGCGGCGATCGCGGCGGCACCGAACTCGTCGCGGAACCAACTGACGCTCCACATGCCCCGCCGAACGCCCCAGCACTCGTAGAGCCAGGCACCCGGGATCGACGCCTGGAAGGTCCAGAACGACTCGGCGTCGGGCACGGGCCGGGGCCCGTGGGTCATCGCCGCGATGTAGGTGCCGAGCGAGACCAGCCCGACGCCGGGATCGAGCGCGCCGGACCCGAGCGCCTCGACCGCCTTGTCGTGGGCGGTGGCGATCACCGGTAGCCCCTCGGGTAGGCCGAGATCGGCGGCGACGGCAGCGGTGAGCCCGCCCAATCGCTCGCCCGGCTCGACCAGGTCGAACACCTGATCGCGGGTGAGCCGACAGCTCGCCCAGAGCTCGGGATCGTCGGACCAGTCGAGCGCGACGTCGTCGACCGGCCACCACCCGATCAGGTTGGCGCAGGTGTCGACCCGCTCCCCCGTCAGTCGGAGCCCGATGTAACCGGAGCTGGTGGTGACGTGGCCGACCTCGCCGTAGTGATCCTCGTGGACGTGGGGATGATCGAGGCGTTCGTCCATCCAGTTGATGACGGGATGGGCGAGGGTGCCGTCGGGGCGCAGCAGCACGCGACAGCAGCGGATGATGCAGATGCCCATGGCGGCGATGTCGGCGGTGTCGTGACCGGCGGCGGTGAACGCGGCGACCGCGTGTCGAAAGGCCGCGACGGTGCCGTCCCACAGATCGTCGTCGGGGTGGACCGCCCGGTTGGGCGACGGGATCTCCAGCGGCCGCAGGGCGTGATGCCCTTCGGCGACGACCTCGCCCGATGAGGCGAAGATCAGCACCTTGGCGCTCTGGGTACCGACGTCGACCCCGATCACGAACCGCTGCTCGGCCATGGCGCAGCAAGCTAGCCGGTCGCGTCGTGCTCAACGCCGGTGCGCCGCTGCCGACGGGAAACCCGATGAGCGAGAAGACCGACACCCCCAGCCGGGCCCGTCGCACGGTGCGTGGCGTGCGCCGCAAGGCCCGCGGCGCCAAGCGCCGCCTCACCGAGGCGGCCGCACCGGCCAAGGACGTCGTGCGCATCCTGCGCGGCAAGGACAAGCAGCTGGCGCCGCCGCCGCCGTACCACTACCACCACGATCGTGAGGGCAAACCGATCGATCCGCCCGAGATCGTGATCCGCGACATCTCGCCGGAGATGGGCCGCGGCGTGTTCGCGGCTCGGGCGTTCGCCGAGGGTGAGACGGTCGAGGTCGCCCCGATCATGTTGATGATCGAGACTTGGGACGACCTGCCGGCCGAGTGCCGGGTGCGGGTCTTCAACTGGGGACACGTCACCGGTGTCGCCGGCGAGCAGTATGCGCTCCCCCTCGGGTACGGCACGTTCTTCAACCACACGAACGACCCGAACCTGCGGTATGTCGGCAGCGACGTCGAGCAGACGCTGACCTACATCGCTCGGCGCGACATCGAGGCCGGCGAGCAGCTCTACATCCACTACGACCAGCCCGACGGCGTACACGCCGAGATCGAGGAGAGCTGGTTCGCCGCGGTCGGGATCGTCGAGGAAGTCCTCGACTGACCCGCCTCCGAGCCGTTTGGGTCGACCAGCGGGCGAAGCCACGCAGACCCCGAGCAAATGGTTCGCCGACCTGCCGCATGGAAGGCTCGGCGCAATGGCGACGACGACCGACGACCGGATCCTGACCCGGGAGACGTTTCCGTTCCTCGTCGGCGGCTTCCTCGGCCCGTTCGGGACGATGGTCGTGATCTCGATCTACCCGGAACTGCGCGAGTCCTTCGACGCCTCCAACTCGGCGGTGACCTGGTCCTTCTCGGGCTACATGTTCGCGATGGCGTTGCTCATGCTCATCTCGGGGACGATCGGTGAGCGCTATGGCCGGCGGCGGGTGACCCGCACCACCTTCATCGTCTACGCCGCGGCATCGCTGATCGGCGCGATCGCACCGACGCTCGGCGTGTTCCTCGGTGCCCGGATCGTGATGGGGATCGCCAACGCCTTCATCACGCCGCTGCTCCTCGCCGGGCTGTCCGAGATCGTCGACGAGCGACGCCTCGGTCGAGCGGTCGGCGTCTACGCCAGCTTCCAAGCCGCGGGGGCGGCGGTCGCTCCGTTCGCCTCGGGCGTGATCGCCGAGGTCGACTGGCGCTGGACCTTCGTCCTGGTCGGCGTGGTGTCGATCGCGCTCGCGCTGCGGCCCGCCCCCGGGGAGCCGCGCCCGGCGGCGGAAGCGCCGCCGATCCGCCCGCTCCTCCGGGGCCCGATGATCCGTCTGTGGGCCGCCGGCTTCGCCGCTGCAGCCGGGCCGATCGGACTGGCGGTGCTCGTCGGGGTCCGTTTGCGGGATCAGCTCGACGTCACGTCGTCAACCGCCGGAGTGATCCTGCTGGCGTCGGGCCTGGTCACGATGGTGACGAGCCCGTTCTGGGGCTCGTCGATCGATCGACTCGGCGGGCGGCAGGCCTCGCTGGTGGCGGTGGGGTCGACCGTGGTGATCGGGGCGTCGCTCGGGCTGTTCGACGGAGCCGGTTCGTTCACGACGGTGTGGCTGGTGACCTCGGCGACCTACGGCTTCATCGCCCTCAACCTCCAACGACTCGCGGCGGTGGCCGTCCCCGACAATCGTGGTGGCGCCTTGAGCTCGGTGCTCGCATTCCGGTTCCTCGGGCACGCGGCAGGACCCCTCGTCTTCGTCCCGATGCTCGAGTGGTCGGCGCCGGTCGCGTTCGCGACCGCGTCGGCCCTCGGCGTGGTCACCCTCGCGGTCTACCTCACCGCCGAACAGCCGACACCCGCCCCAGGCTGAACCTCAGAGCCCGGCGAGGAACGCTCGGATCGCAGGGTTGACGATCTCGGGGTGGATCATGTTGGGCGCGTGGGCGGCGCCGGGGACGGCGACGAGGCCACGGCCGTCCGGCACCGCCGCCTGGAGCTCTCGGGCCCGCTCGATGTCGATCGACTGGTCGGCGTCGCCGTGCACGCTGAGGACCGGGACGGCGATCTCGCCGAGCCGGTCGGTGATGTCGTCGCGACCGAAGAGGCAGTCGCTGGCGTTGCGGATGTCATCGGCGACCTGATCGACACGCCGCGCCTCCCACTTGGCGATCCAGATCTCGTTCAGCGTCTCGTCGCCGAGAATGAGATCGGCGACGAAGGTGCCGACCTCACCGAGCGGCTGGTCGCTCAGCCAGTGCTCGGTCATCGCCCCCCGGGCCTCGTTGAGTTCGGGCGGGTCGACCCCGGACTCGGAGTCGATGAGCACGAGCGCCTGCACCCGATCCGGGTGGGCCAGCGCCGCCCGCAACGACAGGAAGCCGCCCTGGGACATGCCGACGAACACCGCCTGATCGATACCGAGATGGTCGAGGAGCGCGACGGCGTCGTCGGCGGAATCCCAATAGGTGAACGGTGCGGTCGCCCGCGTGGCGCCGAAGCCCCGTTCGTCCCACGCGACACACCGATGATCGGCGGCGAACTCGGCGACCTGGGAGTCGAACATGGTGTGATCCATGAGGAAGCCGTGACTCCAGAGGATGGCGGGGCCCTCGCCCTCGTCTCGGTAGGTGATCTGTTGACCGTTGACGGCGGCGACCGGCATGTCCGTGCTCCTCGGGCTGGGTGGGGCGACGGTAACACCGGTCGCAGCGCGGTCGCCGGGCGACCGATCTACGATCGGGCGATGGAGACCAAGCCGGATGCAACCGCTCTCATCGTCGTCGACGTCCAGGTCGGCGTCATGGTGGAGGCGCTCGAGCGCGATGCGGTGATCGCCAACATCGCGGCACTCGTCGACCGGGCGCGGGCGACCGACACCCCGGTCGTCTGGGTGCTGCACGACGACGAGGAGCTGGTGCGCGACAGCGACGCCTGGCAGCTCGTCCCGGAGCTGTCGATCGCCGACGGCGAGCCGGTGATCCACAAACAGGTGCGGGATTCGTTCGGCGGCACCGACCTCGACCCGGTGTTGCGCGAGCTCGGCGTCGGCCACCTCGTCGTGACCGGCGCCCAGACCGACTTCTGTGTGGTGAACACGCTCCACGGCAGCGTCGCCCGCGGCTACGGCGCGACGCTCGTGAGCGACGCCCACACGACCGAGGACCTCACCCGCTGGGGCGGCGCACCGCCCGAGGACGTGATCGCCCACACCAACATGACGTGGGGATCCAACGCGGTGCCGGGTCTCGAGATCGGGACCGCCACCACCGCCGAGGTCGCCTTCAGCGGCTGATCCCACCCGGGACGTTGGTCCCTTGGTCAGCCACCGGCTCTTCCGTACGTTGACTTCACAGCGATCGGAGGACCCATGAAGCGTGTGATCATCATCGCCGCCGTCATCGCCGTCGTGGTGATGCTCGGCAAACAGCGCCGGCGCGCCAGCGACTCGTCGGATTGGCACGGACTCACCGAGGAGCAAGCGCGAGAGCGGCTGGGCGAACGCCTGCCCGGTCGGATGCCCGAGCAGGCGAAGGCCAAGGTGACCGACCGGATCGTCGACCAGATGCGCGACAAGGGCGTCATCATCGACCTGACCGACGACGCGGCGGCGAACGGAACCGAGCCGGCCGACGACCCGGCGACCACCATCGGCTGAGACCGGGAACGGGGTGGCCGGAGTTCGCTACGGTCCCGACATGGCCACCGACACCGACTCCACGCCCGATCCGCTGACCCGCGCCCTCTCCGGGCTCGGCTTCCGGGCGATCGGTCCGGCCAGTCGCGGCGGAAGGGTCGCCGACCTCGCCGTGCATCCGACGAAGCCGTCGACGTGGTACGTCGCCGTCGGCTCCGGTGGGGTCTGGAAGACGACCAACGCCGGCACGACGTGGACCTCGGTCTTCGACGACCAACGGTCGTACTCGATCGGCTGCATCGCCATCGACCCGAACCGGCCGGACACGGTCTGGGTCGGCACCGGCGAAGCGGTGAGCGGCCGTCACGTCGCGTGGGGCGACGGGGTGTATCGCAGCGACGACGGCGGCACGACCTGGCGCCATGTCGGGCTGGCGACGAGCGAGCACATCGGCGCCATCCTGATCGATCCCCGCGACGGCGACGTCGTGCACGTCGCGGCGGAGGGCCCGCTGTGGTCGACCGGCGGGGAGCGGGGCCTGTTCACCACCCGCGACGGCGGCACGACATGGGAGCACTCGCTCGCGATCGACGACGACACGGGCGTGACCTCGGCGGTCTTCGCCCCCGACGATCCCGACACGATCCACGCGGCCGCCTATCAGCGCCGTCGCAACGTGCGGGCCTTCATGGGCGGCGGACCGGGCTCCGGCATCCACACCTCTCGCGACGGCGGCCGCACCTGGGCCAAGGCGAGCCGGGGCGTCCCGACCGGCGATCTCGGCAAGATCGGGCTGGCCACCACCGCGGCGGATCCGGCGATCGTCTACGCCACGATCGAGACGGCCGACACCGAGACCAAGGGGTTCTATCGCTCGACCGACCGAGGCGCGAGCTGGGAGCGACGCAGCGGGTACCTGTCGGGCGGCACCGGGCCGCACTACTACCAGGAGCTCTTCGCCTCGCCCCACGACGCGGCGAAGGTGTACCAGGTCGACGTCTTCCTGCACGTCACCATCGACGGCGGCGCACGCTTCGCACCGGCCGAGTCGGCCAAGAACAAACACGCCGACAATCACGTCGTGTGGATCGACCCGTCCGATCCCGACCATCTGCTCGTCGGGTGCGACGCCGGCCTGTACGAGACATTCGACGACTGTGCGACGTTTCGCCACGTACCCAACCTGCCGATCTCGCAGTTCTACCGGGTCGCGGTCGACGACGGCGTGCCGTTCACGACCGTGATGGGTGGCGCCCAGGATCTCGGCACGCTCGCCGGGCCGCTGCGCACGACCCACGTCGACGGGGTACGCAACGAGGACTGGTGGGTGCCGCTCGGCGCCGACGGCTACGGGGTCGTCTTCGACCCGCACGAGCCCGACATCAGCTATCTCGAATGGCAGGTCGGCAACGTGATGCGTCACGACAAGCGCACCAACGAGCTGACCGACATCCAGCCGATTCCCGCCGCCGGCGACGCGCCCGAGCGGTTCAACTGGGACATGCCGATCGTGCTGAGCCCGCATCGGCCCGGTCGGATCTATGTCGCGTCGCAGCGGGTCTGGCGCAGCGACGACCGCGGCGACTCGTGGACCCCGATCTCGGAGGATCTCACCGGCGGCGCCAACCGGTACGAGCTCCCGGTCGGCGATCGGGTGTGGAGTGTCGACGGGCTCTACGACCACATGGCGATGTCGTGGTCGGCGACGATCACCTGCCTGTCGGAGTCGCCGGTCGCCGAGGGCGTGCTCTACGTCGGCACCGACGACACCCACGTGGCCGTGTCGGCCGACGGCGGCGACTCCTGGTCGCCCGCCGGCGCACCGCCCGACCTCCCCGCCGAGGCGTTCGTCAACGACATCGAGGCGTGCCGCCACCGCGCCGATGCGGTCTTCCTCGCCGCCGACGACCACAAGTCCGGCGACTACTCGCCCTATGTCTACGAGAGCACCGACCGCGGCGAGTCCTGGCGCTCGATCCGCGGCGACCTCCCCGACGGGATCATCGTCTGTCAGATCGAACAGGACCACGTCGACCCCGAACTGCTGTTCCTCGCCGCCGAGGACGGGGTGTGGTGCACACTCGACGGCGGCACCCACTGGCACCGCCTCGGCAAAGGCGCCGACGGCGGGAGCACGGGCGCCTCGGTGCCCACGATCTCGATCCGTGATCTGGCGCTGCAGCGCCGGGACGGCGATCTCGTCGCCGGCTCGTTCGGCCGGGGCATCTTCGTGCTCGACGACTACTCGCCGCTCCGCGGGCTCTCGGGCGACGCCCTGGCGGCACCCGCGACGATCTTCCCCGTGCGGGCGGCATGGCGATACGTCCCCCATCTGCGCTCCCAGGCCGAGGGTCAGCCGACGCTCGGGTCGACGGCGTGGCGAGCCCCGAACCCCGACTTCGGTGCGGTGGTGACCTTCCACCTCGCCGAGGACGTGCGCTCCACCGCCAAGGCCCGGCACGCCGAGGAGAAGGCGACCGACGGCGACATCGCCTTCCCCGGCTACGACACGCTCCTCGAGGAGCACCTCGAGTCCGAGCCCCTGGTCCAACTCGTCGTGCGTTCGGCGGACGGCGACGTGGCACGGGCGATCCCGGCGCCGGCGACCGCCGGTCTGCACCGGGTGGCCTGGGACCTCCGGGGCCCGGCATCCGCACCCGTGTCGCTGGCAAAGCCCGAGTTCGTCATGCCGTGGGACACCGAGCCCCAGGGACCGCTCCTCCCGGCCGGTGACTACACGGTCGAGCTCGTCGTGACCCGTCCGGGCCAGTGGGTCGAGGTGATGGCGGGTCCCGAGCCGGTGCAGGTCGTCGACGTGCCCGGCGTCGGCGGCGGCGACACCACATTCGCCGACGAGACGGCCGCCCTCGCGCGCTCCGTCGCCGGGGCGGCCAAGGAGATCGAGTCCGCTCGCGACCGGCTCAAGCACGTCCGGGTTGCGCTCGCCGCAGCGGTCGGAGCCGATGCCGACCTGCACCGTCGCGTCGACACGGTCGCCCGGCGGATCGAGGAGATCGCCGCGCAGGTGACCGGCGACCCGATTCGCCAGAAGCTCGAGGAGCCGACCTCGCCGTCGATCTCGGGATTGGTCGACCGGGTCGCCGGCTTCGACTGGTCGACCACCTCGCCACCGACCGCCACCCAGCGAGCGGCGCTCGCTCGGGCCGCCGACGGATTCGGCTCGGCCCGAGCCGACCTCGCCGAGGCGCTGGACGAGCTGGCCGCCGTCACCCGCGCCGTCGACGACGCCGGCGGCACGTGGACACCACGCTGAGCGGCTCGCCGCGTTCGGTCGGCGAGCACCGTGTCAGCGCCGAGGGCTAGCGTCGCCCGCAGGCATCGAGTCAGGGGAACCCATGAGGATCGAGGACACCGCACGCCCGGAGACGGTGGGCATGAGCAGCGCCCGGCTCGATCGGATCGGCTCGATCCTGCGGGAGAAGTACGTCGACTCCGGTGAGGTCGCCGGCATCTCGACCCTCGTCGCCCGGCGGGGCCAGATCGTGCACCGCGCCGCGATCGGGCATCGCGATCGCGAAGCCGATCTCCCGATGACCGACGAGACGATCTTCCGCATCTACTCGATGACCAAACCGATCGTGGCGACCGCGTTGATGCTGTTGCACGAGGAGGCTCGCTTCCAGCTCGAACACCCGCTCGCCACCTATCTGCCCGCCTTCGGCGCGGTGAAGGTCATGGAGGCCGACGGCACGCTGGTCGATCCCGTCCGCCCGATCGAGATCCGCGATCTACTGACCCACACCTCCGGGCTCACCTACGACTTCATGATCGACACACCGGTCGGGGCGCTCTACCGCGAGGCCCGGATCATGAACGACACCTCCCGTTCGCTGGAGGCGTGCATCGATGCCGTCGCCGAGCTGCCGCTCGCCTTCCAGCCAGGGACGAAGTGGCACTACAGCGTCGGCATCGACGTCGCCGCCCGCCTCGTCGAGGTGCTGTCCGGGCAACCGCTCGGCACGTTCCTGCAGGAGCGGATATTCGACCCGCTGGGCATGACCGACACCGGCTTCGGCGTCGCCGACGACGCCACCGATCGGGTTGCGGCGATGTACGGCCTCCCCGATCTGATCGGGCTCGACCACGACGCCGGCAAGCTCGTCGCCGCAGCGCTGTCGGGCGACAACCAGCGCCGCGATGTCTCCGAGACGAACCCGACCGGCCGAGGCGACACCTTCGCTCGCGGCGGGTACGGCCTCTTCTCGACCGTGGGCGACTACCACCGCTTCGCCCAGATGCTCGCCAACCGCGGTTCGCTCGACGGCGCGCACGTCGTCAGCCCCAAGACGCTGGAGCTGATGCACACCAACCACCTCCCGGCCGAACTGCTGCCGTGGGAGCTCACCGGCATCGTCAACCCGGGGATGGGCTTCGGTCTCGGCTCGCGGGTGATGCTCGACGTCGCCGACTTCCGCGGGCCCGGATCGGTCGGCGAGTTCGGGTGGGCCGGCGCGGCGAAGACCTACTACTGGGTCGACCCGACCGAAGATCTCGTCGCCGTCTTCATGTCGCAGTACATGACGGGCGTGCAGCTCCCCGACCGCGACTTCCGCTGCCTCGTCTACGGCGCGATCACCGACTGAGCGCCCTCCGCCCACGGTTCCCCGGCGAGCAAACGCCGTTTGGAACTAGTGTCTCTACCCAATCCACGGCGGAGAAGGAACATGGCGGAACACGAAGAATCAACGGCCGAAAGCCCTCCCGGCGCGAGCCACGAGGCAGCGGCGACCGCGACGAAGAAGGGCGACTACTCCAGCGAGCTACGGATCTCGCTCGTGCTGTACGGCGGGTCCTCGCTCGTCGTCTACATGAACGGTGTCGCCCAGGAACTGCTCAACATGGTCAAGTCGACCAGCATCCCGGTGTTGAACGGTGACACGCCGGCGGGTCCGTTGCTCGAGGCCTACGACGTGGCGGCCCGGGTCACCCAGCGCGACATCGACACCGGCTACGCCGATCTGCTCTACGCGGATCCCGAGGCTGGAAGCGGCATCCGGACCGCCTCCGGCGTGATCGACGAACTTCGCAAGCGAACATCGCGGCGGCGCCTGACGATCGATGTGCTCTCGGGCGCATCGGCGGGCGGCCTCAATGCCATCTTCCTCAGCCGCGCGCTGCTGTTCAACGGCGATGTCGACGAAGCGGCGCAGTTGCTCGTCGAGTACGGCGATGTCGTCGGCATCCTCAACGACGGCACGCCTGAGGGTGAGACCGAGCCCGATCCCGAGCACTGGGCGAAGAGCCTGCTCGACGGCGATCGCCTCTACCAGCTGATGCTGGCGGCGCTGCATCGACAGCGGGCGGCGGCGACCGGCGAACCCTTGGTCGAGGCGGTCGACTGCTACATGGCGCTCACCGAGGTGCGCGGCGTACCGACCGTGCCCGACGTCGAGGTCCACGCAGAGGACCTCGAGCATCGGGCCGTCGCGCATCTGCAGTACGGCACGCTCGACAGCTACGGCGCGACCCGAAACGACTTCGTCGGCCGGGTCGAGGGAGACGCGACCCAGCCCGAGCTCGAACCGTTCCTCACCTTCGTCGGGCGAGCGACATCCGCCCATCCTGCGGCGTTCCACCCGACCCAGCTGAAGCTGGTGGCGGACTTCGCCCGCGAGTTCGAGGACCACCGTCTCGAGCAGACCCTCGACGCGCTTCGGAAGCGGGGCGCGTCCGACGAGGCCATCGAGGCGGCGACCGCTGCAGCGGCGACCGGACGCTTCGACGAACGCCACGAGCTCTGGTCGCAGATCATCGGTCCGGTCCACCACGCCGCATCGCTCAGCGAGCGCTGGTTCAGTGACGGCGGCAACCTCGACAACAAGCCGTTCACGCACGCGATCGAACCGGTGAAGACCCGCCGCGCCTCGATTCCGGTCGATCGCAAGGTCGTGTGGGTGGAGCCGGATCCGAGCAAGATCAGCGCCGACTGGCGAGACACGGTCGCACCGAACTTCTGGAACATCACGTTCGGCGCCTACGGCCTCCCCCGCAAGGAGGGGATCGCCGGAGACCTCCGAGACATCCGAGACCGAAACCGCACGGCGAGCCTGCTCAAGGAGAGCATCGAGGACGCGATCGCGCCCCACACCTGGGCAAAGGTCCTGCGTGACCTCGACGAAGAGGACACGACCCCGTGGTACCTCGACGTGCCCGGCTCCGTCGAACGCGAGCTGTACGAGGTGGAGCGCGCTCGCTACGTGCTCGACCATCTGGCCGAGTGGTGTCACCGTCTGTACCGAGAGGCGGGCGGCACCAAGGCGACGCGGGGGGAGATCCACGCTGCGGTCGACGCCCACGTGCGGCGGGACTTCACGGAGGACGAAAAGAGCAAGCTCCGCATCGACCTGGAGTCGGGTCGGCAGTGGGCGCATCGCCGGCTGCTCCTCGAACACGACCTGCCCTATCGGCTCCGCCGTCTCAACCACCTCGATCAGCTGCACAGCCGACGGCAACGACTCTTCGATCGGCCCACCGCACGAGCGACCGAATGGCGAGACCTCTATCGCTGGCGCACCGAACTCACCGAGGAGTTCCTGCGGCTGTCGGCCATCGATCGTCGACTCCAGGCCGAGGACCACAACGAGACGGAGACCCGAGCCGACGACTTCGATCTCCCGACCCTCGAATCGGTGACGGAACCAGGGAGCGGCACCCCGGACGGGAAACCGACGGAACGTGATCGCGACCTCGACGAGCTCGTCGCCGAGCTTCTCGACCGACGCCGGAAGGCCCTTGCGACCCCGATGGCGGAGACGACCGACGCCGCCTCCCTCCTCATGAAGGAGATCGCCGAGCAGACAGACGACGGGCCGCCGGAGCCAACGACGGCGGATGCGCCGATCAAGAACCTCGGCGCCGAACTGCACAAGGCGTGGCTGGACTTCGACCTCGTCGACATGCATCTCCTGCCGCGGTTCAGCGACCTCCGGGGCGAGCTGGACTCGATCGAGACCCTCCGGTTCAGTCCCAGCGACACCACGCTGATGGGCGAACGTCCCGAGCAACGTCTCGGCGGCGTCGGCGTCGCCCACTTCGGCGCCTTCTTCGACAAGCGGTGGCGGCTGAACGACATCCTCTGGGGGCGCCTCGACGCCGCCGAGCGGATCGTCAAGATGCTGTTGCCGACCGACGGTCTCGGCGATGGTGATCGAGGGGTGATCGAGCAGGTCCAGCTCGACCTCATTCGCCAGATCCAACACCGGATCATCGAGCAGTCGACCCCGGCGATCGAAGCGATCGCCGAACTCGCCCCCGACCGCCAGATCAGGCCGCACGACGACGACGGTCCGGCCGTACGCGAGAAGCTGATCGACCTCGAGCTCGACCTGTCGCTGGCCGGCGACGCGCAGCGAAAGGCGGGCTGGAAGACGATCCTGAAGAAGGTTCCCGACGTCGTCGGTCGGGTGATCGCGCTCGGCGGTTTCGACCCGTGGAAGGAACAACAGATCGGGGAGGATGCGCCCGACAGTCGGATCGAACGGGAGAACCTGGTCGCCGACAGCCGGACTCGGGCCCACCGGGCCGGAACCCTCGCCGATGGCGTGACCCAGCTGATCGCTCCCGGAACCTGGATCCCGTTCACCATCCGCAACGTGGTGCTACCGCTGTTGGCGATCGCGGGACTCATCGGCGTGTGGGCGGCCTACGGCAGCCACCACAACGATCTCTGGTGGGTCGGCGGCAGCGTGCTCGTCGGTGCGGCGATCGTCTGGGCGGCGGGCCGGCTGAAGCCGACGTCGAGGGCGTGGAGGCGACGAGCCCCCGCGCTCCGGATCCTCGGTGGCCTGCTCATGATCGCCGGGATCCTCGTTCCGCTGGTCGGCGAGCAGGTTGGGCTTCTCGATCACCAGCCGAGCGATGTCCATGATGCATTCGGGTACACGCTGGTGTTCGTCGCTGCCGGCGTCGGGCTCGCGGTCGTGGGCCTCCTCGGGGCGGTCTCGTCCAAACTCGCCAAGAACGTCGTGATGGTCGGCCTCCTCGCCGTGGGCCTCGCTGCGCTGTACTTCGCCGCTCGCGCCGATTACCGGACGGCGATCCTGCTGTTCGGTTCGTTGATGATCGTGATGTTCAGCGGCGGTCTGCTCTGGCTCTTGATGACGCTGAAGTCGAAGCTCGACGGTGTCGCGTCGAAGTCCGGCCACGGCGACGACGGTCACTGACGCTCGTCATCGAGTCGCGGAGGGCGCTGTCACCCCCTGCCCGATCGCGAGGTGGGTGGTCTGACCGACGGAGATGCGGTCGGCCTCCAAGGCATCGACGAGGGCGGTGAGGAGCCGACCGCGGTAGTAGGGCTCTTGGGTGCGGTCGTCGATCCAGACGTAGGCGATGAACATCATGGCGTCGCCGGCGACCTCGTCGAAGGCGACGAAGGGGTCCTTGCCGGTCGAGGTCCAGGGTTGAGCGACGACGACGGTCTCCATGATCTCGACGGCACGGCGGCGGTCGGTCGAGCGTTCGACCGGCACCCGGACGGCGATGCGGGTGCCGCCCATCCGGCTGTGGTTGTGGACGTCGTGTTCCTGGAACGCCGAGTTCGGGACCCACGCTCGGGTGTCGTCGGGCAGCAGGATCTCGGTGCGGAGGAGCGCCCGGTAGACGACGCGGCCGTGCACCTCGCCGACGGTGACGATCTCGCCCGGTCGGCACAGGTCGTCCATGGCGATCATGGCGCCGGCGACGAAGTTCTGGCCGACCGGGGTGAACACGACGGCGCCGGTGAAGCCGATCGTGGCGAGCACGGCGGCCATGCCCGAGATGTCGATGCCGACCACCATGAGCCCCGACACCGTCGCCAGCACCGCAACGCCTTTGGGGGCGCAGAACAGCAGCTGTTCGCGGGCTCTCGGGTCGTCGACCCTGCCGATCGCCCGGCGGGTGAAACGGACGAAGAACAGGGTCGCGACGGCGACGACGAGCAGTTGGCCGGTGAGTTGGGACGCGTCGACGGCGATGGCGCCGACGTCGACATCGACGCCTGCGTCGGCCCCGGCATCGGAGAGCGGATCGAACGGGTTCACGGCGGCTCCCTCAGGATCAGGTCGTCACGGCCGCCCGTTTCGTAACGCAACCGTAATGTACGCAGCGCTGCTGTCAAGGGATGCGGTCAGCCTTCGCTCGCCGCCGTGTCGTCGGCTCGGGCACGACGTCGAGCGCGGCACCCGACGCCCGGGGTGTCACGCCCAGCGCCGACGGTGCAGTGTGGAACGGGCGACGGAGGAGTGTTGATGCGCTGTGTCGGTGTGGACCTGGCGGCCAAGGCGAGTGCGACGAGCCTCGCCACGCTCGAGTGGGGCGACCGGCCGCGGGTCGTCGACCTGCTCGGCACGGCGACCGACGACGAGATCGTCGCCGCGTGTGATGGGGCCGACGCGATCGGGATCGATGCCCCGTTCGGATGGCCCGATGCGTTCGTCGACTTCGTGGCCGGCCACCATCGCGGCGCCGACGTGGTGTACGACACCGACACGACCGACCTGCGACTGCGGGTGACCGATCGGGTCGTGTGGGAGCGCACCCGCAAGGTGCCGCTGAGCGTGTCGACCGACAAGATCGGGATCGTCGCCTTCCGGTGTGCGCATCTGCTCGGCCGGCTGCGGGGGCCGGGGTTCGCTCGGCACGGCGCCGACGGCGTGTTCGAGGTGTACCCGGGCGGCGCGCTGGCGATGTGGGGTCTGCCGTCGAGCGGCTACAAGAAGCGGGGCGCGGATCGCGAGGCGGTCAGGGCGACGATCATCGACGCGCTCGAGGCCGTCGTCGAGTTCGGCGACTTCCGGGGCGCTGCGCTCGACTCCGACGACGACCTCGACGCGGTCATGAGTGCGCTGATCGCCGGGCTCGCCCAGCGCGGCCGCACGATCCGGCCCGATGCCGATCAGTCGGCCGCGGCGGAGCGCGAGGGGTGGATCCACCTTCCCGCCGACGCGTTGGCCTGAGGCTCGGGACGGTCGCCGGTCTCCGCTCAGCGCGGCGCGAGTTCGGGGTGGTAGTCCGGGTCGTCGGTGGAGCGGGACCCGGCCGGGATGGCCATCGCTCGCCGCTGGGTGAGGTTGACACAGAGATCGATCGCCTCGGACGCCACGATCGGTTCGCCGGTGTCGGTCTCGAAGCACCAGTGGATCTCTCGTCCGATCTTCTCGCCCAGCTCCAGCGACGCCCGGAAGCTCTGGATCGGCGTGCCGACGGTGACGGGGCCGGGACGGATCCACGTCCGCTGCTCCATCACCGCATAGGCGTAGCGGTCGCCGTTGGGCAGCGTGCGCACCCACTCGTGTTCCTCCCACGGCTCACCGCCCCACAGGAGGTTGGCGAAGTTGGCGGGCGGGACGGTCTCGGCACCCTGCGTGTCGTCGCGATCGACCGTGCGGGGCTTGCGCATGGCCAGTCCCAGCTCGTGGAGCTGTTCGAGTGACGGCGCCGATGCGAGCGCATCGGTGTCGAGGCTGAGGCTGCGGGGCGCGCCGTAGGCGGGGAGTTCGAAGGCCGGGGCGTCGGTCGGCGGGTGGTCGAGTTCGTGGACGAACGTGGCGGCGAGGTCGTCGTCGACGTCGTTGCGGAGCTCGTGGTAGATCCGCAGCCGCTCCCCTCCCGGGACGACGGCGCTGCGCACCACGAGTTCGGCGCCGTCCATCTGTTCGTGGTGATGGCGGGTGTACCCGCTGCGCATCGCGAGCCGCGGCAGACCGAGGCGGTCGCACACCGCTCGGGTCGCTGCGCCGGCGTTGACCCCGTAGTACCGCACGTTCATGTGGCCGAGATCGTCGATCTGATCCGGGGTGACCGTGCTGCGATGGCTGATCTCGAGGGGACTCACCCGGGCAGTCTGCCGTCGAAGCCGCCGGACGAGACCCGTGTGCCCGTGGTGCCAGGTCGCGATGGGACGAGGCAGGCTGGGGCATGGCCGATCCGTTCGAACTCGTCGATCTCGACGTGCGGCGATCGTCAGGGATCACCGCGACCTTCGCCGACGGCTATGTCGCCACCTTCGGTCTGGTCGAGCTGCGGCTCGGGTGCCCGTGTGCCACCTGTCGGGCGTTCGGCGAGCGAGGCGAACGGCCCTGGCCCCGGCCCGGGAGCCCGACGCCGCTCAGCATCGCCGACGCGAGCCTGCACGGCGCCTGGGGGGTCAACATCGTGTGGAACGACGGCCACTCGACCGGCATCTACACGTTCGAGTACCTGCGTCGGTGGTCGGAGGACCGGCCCGTCTGAGGCCCGCCAGGCGGGCTAGGCGATCGGTTCGCCGAACGCGATGCAGTCGGCGTTCTCGCACATCGACGGTTCGCCCATGGCCTCGGGTGGCAGGGCGCTCACCCCGCACGACGGGCAGATCGGAGAGACGTCGTCATCGTCGAGGTCGTCCCACAGGTCGCTCATCGGCGTCAGCCTCGGGGCGCCATCCCGTGCACGATCGAGACGCTGATCGTGTTCGTGCCGTCCATGCGGTGCGGCACGATCGCCCGGTACTCGTCGGAGTTCCACCAGCGCAGACACTCCTCCTCGCTGGCGAACTGGATGATCACGGTGCGGCCCTCGTCACGAGACCCTTCGAGCACCATGACGTCGTCGTCGAACGTCACGAACTGGGCGTCGTAGTCCTTCAGCACCGGGAAGAACGCCTTTTCGTACGTGCGGTACTCGTCCGCGTCGGTGACCTGCAGGTGGGCGATGAAGTACACGGGTGCGCTCATGACCCGAAGGTAGCGCCGGGCTGCGCCAGGGTCTCGATCAGCGGACGTCGAGCCGCTGGGTCTCGATGATGAAGTCGGCGGCGGATTCGACCAGCGGACGGCCGTCGATCGTGGCCCGCCAGGCGGCGTGCCCGGCGCCCTCCAGCGGATGCCAGGCGTAGGGCACGCCGGTCGATTCGTAGGCCGAACGCAGGTTCTCGGCTTCAGCGAAGTCGACGGTGGTGTCGGCGGTGCCGTGCACGATCGAGACGGGCGCATCGGTGGGGTCGAATCGGCTGCCGCTGTCGAGGAAGCCGAGCATGGTGAGCACGGCGCTTCCGCCCCAGTGATCGATGACGGTGGCGACCGAGCTCGACTGATCGAGGTTGGTCGAGGCGAGGGTCGGGTCGTCGTCGATCGACACCTCGTCGGTGCAGTCGCCTTCGTCGCTGACGCCGAGGGTGATGGCGAGGTTCGATCCGGCCGAGCCGCCGACGACGGCGACATGGTCGGGGTCGATGCTGAAGTCGTCGGCGGTCGCCTTCACCCAGCGGATCGCCGCCTTGGCGTCGCGGCACGCCGGATACAGCGCCCGCCACTGATCGGCCTGCTCCTGGGGGACGGCGATCGGCGGCTGCGGGTACTCGGCGGGCAGGGTGCCGGTGTCGCCGGCGAGGCGGTAGTTGATCGAGTACGCGACCCACCCGCGTTCGGCGAACCAGTGGGCCATGCTCGACAGCGCACCGTGCTCCTTGCTTCCGCCGGTGAAGCCACCGCCGTGGATCATCACGACCGCCGGCATGGTCACGTCGTCGGTCCGGACCGGTTCGTAGACGTCGAGCAGCAGGTCGATCGGTTCGGCCGTCTCGCTTCCCCAGCCGTTGTGGGACAGGGCTTGTGCGTAGACGATGTCGGTCGTCACCCGCACGTCGAAGGTCGGCTCGGCGAAGACCGGCGCGATGTCGGTTGCGGGCTGGGCGCTTGCGGTGTCGGTCGGAGCCGAGGGGTCGACGTCGGGCTCGGCGGTTGCCTCGGGTTCGGCGACGAGCGACGTGGTGGTGGTGGTTGTCGTCGTCTCCTGCGGTGCGCTGTTCGAGGCCGTGTCGGTGGCAAGTCGGTTTGCGCATGAGGACGCGAGCACGGCGATCGCGATGACGACGATCAATCGAATGCGGGCGGAACGGAACACGGGGTCTCCTGTCGACCATCTCTGGGGGACTCCAACCCTCCCGGAGAGATGTTCGGAAACGATGAGGTGCCGGCGAGGATCCGATGCGGTGCCCGTCAGGCCCTCAGCCCGGTCATCGGCGCCATCGACCGACCGTCGTCGGTGACGAGCCCGGTCAGATGGCGAGCAGGATCGCGGTGAAGATCGACGCGAACCCGACGATGAGGGTGGCGATCAGCCCCAGCCCGCCAACCGTGAAGGTGTGGTTGAGCGCATCGATTCGGCCGCCGAGATGGATCAGCCCGTCTTCGACCTTGCCGAGCCGAGTGTCGACGTATCCAAGCCGATCGTCGATCCGGTCGAGGCGGTGTTCGACCGTCCCGAGCGTCCCTCGACGGCGTCGACGCGCCGGTCCATCGCGTCGAAGCGCCGGTCCACTGCATCGAAGCGTTGATCCACCGCGTCGAAGCGTTGATCCACCGCGTCGAAGCGTCGATCCACCGCGTCGAAGCGCTCCTGCATCTCGTCGTTGCGGGCGATGTTCGACCAGTCGAACGGCGGCATGGTTTCGAGTATGGCATCGGCGACCTCGGCCTGCAGGTCGTGCTCGATGAGCCAACGGCGGTAGGCCTGGCGGTCTTCAGGGGTCAGTGACACGGGTGCTCCCGGGGGTGGGGTGTGGGAGGCGGCCGTGACCCGGCGGCGAGGTGGTGGGCCCAGCGTAGGGAAGGGGTGTGACGGTGGGCTGGGGCGTGGCGCCGGTGCCGGGCGTCAGGTTGTGACGTCGATGAGGACGCCGCCGTGGTCGCTACAGCGCACGCCGTCGACGATGTTGGGCCATGCCTGCACGTCGGTCGTCCGCACTCCGCGCGTCGCGATGTGGTCGTTCTCTTCGCGCGGCCAGCCGGGCGCGACCCCGATCGTGGGCATGTCCATCTGTTCGAAGCAGCGAAACATGGGTTCTGTGTAGCGACCACCGCGCTTCATCGGGTCGGTCAACCGCTGGTTGAAATCGCCGGCGACGACGACCGGCCGATCGGTCGGCCACTCGGCGAGCACGTCGACGAGGATCTCGAGGTAGGTGATGTGCACCTCCCACGGTTTTCGGTTGCGAGCGCCGTACTGGACGTCGGCCATGTGCCACGGGATGCAGATCCCCAGCACGTCGATCGGCCCGACCGGCGTCTCGGTCGTTCCCGCCACGAACCGGCCGGGTGGGAGCTCGGGATGGCCGATGTCGTCGACGTCGGTCCACGGGTGCCGTGACCACATGACGACCAGCCGCTCCTCGGGCCCTCGGCCGAGCGGCTGTGACCACACGAGGTGGCCGTCGTCGGCGGGGAAGCTCGTCCTGCTCTCGGTGAGCACGAGCACGTCCGCCTCGAGCGATGCCAGGTGGGCGATTCCGGCGGCGCCGGTCGGCGTCGTCGGCTTCTTGCGTTCGAGGTTCCAGGTCGCGATGCGGGCGGTGGCCATGGCTCGGTGTCAGCTCGATGGTGCGCCGGCGGCGAGCGCGATCGGTGTGATCGACTCGGCCCCGCCGTCGAGCAGCAGGTCGGCGAGCACCGTCATCGTCCACCGACTGTCGACGAGATCGTCGAAGAGCAGCCCGGGGCTGCCGGGTGGCGCGGCGACGAGCCGGTAGGCGCCGTGCACGTTGTCGACCTGGAAGACGCTGTTGTGCATCGTCGCTTGGGGCTCGGTCGGCCGGGTGGTGGCCAGCAGGTCGATGGCGGGGATGTCGAGCGCGGCGGCCAACCGGCGGGCGGCGTCGGGCACGAGGTCGGGTCGGCGGTCGGACGGCACCCAGGTGAGCCACGCCGGCGCCGACGCCACCTCGGCCCGTACGAGGGCGGCCAGCGCTACGATCAGCCCGTCGTCGAAGCGCCCGGCCGCTCGGCCATCGCGAACCTGCGGGCCATGGCCGATCTCCCCCCAGTGGCACAGCGCCCATCCCGGCTCGGGCCGACGGTCGCCGGGGATCTTGCCCTTCACGTCGCGGGCGCCGGGCGGCCATTGCTTCCGAGGCTCGATCTCGGCGTGGTCCTGTTCGAGCGCTCGCCGGGCCTCGGCCACGACGTCGCGGTCGGGCAGGTGGCCGAACCGTTCGAGCCGGCAGTTGTCGCACACGCCGCACGGCGTGTCGGTCGGGTCGTCGAGTTGGCGCCGAAGGAACTGCATGCGGCACGTCTCGACGCGCAGGTATTCCTCCATCGCCGCCTGTTCGTCGCGCCGCCAGCCGGTGACGGCCTCGACCCGGTCGGCGGGGTAGCGCCACTCCGCCGATGTGCGGCACCACTTCGAGCCGTCGCGCCACAGCGCCCCCTCGGCTTCGAGCTGGATCAGGAAGTTGTCGAGCTTGGCGGTGCCGAGATTCGCCCGGGCTGCGAGCTGTCCGCGGGTGAGCCCACCGTCGGCGTCGTCGATCGCACCGAGGATGGCGTCGACGATCGATGGGTCGGGGAAGGCCTGACCGATGAACCAGTCCTGGATGTCGCGGTCTTCGCTGCCGGCGAGCAGGATGCCGTAGCTCTCGGGCAAAGCTCGGCCGGCTCGCCCGACCTGTTGGTAGTAGGCGATGGCGCTCTGGGGCATCTGGTAGTGGATGACGAAGCCGACGTCGGG
>JBCCWI010000055.1:0-28545 GCA_039193795.1 Actinomycetota bacterium | reverse complement strand
CCGCGGCCGACGACGCCGCCGAACCCGCCGTCGCCCAAGCCCCAGCCAACAAGTACGCGGCAGCGGCCGACGACGCCGCCGAACCCGCCGTCGCCCAAGCCCCAGCCAACAAGTACGCGGCAGCGGCGGACGAGTCTGCGTCCGAGGACGGCGCCGCCGCCTGAGCCGGCCGGCTCCACGCCGGCCGATCACCACATGTCAGGTCGGCCCCGGGGCGGCCGTTCAGCCGGCGGCCCGTCGGTCGAGATCGGCCTGCCACCGCTTGTCGGCGTACATCCGCGCGTCGGCGGTTCGCAGCGCCTCGTCGAGACCGACCTCGCCGCCGACCTCGCTCCATCCGGTGCTGACCGACAGTCGGACCCGGTGCTCCTGGAGCTGATAGGCGCCGCTGAGCGCCCGAGCGAGGCGATCGATCAGCTCGTCGCGCAGCGCGTGATCGGTCACCGCAGCGGCGACGACGAATTCGTCGCCGCCGAGACGGGCCACGACGTCGTCGGGCCGCGTGGCGCGACGCAGGCGCTCCGCCACGCGGCGGAGGAGTTCGTCGCCCACACCGTGTCCGTGGGTGTCGTTGACGGCCTTGAAGCCGTTGAGATCGAGGAACGCGAGATGAAGACGCTCGCCATCGTCGATGCGCGCGGTCACCCGCTGCTCGAACCCGCGGCGATTGGCGAGCCCGGTGAGATCGTCGAGCTCCAGTTCGTGGCGGAGCTGTTCGACGTCGCGACGGCGTTGGGTGATGTCTCTGAGCACGAGCACGAGCCCGTCGACGACCGGGTCGTCACCGAGGTCGTGGGTGGTCAGTTCGTACCAGCGGTCGCCGGCGCCGGCGATCTCGACCGGGAGATGGGCGAGCGAGACGGGGTCGAGCCGCACGTCGGTGGACAGGGCGACCGTGCCGTCACCGCGGGTGCGTAGCGGCACCACGTCGCCGACCAGATCGTCGACCTGGACCCGCAGGATCTCCGCCGCCCGGGTACTCGCGAAGCGGACGGTGCCGTCGCGATCGACGACGAGTGCGCCGTCGGCGAGGTGGCCGAGCAGCACTCGGAACAGCTGCTCACTGGACCGCAACTGCTGTTCGGCCTTCTTGCGATCTTCGATGTCGCGCAGGTTGACCACGATCGCGGCGACGTCGGGGTCGTGGCGGGCGTCGCTCAGGACCGCTTCCATCCAGCGGGGGCCGGCGTCGAGGGAGAACAGCCGGACCTCGGTGACGAGGCGGCCGTCGCTGGCGTCGAGGGCGTCGAGGCAGCGTTCGAAGACGGCCTCGTCGTCGGGGTGCACGAGCGACGCGAGCGTGCGGCGCTCGAGCCACTGCGGATCGGTGTCGAGCAGTTCGCCCAGATGGTCCGAGGCGTGTCGGATGCGATGGGTCGACGGATCGAGCACCGCGATGGCCTCGTGCCCGTTGCGGAGGATGGTGCGCCAATAGGCGTCGGTGCGGCCCTGACGCGCCCGCTCCTGCTCCCGCTCGGTGACGTCGGTCCGTTCGAGCACCACGCGGTCGGGCTCGGTGCGGGCCCGGTGTTCGACGAGCGTCCAGCCGCCGTCGTGGTCGCGCACACGAACGATCGCGTGCGCATCCGACAGGGCGAGATCGACCAGCGCCGCCAGGCTCTCGAGGTCGTCGGGGTGCACGAGTTCCAGGTACGGGTCGGGGCCCTCGAGGGGCGGAGTCGTCAAGACGACGTCGGGGAGTACCTGGGGATCGGGCAACGGAGTGTTCGGGTCAGGGGGTCGGTGAGACCGCGGGTCCTGATGCCGGTATCGGATGGGTCCCCCACCGCTGAACAGCGCCCGGTGGCGAAGTGACCTTGGTCCCTACCGGTCGGGGCGCCGGGCCCATCGGCGGTGGGTTCATCGACGATCGGGCCTCAAGGTCCGAGCGAGCGAGCCGAGACTGTCAGCACCACATCTCACCCGAGCGGCCGAGCAGAGGACCCATGACCACCACCAACGCGCTGATCAGCAGAGCGGAGATCATCCACGCGGCCAACGAGATCGAGCCGCTTCCCGCTGCGCTGTCCCGCCTGCTGCAGCTGCTGGCCGACGAAGACTTCGAGGTCAGCGAGCTCGTCGAGATCCTCTCGCACGACCCGACCCTCGCCGGCGACGTCCTCGGGCGCGCCAACTCCGCTGCGTCCGGCGCCGTCCGCCACATCGGCGATCTCCGCCAGGCGGTCGCCCGACTCGGCACCCGTGAGATCGTCGCCATCGCGATGCGCCGCGCCATGCGGTCGCGCTTCGCCGTCTCCCTCCCCGCCTACGGTCTCGACGCCGACGCCCTGTGGCAGCACTGCATCACGGCGTCGGTTGCCGCGGAGATCATCCGCAAGCAGTCGCCCAGCCCCGTCGCCCCGATGATCGGCACCACCGCACTGATCCACGACGTCGGCAAGCTCGTCATCGGCGAGGTGTTGCCTCCGACCGGCTTCACCGCGCTGACCGAGGCCGCCGAGCGCGACGGCCTCGAGCTCCACGAGGCCGAACAGATCGTGCTCGGCCTCGACCACGCCGAGGTCAGTGGTGTGGTCGCCCGCACGTGGGGCCTGCCGGTGAGCGTGCAGATCGCCGTCACCCAGCACCACGCCCCCGACACCGACGACGTCTTCACTCACGCTCTGGCGCTGGCCGACCGCCTCGCCCACACGACGACGGCGCTGCGCACCGCGCTCGAAGACGGCACGATCACCGAGGACGACGACCCAACCGAGTGGATCGCCGCCAACCTGCCCGACGTCTCCCGCCAGATCGAGATCTGTGGCATCGCGCCGAGCCAGCTCGCCCTGCTCGTCGTACAGATCGCCGGCGAGACGACCGAGATCCTGGCCGACTACGCCTGACCCGTCCGCCGTCGGCGACGGTGCCGAAGGTCAATCCGGTCCGGTGACGACGGACCCTCGATCCGCTGCCGTCGCGCGCCGAACCTCGAGGTACTCCCACCACCGAGGTTCCCATGTCCGGCGACTCCCCACCTTCCAGCGCGACACGGAGCGCTCGCACCGAGGAACTTCGGTGGCGGGAGGCACAGCTCGATGCGCTCGCTGCGTTGCCGGTCTCGGCGGACGCCACCCCCGGCTCGACCGAGGACTCACACGGCGAGGCCTCCGGGCCCTTCGGCGTCGTCACCCGGTTCTGACCCGAGCCACCGCCCCGCCTACGGGCTGATCGAGCGTCCGTCCTCGTAGACACACAGCGTCGGCTCGCCGTAGCCGTAGCTCAGCTCGTAGTCCATCCCCCGGTCCGGGCACGTCACGTCCGGCGCGGCGTAGCAACCCGAGGCGAGGAGCGCAGCCAGCGCCGCGACGGTCGACGTCGTTGTGCGCGCCCGACCACCGGGTCGTCTCGTCGCGTCACCCACCCCGTTCCTCCTCGTCGTCGATCGGCAACAGCCTCGGTCAGATCGCTCCCGAGTCCTCGTCGCGCCCGCTCGATCCTGGGGGTCATGCCCCGAGGTCACCCGCGCGCGATGCCCGTTCGACACCGTCGGTTCGTCTCCCGTCACTCGACCGCGATGCCCCTTCGGGAGCCCGCACGAACGATCGTCACCAGCCCCTAATCCCGCCGTTTCACTGTCGTTCAGAGGGATTCGGGCGAGTCCGTAGTCGGGGCCATGCGTACCCCGACCACCATCGCACTCACCGTCGCCATGACGTGTGCGACCGTTCAGAGCAGTGTCTCGGCCGTCGCCGCGTCGCCGCTCTCGGACGGATCGATCACCGTCGAGGTGATCGTCCGCGAGGACGTGGCCGAGGGTGAAGCGCCGTCGTTCGAGGTCGTCGAAACCGATCTCGGTGGACTCGTCGAGATGCTCGCCGATCCCGACGACGGCACCACGATCGAGCCCAACGGCAGCGCGTGGATCACCGCCACGCCCCCCGATCCGCAGGCCGTCAACCAGTGGGCGATCGCCGCCAACGCGTTCGCCTCGGCCTGGGACACCACGACCGGAAATGGCGACATCACCATCGCGGTGCTCGACACCGGCGTCGACGCGAGCGCCAACCTCGGCGACCGCCTGCTGCCCGGCATCAGCTTCGTCGACGGCGACCCGTCGATCGATCCGACCGGACACGGCAGCTGGGTGGCTGCGCTCACCGCCGCCGCCCACGACGACGTCGGCGTCGCCGGCGTGTGCCCCGACTGTTCGATCCTGCCCGTGCAGGTCGGCGACCAGTTCGGGCGGGTGCCCTGGTCGGCCGCCGCCGAGGGCATCACCTGGGCCGTCGATCAGGGCGCCGACATCATCAACCTCTCGTTCGGTGGTGGCACGCGGTCCGACACCCTCGCCGACGCGGTCGCCTACGCCGTCGCCAACGACGTCATCGTCATCGGGGCCGCCGGCAACAACGGCTCGAGCGACGAGTTCTACCCGGCCGCCTTCGATGGCGTCGTCTCCGTCGCCGCCCACGATCCCAACTACGGCGCCTACAGCTGGAGCAACCACGGCGCATGGGTCGACATCGCCGCCGCCGGCTGTTCGGTCGGTGCGGTCGACGAGGGCTACAGCGGCATCTGTGGCACGAGCTTCGCCGCTCCGGTGGTCGCCGGCACGGTCGGTCTGCTCTTCGACCATCGCGGGGCGCTCACGACCGACGTGGTCGAGGCGGTGCTCGAAGCCGCCACCAACCCGGTCGACTATGTCGAGACCGGGTGGATCGACGCTGCGACCGTCCTGACCGTCGATCCCGAGACCGTGCTCGTCGAGGAGCCGGCGCCGGTCGTCGCCCCCGCCTCGGCGATGCCCTTCGTCGACGTCGACCCGGGCGCCTACTACGCCGAACCCGTCGCCTGGCTCGTCGCCACCGGAGCCACGGCCGGCACCAGCCCCACCACCTTCTCCCCCGACGCCACCGTCACCCGCGGCCAGCTCGCCACCTTCCTGTGGCGCCTGGAGGGCGAGCCCGACCCCGTCACCGAGGTCGCGGCCTTCGCCGACGTCGACCCCGGCGCCTACTACGCCCAGGCCGTCGCCTGGCTGGCGTCGACCGGGGTCACCACCGGCACCAGCCCCACCACCTTCTCCCCCGACGCCACCGTCACCCGCGGCCAGCTCGCCACCTTCCTGTGGCGGATGGACGGCAGCCCGTCGGTCGAGGGCGCGACCTCGGCGTTCGCCGACGTCGACCCCGGCGCCTACTACGCCGACCCGGTCACCTGGCTCGCCGCCGTCGGCATCACCGCCGGAACGAGCCCGACCACGTTCTCCCCGCAAGACACGGTCACCCGAGGCCAGCTCGCCACCTTCCTGTGGCGGCGAGCGCACCTCGGCGAGTGATGGCGGTCGAGGTCGGTGAGTCCTCCGTCCGACCTCGACCCCCATCACCCACCATCGCTCGCCGACGCGGCCCGGCTGGGGCGATCGCTACTCGGCGAAGAAGTCCTGCCAGCTGCTGAGCGCCTGGGGGTGGGTACCGCGGCCGACCTGGTTCGCCGGCCAGGCGGCGTCGGGCTGGGCCAGCGGGTTCGCGTCGAGCTCGACGCCGTAGACGAGGAAGTGCTTGCGGTTCGCGCCGAAGTACCAGCGACCGTCGCGCTGTTCGTAGACGTCGTGGTACTGGATGGCGTGGTGGACCCAGCGGTCGCTGTCGGGTCCGCCGTCCTGGATCTCGGCCTTGCAGTAGACGACACCACTCGCCGACCGCCCGTCGTCGGCCAGTTCGATGTGGTGGGTGCCGATGTTGAGGAACGTCACGCCGACCGAGCGAAGGGCGTCGGCCATCAACGCCGCAAGCGTCTCGCGGCCCGACCGGGATGAGCTGATGCGCACGTCGGGCACATAGAGCTCGACGAGGGCATCGATGTCCTTGGCGTCGGTGTGGAACGCATAGGCGGCCGCGAGCTGTCGGATCTCGGCGTAGGCGAGGGTGCGTTCAGCGGCGTCCATCTTGCGGATGGTAGGACGCAGCGTCGACCATCGGGGCATGCGCATCCGGATCGCCCTGCTCGCCCTCGCTCTCGCGGCCGCGGCGTGCGGCGGCGCCGACGACGACACGGCCGCGCCCGAGTCGTCCACGACGACCTCCACGACCGAAGCGCCGCCGACGTCGACCGCGGCGCCGACGACGACCACCACGACCGAGGCCCCGACCACCACGTCTGAGCCTCCTCCCCCACCGACCGACACACCGGCTCCGGTCCTGTTCTCCGAACGGGGGCCGTGGTCGGTCGGCATCGTGACGCTCGATCTGGGCGATCGGCTGGCCGACGTCTACTACCCCGCGATCCCCGAGCCCGACGCAACCACCGAGATCTTCGACTCGCTCGGCGCGTTCCCCGAAGAGCTCGCCGCGTTCATCCCCGAGGAGCTCACGGGCCTGTTCGACACGACCGCCTACCGCGACGCGATCCCCGCCAACGATGAACAGGCCTTCCCCGTGCTCGTCTACAGCCACGGCTTCGGCGGGTTTCGCCAGGTCGCCTCGTTCCACACCTCCCATGTGGCGTCGTGGGGCTTCGTGGTGGTCACGACCGATCATCTCGAACGCGGACTCCGGGCCCAGGCCACCAACCAGCTCGGCGGCGGCGCGGATAACCAGGACGTCCTCGACGTGCTCAACTCCCTCGACGCCCTCGCGGCCCACCCTGACGTCGGCCCGATCGCCGACCTCGAGCGCGTGGCGATCACCGGTCACTCCGCCGGTGGCGGGACATCGGCTCGAGCCGCGGCCGAAGACGTCATCGACGCCTACATCACGATCGCTGCGGGCTCGCCCGACATCGTGACCCAGAAGCCGGCGATGGTGATCCTCGGCGAGAACGACGCCGTCGTGGAGGCCGAGCGCAGCTACGGCCTGTTCGAACAGCTGGACGACGCCGTGCTCGTCAACGTCGAAGGCGGCGGGCACAACAGCTTCAGCGACTCGTGCGGCCAGATCTACGACATGGGCGGCCTCGACGTCCTCGTCGAGCTGATCGGCGCCGACCAGGTCGCGCGGGCGAACGATGGATGCGTGCCGCCCTACGTTCGTCCCGAGGGCGCCTATGACACGCTCGACCACTACACGGTGCAGTTCCTGCTGGCGCAGTTCATCGATCCCGCGGCCGCGGGCGAGCTGATCGACACGAGCGAGGCGATCACCCCCCTCGCCGACTTCCGGGTCGTCGGCGATCCCCTCGGCGCCGGCTAGTCGTCGAACCGGCGGCGATACCGGATCTCGGCCAGCTCCACGCCGCCGATCTCCTCGATCTTGCGACCACCGTCGGCGAACCATCCCTGCCGTTCGTAGAAGGCCCGAGCCCGCGGGTTGGCCTCGAGCACCCACAGCACCGCGGCGGTGAATCCCCGCCGCTGCATCTCGGCTTCGCACTCGACCATGAGGGCGAAGCCGGCGCCGGTGCCCCACGCGGTCGGATGGACGTAGATGAGCGGGATCTCGCCGACGCCCTCCTCCCCGTCGCGGTCGGCCACGACGAGCGCCAGGCCCACCACCTCACCGTCGACCTCGACGACGAGGCGGCGACCGTGATCGGGATCGGGGTTCGCCTCGATCGCCGCCCGCCAGTTCGCCCCGCGCTCCTGCGCGTCGAGCGCATCGAGGTGCGTCTGCGGGACGACACCGACATAGGCGGCCCGCCACGACTCGACGTGGATCCGACCCATCGCCTCGCCGTCCTCGACCCGAGCCGTTCGCACCGTCGCCACCATGCTCACGAGTCTTGCAAACCGAGGGGGCCGGTACGCTCCGGTTTCGGCCCTCGTAGCTCAGTGGATAGAGCGTCGGTTTCCTAAACCGTGCGTCGCAGGTTCGATTCCTGCCGGGGGCACGCCACGATCCCGACGCTCAGCGCTGTCGCTTCAGCACGGCGTAGAGCTTGTTGCCGGTGAGCGAGACGACGCCGTCGAGGCCGGCGATCGCAACCAGCTCCCATCCCTGTGAGCCCAGCTGGTTCAGGGACTCTTCGAGCTTGTTGGCGGTCATGTTGCGGATCACCTTGTACTGCCAGCGCGTCTGTTTGGCCGCCGGACCGCTCGCGGCGCGGGCGTTCGCCCGGATGAGTGCGAGCGCCCGCAGCGATGCCTCGACCTCGTCGGGTGCGACCTCCATGATCACCGCCCGCTTCGAGCCGGGCATCACCAACTCGACGACGAGCCCGTCGTCGGTGCGCTCGTCGCCTCGAATGCTCGGCATTTCGTCGGCTCCGACGACGAGGTCGTGGCGATCGTCGCCGAGATGGATGGTGACGATCGATCCCTCCGCGCTCGCGCTTCCGACGTGCCGCTCGAGCGGTGTCACGGTCGTCTTCCTGGCTTGCTGCGACGCAAGCGCCGTCAACGCCTGATCGACCGCCTTCGGCGAGTCGCGTTCGGGCAGTGCATCGAGGATCGCTCGACTCTCGTGGTCGAGCGCATCGATGAAGACCGCGTTCGCGAAGCGGTCCGTCGACCCGACGATGTACCGGAGGTACCCGCCTTCCTCGGTGCGGTCGTAGCAGGCGATGTCGCCGGACAGGAACGACGTGGACCCACCGTGGCGGAACGCCAGCTTCTTCGGAGTGTCCCAGGTGGCCTGGACGACCCGCTTGGGGACCGCCGGAGCCGGCCCTTCGGCGATGGGCTCGACCTCGCCGGGCGCCGCGTCGTCCGGCTCGGATGCATCGGCGAGTGGCGCCGTGTCGGCGGTCCAGCGTTCGCCGTCCCAGAAGCGCAGTATGGGTTCGCCACTCGGATCGGCGTACCAGCCTTCAGGGGGCCCGTCGGTCACAGCGTCGCCTCTCGGTGGTCATGGGGCCAGCCGCCCACTTCGGTTCGGGCGGATCGTACGACACCGGCGAGGCCGGGGCCGACCGTGGGGCCGACCCGGTGGCGGGGAGGGGTCGGAGTAGCGTGGGGCGATGGCGGCCTGTTGGCGGTGTGGGAGCGAGACCCCGACCGGCGCCAAGTTCTGCCCCGGCTGCGGTATCGAGTTGCGGTCCGAGATCGCCGATCTCGACGTGTTCGCCGAGCCGCAGTCGGTCGGCGGCGCACACGTCGAGGCGACCGACACGACGCCGTCGCGATGGTTGCTCGTGGGTGCACTGGCACTGCTCGGGGGTCTGGTCGGGTTCTTCGTCCTGCTCGACGGCGACGAGGACCAACCGTCGGCGGACCCGTTCGAGGATCGAGCCGACTTCGACGCCATCGACGACACCGACGAAGACGACGCCAGAGCGGAGGTCGAGGGCGAGGAGCTGCCGCCGGCGACGGTCGACGTCGACGAGAACGCGGAGGGAGAGATCCTGGGTGCGCTCGACTGGCGCGTGACGCTCGAGGAGGGCGTGGGGTTTCCCGTCGGCGCGCTGGAGATCGGTGACTCGGCCTTCGTTTACGCCGTCGATGGTCGCGAGGCCTGGATCGCCGGTGGACAGCCGCGCGCCTACCGCCGCGAGGCGGGCGACGACGGCTGGGAGGACCTCGGCCCGGCGATCGACGCGACGGCGCGGGTACAGCGGGTGTGGCCGGCCGACGACGGTGCCCTCGCGACCGGCACCACCGCAGACGGCGACCCGACGCTGTGGCGGACATCGGACGGGCTGACGTGGACGGCGGAGGTGCTGCCTGCGATGGACGACCTCGGGTTCAACGACGTCGTCCCGCTCGGGGCGGCGCAAGCCGGCGACGTCACCGTGGTCGTCGGCGGCGAGCGGAGCCCGTGGGCGATCGTCAACGAGCTGCTCGACGACCGCTACCCGACCTTCGGCACCGAGATCCGCATCGACTTCGGCTTCGACGGGAGCGACACCCTCACCGTGCGAGGCCCGTTCGGCATCGTCGTGGATGAATTCACAGCCGCCGAGGTCGGGATCGACGACGGAGCGCTCGAGGCCTCGATGGACCCGTTCCGCCCGGTCCCGGTCTGGTACGACGCCGGCGACGGCTGGCAGGCGACGAGCTCGCTGCTGCCCATCTTCGGGGTGTTCTCCGACGGCGAGCGCATCGTCGGTACCGCTCAGCACGATCTCGGGCCCGAACTCGTCGTGTTCGACGACGGGCAGTGGCAGGACCCACTGCGCTTCGGCAGCGCCTGGCAGGTCCAGCCCTGGGGCGACCGCTTCGTCGGGGCCGGCTACTCCGGCGGCGTCACCATCTTCGATTCCGAGGCCGAGACGATCGACCGGTTCACGATCCCCGGTTCGCCCGCCACGGCCAACATCTCGGCGATCGCGCCCGGAGACGACGGGATCGTCGTGATGGAGAGCACGTGGGATCCGAGCAACGATCCTCTGGCGAACGAGCGGATCGTGGTGTTGCGCGACGGCTACACGGTCGAGAGCGAGTTCGGCGAGCTCGTCCTGAGCCGCGGCGACGAGCGGCTGCTGCGGTCGTCGGACTTCTGGCAGGGCGATCGGGACCGGTACGAGCTCGACGCCGAGGACGCGACCGTCACCTTCCTGAGCGAGGAGGGCGAACCGCTCGTCACGTTCACGATGCGCGAGCTCCACGACCTCGAGCAGGCGGCGTTCGGCCACGACGGCGGCCAGGAGCGCATCCGGCTGGCGTACACCACCGACGGGACGACCTGGTACGGCGGGGCGTTCGGTGTCGACGCCGCCGGCGGGTTCTTCACGCCATGGATCGTCGGCGACGACATCGTCGTCACCCCGCTCACCGGCGACGGCAACCCGTGGGCCCCGAACAACGACAGCTTCCGCTTCGTGATCGCCGAGGCACCGATCCCCGACTGAGTGCTCGCCCCGGCTCGCACCGCGGTGCGAGACTGCCGCCGTGGAAGAGGGGACGACCGGGCTGCGGCAGCGCCTTCGCCGAGCACCCGTGGTCGTGTTCGTGGTCACCCTGGCGATCTTCGGCACCAGCCCCGTCGTGAGCAACGGCGACTCCTACCTCGCCGTACCGACCTCGATGAGCGTGCTCAACGACCTCGACCTCGACCTCGACGAGTACCTGGGCCCGGGCACCGATGGCGGCAACGGCTACCTGCAACGGCCCGACGGATCCGGCGAACAGATCCCCGGGGTGCAGATGCCGCGGGATCTCTCGACGACCGAGTGGGAGCACGCGTTCGATCACTTCCCCTGGACGACGGCGGTCCTCGCGCTCCCGGTCGTGATCGCGCTCGAGGTCGGCGGCGCCATCGGGTTCGACACGCTCGACGTCGACCGGATGATCGCCGAGGCCGACACGGGGCTCCCCAACCTCATCGGTGGCTCGCTGCTGGCCGCCCTCACCGCGGCGGTGATCACCATCATCGCCCTTCGGCTCCTGCGTCACGACGGCGACCGACGGCGCAGAGCGATCGGATTCGGCATCGCCGTCGCGCTCGCGACCCCGCTGTGGTCGACCCTCAGTCGGGCGCTGTGGAGCCAGTCCTCCGCCACCTTGTTCATCGCGCTCGCCGCGCTCCTCGCGGTGACGCTCACGCAAGACGATGCGACGCGGAACCGCACGGCGACGCTGCTCGGCGTGGCCGCCGCCCTCGCCTACACCGCCCGGCCGACCGCCGCGGTCGTCGTCGTCGGTCTCGGCGTGTGGTTGCTGGCCCGGCACCGTGACCTCGTCGCCCGGTACATCGCCGGCGGGGTCGCCGTCGCGGTGCCGTGGATCGCGATCAACCTCGCGACCTACCAGTCGATCCAGCCACCCAACTTCGCCAGCGACCGGGCCGGATGGCGGGGCGAGACGATCGAAGCGATCGCCGCGAACCTGATCTCACCGAATCGTGGTCTGTTCGTCTTCAGCAGCGTCGCGGTGATCGCCGTCGTGGGCGCCCTTGGCGCCGTGCGCGGGCGGACGTCGATCGATCGTCCGCTGGCGGTCACCGCGGTCGGGATCGTCATCGCCCACCTGCTCGTCGTGTCCGCCGCCGGCGAGTCCTGGTGGGGCGGCAACTCGTTCGGACCGCGCTTCATGGCCGACACGATCCCGTGGCTCGCGCTGCTGGCCGTGCCGGCGGTGGACGCGCTGGTCGTCAACCCGGGATGGCTGCGGCGCGGCGCGACGCTGCTGCTGGTGCTGAGCATCGGAGCCAACGGCATCGGTGCGTGGTCCAAGCCGGCCGCCTGCTGGAACGTCGATCCCGTGCTGATCGACCTGGACCCGTCACGGGTGTGGGCGTGGGACGACCTCCAGGTCCTCCGGCCTTTCGAGGTGCTCGACGAGACCGGCTCGCTGCGGGAGGCGTCGCTCGGTCGCTGCAACGACCTGCTTCCCGGGCGGCTCGATCAGTAGATCCGCCGGGCGGCGGCCCAGCGGCTGAGCTCGTTGCGGTTCGACAGTTGGAGCTTGCGCAGCACGGCGGACGCGTGGGTCTCGACCGTCTTGATCGAGATCGTCAACTGCCGGGCGATCTCTTTGTAGGTGTAGCCCCGGGCGAGATGGCGCAGCACCTCCTTCTCGCGTGGCGTCAGCTGATCGAGATCGTCGGCCGCCGGTTCGGCCGCCCCGACCTCGGTGCCCCCGGCGAAGGCGTCGAGGACGAACCCGGCGAGACGGGGCGAGAACACCGCGTCGCCTTCGTTCACCCGATGGATCGCGTCGACGAGGTCCGGGCCCGAGATCGACTTGGTGACATACCCCCGCGCACCGGCTCGAACGACGTCGATGACGTCCTCGGCGGCGTCGCTCACCGACACCGCGAGGAAGCGGGTCTCGGTCGAGCCGGCCAGGACCGCTTCGATCACCTCGCGGCCCGTGCCCGACGGGAGGTGCACGTCGAGGAGCACGACGTCGGGCGACCACTGGTCGATCACTGCGACCGCTTCGGCGACGTCCTCGGCCTCGGCGACGACCGTGACGTGCTCGCCGAGTTCGGCCCGAACGCCGGTGCGGAACATCCGGTGATCGTCGACGATCACGACGCGAGGTTGGGTCGCGCTCACGCCGGCACCGTACCCGTCGCGACCGGCACGGCGAGCCGGACCTCGGTTCCCTCGCCCGGCATCGAGACGATCTCGGCCGTCCCGCCGACCCGTTCCATCCGGCCGAGGATCGACTCGCGCACGCCGAGGCGGTCCTCGGCGATGTCGTCGGGGTCGAACCCGACACCGGTGTCGCGCACGAACGCCTCGACCCGGCCGTCGACCACCTCGGCGAACACCGAGATCGTCGGCCGACCCGACCACTTCGCAGCATTGGTGGCCGCCTCGCCCACCGCCGCGACCAGCGCGTCGACGTGGGAGTCCATCGCGACGTCGCCGACCACGATGGCTTCGACGTCGACGTCGTGGCGGTCCTCGACCACGCCCGCGACCCGATCGATCGCCGACTTCAGGGTCCACTGTTCGGGGTCGTGATCGTCGGCGTACAGCCACCGCCGCAGCTCGCGCTCCTGCTGGCGGGCGAGCGCCGTCATCTCGCGGGGATCATCGGTGCGCTGGATCAGCGCGAGCGTCTGGAGTACGGAGTCGTGCAGATGGGCGGCGACGTCGGCGCGGGCGTCGGCGGCCTGCGCTCGACGCTGCTCCTCGGCCCGGCCGCGGATCAACACGAGGATCCAGGGGCCGATCAGCATCGCCAGCCCGCCGACGACCAGCACGATGCCGAAGAGGCCGTCTCGCACGGCCGAGAACGAGATGTTGCCGGCGACGAATGCGGCGAGCCCGGTGCCCATCACCACGATGCCGGCCCCGATCCGCGCTGCGGCCCAGCGAGTGAACTCCAACTGGGGCTGCACCTGCCACCACACGAGGCCGACCCCGGCGCCGACCAGCAACACCGGCCAGATCACCTCGTCGGGCGGGGTCAGCCCGAACTCGCGGAGCGCGAGCACCGAGCCCAACACGATCAGGATGAGCCCGACGCCTCGACGGAACTCGATCGGTGATCGGTCGTCGGCGTCGGGGTCGATGCCGCCCTCGGGCATCACGAACCAGGCGATGACATAGATGGGAAGCCCGGGGCCCGAGAAGGCCAACACGATCAGGGCGATCCGGATCAGGATCGGGTCGAGCCCGATCGCCTGCCCGATGCCCGCCGCGACGCCACCGACCACCCGGTCATCGGGTGATCGGGGCGGGATGCTCGCCCGCCAGGTCGCGGGCCCGCCGTCCGGGCGTGTCTCCGACATGGCCTCCATGGTCGCAGACCCCGCCCGCCGCGCCACTCAGGGACGACCCTGAGATCCCCCTGAGGTCTCAGGGACGGACCAGGGTCATCCCCGATGGTGAGATGCTGGTGCCGGCCCGACACTGAGACCCATGAGCGACATCCCCCCGACCGACGAGACGACCGAGACTCCGCCGCCGCCTCCCCCACCGTACGGCGAGCCGGTCGATCCCGGCCCGTTCTACGAGGGCCTTCGTCGGAGTCGCTCGGACCGAGTCCTCGCCGGTGTCGCCGGCGGGCTCGGTCACCACTTCGGTGTCGATCCGGTCATCGTCCGGATCGGCTTCGTGCTGCTGACCCTCTTCGGCGGCAGCGGCATCCTCCTCTACCTGCTCGCCTGGCTCGTGATCGCCAAAGAGGGCAGTGGTGAGACGAGCGCGATGCGAGCGTTGCGTGGATCTCCGGAGGGCAACCGCACCCTCCTCTTCGTCGTCCTCGCCATCGGCGCGGTGCTGATCCTGTCGACCCCGCTGGTGTGGTTCAACGGCTTCGGGTTCGGCGACGGACTCGCCCTGCCCCTGCTCCTGATCGCCGCCGGCGTCGCCTTCCTGATCTGGCCCGGCGACGACGAGCGGCCCCGCGAACGCCGCGCTGCGTCGACGCCACCGGTCGGTGCCGAGGCCGAGCCACCGGTCGATGCCGAGGCGGAGCCGGCCGCCGATCCCGAGACCGGCCGGCCGATGACCACCGGCGACGAGATCCGCACCGAGCTGCGTGCGGCCCGCGACGAGGTCCAGAGCGAACTCGCCGAGGCCCGCGACTCGTTCCGGGCACAACGCCAGGAGTGGCGCCATGGCTACCGCGCCCGACGCCAGGCCCACCAGCGGGCACCACGACCGCCGAAACCGCCCAAGCCGGCGCCCTTCCTCGGGCCGCTGACGATCGCCGTCCTCCTCGTCTTCGCCGGTGTGTCGATGGTCGGCGAGCAGTCCGACTGGTGGGATCTCGATCCGGCCATCTACGCCGGGCTCACCCTCGCCGTGATCGGACTCGGTCTGATCGTGTCGGCGTTCCTCGGCCGGGCGCGAGGCCTCATCTTCCTCGGCGTGTTCGTTCTGCCGATCGCCTGGGCCATCGCCGCCGTCGACCTCGACTGGCACGACGGCATCGGCGAGGAACGGGTCGAGGTGAGCACCGTCGAGAGCCTGGAGGACACCTACACCTGGGGCATCGGCGAATTCGTCGTCGACCTCAGCGATCTCGATCTCGACGGCGCCGAGCGCGCCATCGACCTCGGGCTGACCATCGGCGAGCTCCGCCTGTGGGTGCCCGACACGCTCACCGTCGAGCTCGACGCAGCGGTCCGCGCCGGTGAGATCGAGCTGCGGGGCGGACCCGATCGCTACCGCCAGAACGACGGCGTCGACGCCGACCTGCTGACGGTCATCGAGGGCACGGGAGCGGGCACGCTCACGATCGACGCCGACGTCGGGCTCGGAGCGCTCGAGATCTGGTACTGCAGCCCCGACGCCCCGAGCGAGAACGCAGGTTCGGAGTACATCGGATGTCCCTGATCCTGCTGTCGTTCCTGGGGCTCGTGTTCGCCCTGCTCATCGATTCCCCCACCCCCGGAGAGAAGTCATGAACCGCCACCCCATCGATGCCACCGCCCTGATCTTCGGACTGCTGTTCACGCTGTCGGGATTCGCCATCGTCAGCGAGGAGGCCTGGCCCGAACTCGACACCACGACCGTCGTCGGTGCCGTCGTCGGCGTCCTCGGCCTGCTGTTCGTCGCGGTGCTGGTCATGCGCCAACTGCGGGAGGGCTCCCAGCCACCCGCCGACCCACCGCCTCCCGTCGAGTCGACCACCGCCGACGACCCGGTCACGATCTCGGAGTAGGCCCTGTCGGGCTGTACGGTTTCCGCCGTGCAGCTCTTCGACACGGCCCGTGGGGAGGTCGTCCCGTTCGAACCGGGACCCGAGGTGAAGATGTACGTCTGCGGCATCACGCCGTACGACTCCACCCACCTCGGCCACGCCAACACCTACCTCACCTACGACCTGCTGATCCGCCGGCTCGAAGACCTCGGCCACGAGGTCAAGCTGGTCCGCAACATCACCGACGTCGACGACTCGATCCTTCCCAAGGCCCGCGAGCTCGGCGTCGACTTCCTCGAGCTCGCCGCACAGGAGACGGCGCGGTTCCACAACGACATGGTCGTGCTCAACACCCGCCCGGTGTTCAACGAACCCCACGCCACCAAGTGGATCGACGAGATGGTCGGCTTCGTCGAGCAGCTCGAAGCCAAGGGCCACACCTACGACGTCGAGGGCACCGTCTTCTTCGACGTGTCGACCTTCCCCGACTTCGGCGCCCTGTCGGGCTACGACGAGGCCACCATGGTCGAGTACGCCGCCGAGCGCGGCGGCAACCCGGACGACCCCCGCCAGCGCAACCCGCTCGACTTCATCCTCTGGCAGCCCTCGCTCCCCGACGAGCCGGCGTGGCCCTCGCCCTGGGGACCGGGCCGTCCCGGCTGGCACATCGAGTGCTCGGCGATGTCGCGCGGTGTCGTCGGCCCGACGCTCGACCTCCACGGCGGCGGATCGGACCTGATCTTCCCGCATCACGAGTGCAGCAAGGCCCAGAGCGAGGCCGCCAACGGTGTGCCGTTCGCCAACCACTGGATGCACGCCGGGATGGTCGCCTACGAGGGAACCAAGATGTCGAAGTCGCTCGGCAACCTCGTCTTCGTGAGCGAACTGGTGAAGGAGGCCGACCCGCGGGCGATCCGGCTCGCCTTGATGCGGCATCACTATCGCTCGGACTGGGAGTGGTTCGACGGCGACATCGGGCTCGGATCGGACATGCTCGATCGCCTGCACCGTGCCCGGCACACGGCCGGCGGACCCGACCCGGCGCCCTACGCGGAACGGGTCCGCGCCGCACTCGACGACGACCTCGACGCACCGACGGCGCTCGGGGTCCTTCTCGAGCTCGCCGACGCGATACTCGACGGCGGGGACGACCCGACCGCCCCTACCCTTCTGGGTGAACTCGGTGCGCTCGTCGGGCTCGAGCTCGACCAGGCGCCCGCTCCCCTCGTCTGACCCAGAAAGAGTCCACCGTGATCCGCCTCTACGACACGCTCACCGGCGACGTCCGTCCACTCGCGCAACGCGACGAGGGCAAGGTCTCGCTGTACGCGTGTGGGCCGACGGTGTACGACCACCCGCATCTGGGCCACGCCCGCCAGGCGATGACGTACGACTTCATGCGGCGCTACTTCGAGTGGAAGGGCCTCGACGTCCACCATGTCGCCAACGTCACCGACATCGACGACAACATCATCAACCGAGCGATGCGCGAAGGCAGCACCGAACCCGAGATCGCGACCACGTGGAAGGCCGTCTACGACGAGGCGATCTTCGACCGACTCGACATGCTGCGGCCCCACGACCGACCACACGCGACCGAGTACGTCGACGAGATGGTCGAGTTCATCCAGACACTGCTCGAGAACGGCACGGCCTACGCGAACGACTCGGGCGTCTACCTGCGCGTCCACCGGGTCGAGGGTTACGGCGATCTGGTCCATCGCTCACTCGACGATCTCCGGGAGGGCGCGGGCGCACGCGTCGAGGTCGACGACAACAAAGAGGACCCGCTCGACTTCGCCCTCTGGAAGGCGGCCAAGCCGGGCGAGCCGACCTGGCCCGCCCCGTGGGGCGAGGGCCGACCCGGTTGGCACATCGAGTGCGTGGCTATGAGCCTCGGCATCCTGGGCGATGGCTTCGACCTGCACGGTGGGGGCACCGACCTCGCCTTCCCCCACCACACCAACGAGCGAGCCGAGGCGATCGCCGCCGGTCGGGAGTTCGCCCAGCACTGGGCCCACAACGCGATGCTCAACATCGGCGGCGAGAAGATGTCGAAGTCGCTCGGCAACTACACGACGATCCAGGCCCTGCTCGACGAACACCCCGACAACGGCCGGGCGCTGCGGCTCGCGCTGCTGCAGACCCACTACCGCAAGGTGATGGAGCTCAACCCGGGGGTCATGGAGCAGGCGCGCGAAGGTGTGAAGCGCCTCGACGCGATGGCCCGCAAGGCCACCGGCGCCGGCATCGCCCTCGACGGGCCCGAGCGTGACGCCGCTGCGATCGATGCCTTCACCCAGGCGATGGACGACGACCTCGGCACACCCGAAGGCGTGGCCACCATGTTCGAGACCATCCGTCGCGCCAACGCCGCAATCGATGCGGCCGACGACGCTGCGCCGGCGCTCGTGGCGACCGCCATCGACCTCGCCGGCGCCATGGGGCTCGCCGTCGGCGACGACGAAGCCGGGGACGACGACGCCGAGATCGACGCGCTGGTGGCGGCGCGCACCCAGGCCAGAGCCGACAAGGACTTCGCCGAGGCCGACCGCATCCGCGACGAGCTGACCGCCCGCGGCATCGTCGTCGAGGATACGCCCAACGGCCCGGTCTGGCGGCGGGCCTGAGTCAGGGCCGTCCCGGGCGATCTAGATTCCCCGAATGGCGATCCTCGATCCGGTCCCACTCGACCAACTCCCCGCACTGCCCGCCCAGCCGGCCGGCGTGCCGTGGCCGACCCGCGAGTGGCCCACCGGTTCGCTTCCCGACCATGTCGAGTCCGCCGAACTCGAGGCCGTCATCGACCGAGCCTTCGGCGACGACCCCGATCCCGGATTCGGTGAGTCCCACGCGGCGGTGATCGTCCACGAGGGCCGCATCGTGGCCGAGCGCTACGGCCCCGACACCACACCGGACACGCCGCTGCTGTCGTGGTCGATGGCCAAGAGCGTCACCCACTCGCTCGTCGGCATCCTCGTCGAGCAGGGCCGGCTCGAACTCGACGCCCCTGCGGCGGTGCCCGCATGGCACGCCGACCCCGACGATCCTCGCGGGGCGATCACGCTGCGACACCTCCTGCGCATGGCCGACGGGCTCGACTTCAACGAGGAGTACACGATCGACGAGTCCGGCGGCAGCCAGGGGCCCGAAGACCCGGGCTGGAGCCATTGCATCGACATGCTGTTCGGCTCCGGCGTCGACGACGTCGCCGGCTACACCGCCGCCCGCCCCGCCCGCGCCGAGGCCGGTTCGGTGTTCAACTACTCGTCGGGGACGACCAACATCGTCGCTCGCATCGTCGGCGACCTGATCGGCGAGCCCGACGAGATGCGCGCCTGGATGAACGAGGTGCTCTTCGCGCCGGTCGGCATCCGGAGCGCGGACCCGACCTTCGACCGGTCCGGCACCTTCGTCGGCTCGTCGTATCTCCACATGGTCGCCCGGGACTGGGCGCGGTACGGACTCCTCAACCTGCGAGGTGGCGAGTGGGACGGACGCCAGGTCATCCCCCGGGCGTGGGTCGAGGACTGCCGGCGGGCCTGGGCGGTCGACGACGAGGGCAACCACTACGGCACCCACTGGTGGGTGCACGAAGACGGCCGCGGCACGTTCTTCTGCTCGGGGTTCGAACTGCAGCGGGTCGTGTGCGTCCCCACCAGCGACCTCGTCATCGTCCGCCTCGGCAAGACGCCGCAGGAGGACTACGACACGCCGAAGCGGTGGCTCGACGAGATCATCGCCCTGTTCGACCGCTGATCGACTAGCTGGTGAGCAGCCGCAGGGCGAGGTCGTCGTCGACCTCGCCGACGCCGGGCGCCTCGGTGAGCGGCACCCCGACCAGGAGTGCATCGGTGATCGCGATGGCAGCGAGGTAGCTGCCGATCTCCGATGCGTGCACACCATCGTCGTCGTACAGGTCGATCGTCGGGTCACCGAGAAAGACGCGGGACCATCGCTGTCCGGCGATCGCCACGTCGCCGCCGGTCTGGCGGCCGATCTCGGCGTAGGTCTCGACGACCGCGTCCTGCATCGACGGATAGGCCGCATGCCCGCCGTCGGGCCATCCCTCGCGGTGAGCCCACGTCTGGAACCACACGACTCGGGTGCCGGCTTCGTCCGCCATCGCGTCGAGTGCGAGCGCCGCCGGGAGGGTCTGGCTCTCGGCCAGTTGGGGCACGGAGGGCAGCTGCGACTGCTCCTGGAACACGACGACGTCGAACTCGCCGGACTCCAGGGCATCGATCACCTCGGGGTTGAACCGGTGGTCCGAGAGCCGCGTGCCGCCGGGTGCGATCATCGTCGCCTCGATGCTCGTCCCGTTCGCTCCGGCGATCACCTCGACCGTGCCGGGAACGTCGTTGACTCCGGTGTGGCTGTTCCCGACGAACAGCACCTGCAGGTCGGCCTCACCCGATCCGCACGACGCACTCAGCGCCGCGCAGGCCACCAGGGCCGCCATCCAACCGATTCCACGCCGTCGAATCCCGCTCATGGGGGTTCCATCGGCACGTCGGATGGGGAATTTGACCTACCGTCCTCGGTCATGCGCGCCCTCGTCATCGCGGTGACCGCCGTCGCCCTCTCCGGCCTCGCCGCGTGCGGCGGTGGCGACGACGACCTCGTGGCGTTCGCGGTGGCCGGCGACAATCCGGTCGACGGGACCCTGTGGTGCGAGCCGGGCGACATCGTCGCCGATCTCACCGCCACCACCTCGTTCCCGCCCAACATCGAGGTCCCGGCGCTGGTCGACGACGAGGCGCAGCGAAAGACCGATGACTTCATCGCCATGCTGTTCCCGCAGAGCCCGGCCGCGGACGCGGCGCGCCGCCTCGACCACGACGGTGGACCCGTGGCGACGATGACCCTCGGGTGGCGCGACGAGCCCGATCGGGCCGGCGGCTGGCTCACGTTCGAGCTCGTCGAGGGCGAGTGGACCGTCACCGGCTACACGGTGTGCAACCGGTTCGCGTTCGGCGGGTGACCCCTGCCGCTCAGAACGGCGCCGGGATGGTTCCGGCGGTCAGCCGCGCCACCCAGATCGCGGTGGCCAGGGCGGCATTGACGATCGAGAGCGGGACCAGGAGCGCACGCGCTCGTCGCCGCCACCCGTCGGGGCCGGCCACCGCCAACACCATCCCCAACACCATGGCCTGCGCGGCGGCCAACACGATCCAGGGGTTGTGGGCCCAGGCACCACCGGGGTCGCCGGCCAACAGCTGGCGGACCGCACGGGTGCCGCCACAGCCGGGGCAGTAGCCGCCGGTACAGCGACGGATCGGGCACAGCACGATCCCGTCGTCGGTCGCGGTCGCGACCATCGCCGCGGACGCGACCGCCGCGACGCCGGCGGCGACCATCGGCGCTCGGCCGCGGGTCGGCGGGGCCACCGAGGCGATCATGCGCCCATGTCGATCAGGAGTGGAACGAAGACCAGCAGACCAACCAGCGTGCCGAGACCACCGATCACCAGGGCGGCGATCGCCACGCCGCGTTGATCCGGGTTGATCAGGCCGTCGTTGACACGACGGAGTTCGCGGGTGCCCTGGATCACCCCGGCGATCGACAGCGGCAGGCAGCAGAGCACGCCCGCGATGCTCAGACCGAGCGCCCAGCCCGCATGGCTCTCCTCGAAGGGTCCGGGCCGGACCGGAGCGACGCGCTTGGGCGAGCGATGGTCGGTCCACCTGGCGCCATCCCAGTAGCGGTAGCGCGAGGCGTCGTCGGGATCGTCGTACCAGCCCGCCTCGGGCCCGGCGCCGGTCACGGGGGCGGCCCCGGGTCGCCGGCGAACACCGCCATCGCGAACAGCAGCGCGATCAACAAGACGAGCAGGGCGGTGACGATGCCACCGATGATCGTGGCGGCGAGCGCCAGCCCGCGGTCCTGGTCGTTGAGTTCGCCTCGCTTGGCGGCCTGGAGTTCGCGGGCACCGAGCACGAGGCCGATCGTCGAGATCGGGCCACAGCACAGGATGCCGCCGATCGACAGGCCGAGCGCGAGGCCGGCGTTGCTGTTGCGATGAGACCCGGCGCGCGGCGCGGGCGGGGGCGGCGGCGTCGACGGGGTCTTCGGTGCCCGGTGCTCGCTCCACCGCTCACCGTCCCAGTACCGGTAGCGCGAGGCGTCGTCGGGATCGTCGTACCAGCCCGCCGTGGGCCCGTCGTCGGTCATCGCGGCATCCTCCCACCGACGGCGGGACGGGCCGACTCATCCCACGGCATAGATGAACCCGGCCCGCGTCCCGACGATGACCTGTCCCTTCCACAACGCCGGCGTCGACTCGATGCACCCCGCCAACTCCACCTCCCAGAGCTTGGGCGGCTCGACCGTCGTGTCGGAGACGTCGAAGGCGTGGAGCACCCCGTTGCAGTCACCCTGGATCCACACGTCGTCGACGATCACCGGCGATGCCCAGGTCGGGCCGAAGAGTTCGACCCGCCAGCGTTCCTCGCCCGTGAACCGGTCGAGCCCGAGCACGTCGCCGCTGTCGGTCGGCACGATCAACAGGTCCTCGTGCAGGCCCGGCGTCGCCCACACGCCGGAGTCGAGGCGAGGCCGCTGCTCGACACCCCAGATGAGCGCGTCCTCGGGCGGCAGCGTCGGGTCGAGCTTGATGATCTGCCCGACCTCTCGACTGCGCGGCGTCCCCCGCTCGTACTCGACGCCCGCGTAGATCATCCCCTCGTCGTCGATGACGAGCGACGCGTCGATGTCGTCGCCCGCCCAGTAGCGGAACACCCGGGTCGGCTCGATGCCGTCGGCGAGCCCGGTGATGTCCCACCCCTGGATCAAGCCGCCGCTGTTGGCGAAGTAGACGGTGTTGCCGGAGATCGCCACCGAGTTCTCGATCGAGACATTGCCGCCGACGGCGGCCAGCAGCTCGTCGTCCCAGCCGGGGGTGTTGAACACCAGTTCCGGTTCGACGGTCACCATTCCGTCCTCGTCGTAGCCCCGATTGAGCTTCACGATGTGGAACTGACTGTTCTCACCTCCGATGAACAGGAAGTCGTCGAGGATCAGACCGGCGCCGTCCCAGTCGTTGTTCCAGCGGGTCGGCGACACGTCGTTGGCGGCGAGGGCCCACAGCTCACGCGGCTCGGTGCCGTCGAAAGCGATCACCCGGTAGAAGTTGTCGCGGCTCCCGGTGTAGAGCAGCGGATAGCCGTCCGGGTCGATCGTGACCGATCCCTTGATGATGTCGCCGGTCGGGAAGTCGGGCAGGAGGCGTTCGCCGCTGAAGTAGTCGAGGAAGTGGACGTCGCGGCTGTAGGCCCCGAGGGCCACCCAGGTCTGCCCGTCGCGTTCGAAGATCGCCGGCTGGCCGGTCCAGCCCGACCCGCACCAGGTGATCACCTCGCCACCGACCGGCGAGTTCGAACACATCGCCCGCTCGGGGAACTGCCACCGCACCTGGGGATTGACCGGGACCGGCCCCTCGCCGTAGTAGGTGCGCGTCGGATTCCCGCGGAACGTCAGCAGGCCGTCGACGGTGTCGCCGTAGCGCTCACCCGACGACGCCGGATCGACCCATCCGTCGTAGGGGGGCTCGGTGGTGGTCGTCGTGGTCGTGGTCGTCGTCGTGCTGGTGGTGGTCGTGGTCGTCGTGGAGGAGGTGGTCGACGGCGCGGTCAACTCGTCGTTGTCGTCGGTCGGCGGTGGCGATGCGATCAACACCGCGACCAGCACGACGATCAGGACCAGCCCGCCGACGGCCAACCGCACGACGGAAGTCGAGCGGGCCATGCGTCACACCGCGAGTCGCAGCTGTCCGTACGTAGGCTCGTCGTCGTGATCGCCCGACCCACGCCGAGCCGCGGCCGACTCCTCTGGCGGGGTGCGACGCGAGCCTGTCCCGTCTGCGGTCGCCGCCGCTTGACGCGGCGGGTGGTCGGTCTGTGCCCAGAGTGTCCCCGCTGCGGTTTTGTGTTCGAGCGTCACTCCGGCCACTTCGTCGGCGGCGTCATGATGGCCACGATCGTCACCTTCGGCCTGATCCTCATCAGCTTCCTCGTGAGCCTCTGGGTGACGTGGCCCGATGTGAACTTCCTCAGCCTGGCGGCGGTGCCGTTGGCGATCGCGGTCGTCGTTCCGGTCCTGTTCAACGCCACGTTCCGCACGCTGTGGGCCGGCATCGACCTGATGATGAACCCGCTCGAGCCCGGGGAGGCCACCCGCGGGTTCGACCCCGTCACCGGTGTCGTCCACGCCGAGGAAGGCTCGTCGCAGCAGCGGTGACCGCACCGACGCCACGGCGTCGGGAACCTGCCGTCCCCGACGCGGGGCCCAAGCCGCCGCGCCGGGACGGGGTTCGTCGACCGCGCCCGCCGCAGTCGAGATCGGTCGGCGTCGATCGACCATCTCCCAGCCCTTGGGCACGCGGGCCCGGTCGAGGTGGGTCTCGCACAGTGCGTGCCCGTACCGATCGCCGGTCGGATCGCCCAGCGGCAACAGCTCGGCCCGACGTTCGCCGCGGTGGAGCAGCAGCGTGCCGGCTGCCTCCTCACCGCACCCGGGACGCTGACACGACGCCATGGATCGGAACGTACCGAAGCCAATTCGACCGGTCGGGGACCCCGCCGCGATCTGTGGAAAAGCGGTCCGGCCCGGGTCGGAGCGGGCCGTTACCATCGCCTCGATGATCATCGGATTCGACGCCGACGACACCCTCTGGCACAACGAGGACGGTTTCCAGGCCAGCCACCGGGCGTTCGAGGCGTTGCTCGCCGACTACGGCGAACCCGAGGCGATCGAGGACCACCTCTTCGAGATCGAGTCGCGCAACATGCCGAGGTACGGCTACGGGGTGAAGGCCTACACCCTGTCGCTGATCGAGTGCGCGATCGACATCAGCGACGGTCACGTCAGCACTGCGCAGATCGCGTCGATCCTCGACCTCGGCCACGCGCTGCTCGACCGGCCCGTCGAGCTGATCGACGGGGTCGAGGACGTCCTCGACGAGCTGGGCGACCACACCAAGATGATCATCACCAAGGGCGACCTCTATCACCAGCTGTCGCGCATCGAGACGAGCGGGCTCCGCGAGCACTTCTGGCAGGCCGAGGTCGTCGCGCACAAGGACCCGGCGACCTACGAGCGGGTGCTCGGCCTCCACCGGGTCGATCCGACCGAGTTCGTGATGGTCGGCAACTCCCTTCCATCCGACATCTTGCCGGTGTTGGCGATCGGGGGCCGTGCCGTGCACGTGCCGTACCACGTCACCTGGACCCACGAGGCCCACGACGGCGAGCACGATGCGCCGACGATCGATCATCTGGGCGAGTTGCCGGCCCTGCTCGCCGACTGGCCGTCGCGCTGAGGGTCGTCGCCCCGCCGGCCGTTCAGCGGGTGGCGACGATCTGGATCGGCGCGAGCACCCCGCCGCGCAGGGCCGCGCCGAGGTTGGCGAACATGGTCGCGAAATCCGGCCCCATCACCGTCGCCAGCGACACCGGCGGTGGCCCGCCTGCGCCGGCCGCCGCTGCGGCGTCGAGGGAGAGCCGGGTGTGGTCCTCGGGGTCCGAGACGGTGAAGCCCGCCGCCTCGAGTGCCGAGCGGTAGTCGTCGGGCGAGACCAGGAACGCGCCGGCGCGAGACGATGCGAACGGCATCGGGAAGCCGAGGTCGCCGATGTCCCCGGTCGCCATGATGTCGTAGACGACGAATCGCCCACCCTCGGCGAGCAGGTCGTGCACCGAGGAGAAGAAGGCGGGTTTGTCGGCGATGTTCATGCCGACGTGGATCAGTGTCGCCGCGTCGAACCCGCCCTCGAGGTCGAGCGCCGATGCGTCACCGACGAGGAAGGTGGTCAGCTCCTGGAGTCCGACGCGGTCGGACAGCCGGGTCGCGGTGCGGACGAACTCGGCGGTCAGATCGACCCCCGTCACCCGAGCACCCGTCGTCGCCGCGATCCGACGGGCCGGCCCACCGAGTCCGCTGCCGATGTCGAGCACGCGGTCCCCTGCTCTGACCGCGAGCGCATCGATGATCGCAGCGGTCGCGACCGCTCCGCCGAGGTGGAACTCGTCGGCGGGGGCGAGATCGTCGACCGAGATCGTGTCGGGATCGCCGAGATCGCGCAGGATCGTCGTGGCCAGATCGTCGACCCGTTCGTAGTGCCCGTCGCTCATCCCGCTCCTCCTCCCGGCCCGGTTGCGTACTGTAGGACCATGCGCCGCCTCGAGGGTCCCGAACTGGTCGGGTACGACGTGTTGCCTCGATCGCTGGCGCGCCGCGTGCGGGTCGTGGAGGTGCCGTTCCTCCCGAATGGTGCCGACGGCATGACCGTCGGCAACCTCGTCTTCCTGCGCGACGACCGCAGCACCCGGGGCGATCGGGCGCTGCTCGCGCACGAACTGGTACACGTCCGGCAGTTCGCCGAGCAGGGTGCCCTCGGCTTCCTGACCTCCTATGTCCGCGACTATCTCGGGGGACGGCGGCGGGGACTCTCGCACCGAGAGGCCTACCTCGCCATCGACGCGGAGCGCGAGGCGCGCGCGATCGAGGACGACTGGAAGGACCGCCGCGGCGGGCCACGGTGATCGCCTCGGGCGGGGCGTGAAAGAGGTCATACCCCGCGGGAAGTGAACGATCGTTCACCTAGGGTCGATCGGGTGAGTCTGCTGGCGCCCCCCAACGACCGAGCCTTCTCGCCGCGGGTGGTCCAGGTCGTGGCACTCACCGGGGTGGCCTGCAGTTCGTTCACGATCACCGTCCTCTCCGCCGCCCTCGCCACGATCGCCGACGACCTCGACTCGAGCGTCTCGGTGGTCACCTGGGTCATCGCCGGCCCACTGCTCGCGTTCGCGGTCTTCACGCCGATGGCGGGGAAGCTCGGCGATCTCCACGGTCACCGGCGCATGTACCTGATCGGGTTCGCCGGCGCCGCCGTGTTCTCCCTGCTCACCGCGGTCGCCACGTCGGCGGCGATGCTCATCGCGCTGCGGGTGGCCGCGCAGGGCTTCGCAGCCTCGACCGGCCCGTCGGCGCTCGCGATCATGATGTCGGTCTTCCCCGAGGATCGACGCACCCGTGTCGCGGGTACGTGGAGCGCCGTGCTCGCCGCTGCGCCGGCCGTCGGCGTCGCCGTCGGCGGACCGCTGATCGAGGCGACGAGCTGGCGGGTGCTGTTCGTCATCCAGGGCACCGGCATGGCGATCGCCGTGGTGTTGGCCTGGTTCGTGCTCCCCGCGACCGATCGGCGCGAGGACCACACCTTCGACGTCGTCGGCAGCTTCCTGCTCGCGATCGGCATCGGCTCGCTGTTGGTGGCGATCAATCGCGGCGTGCCCCTCGGTTGGGATCACCCCGGAGTCCTCGCGGGTCTGGTCGCCTCGCCGATCTTCATCGCTGCGTTCCTCCGCTACGAGCGACGCATCGACCACCCCCTGGTCGAGCTGGACGCCCTCCGCGAACGCAACGTCTTCCTGCCGATCATGAGCCAGATCTTCCTCAACGGCCCCTACATGGCGGGTCTCGTGATCACCTCCCTGCTGCTGGCCGATGTCTTCGACCTCGGGGCGGCGGCGATCTCGCTCATGATCCTGCCGCGTCCGATCACGTTCTCGATCGGCGCGTCGAGTGCGGGCTGGCTCGTCGAACGGGTCGGTGGCCGACCGCTCGTCGTCGTCGGTACGGCATGCATCGCGATCGGTCTGTTGTTGATCGGGTGGGGCGCGGTCGCCGATCAGCTGTGGATGATCGGTGTCGGCGTGGCCATCCAGGGCGGCGGCAGCGGGATGGCACGACCGCCGATCATCGCCGCGCTCACCGAATCGATCGGCGACCGCGACGTGGGCGTGGGCACGGGCATGCTCAACATGACCGGTCAGCTCGGCGCGGCGGCGGGCATCAGCATCCTGAGTGCGCTGGTCGACGACGGTTCGAGCGCCGACCGCTTCCTCGCCGTACTCGCCCTCGCGGCGGCGATCGAGATCGTGGCGGTCGTGATGGTGGCCGCCATCCGCTTCCAGGGTCCGGTGGTGACCCGGTCGACACCGGCGTCGCCGACCGCGCCCTACTCGGCGGTCGTCGACCCCGACCGGGGCAGGCGACCGGGCTGATCGAGCGCCCGCGCGCTCGCCTCACGACCCGAGAACGACGACGGCCGCCGGTCCGGAGGACCGACGGCCGAGCGAGGCGAGTCCGCTTCGCAGGTCAGTAGCTGTAGAAGCCCTGACCGGTCTTGCGGCCGAGCTGGCCGGCGGTGACCATCCGGCGCAGCAGCGGCGGCGGCGCGTAGAACGCCTCGTTGTACTCGTCGTGGAGCGACTCGGCGGTCCAGAGCATGACGTCGAGCCCGATCATGTCGCTCAGTTCGAGCGGACCCATCGGGTGACCCGCACCGAGCTTCATGGCCTCGTCGATGTCCTCGGCTGAGGCGTGCCCGTTCTCGAACATGCGCATCGCCTGACACAGGTACGGCACCAGGAGCATGTTCACGACGAACCCGGCGCGGTCCTTGCAGTGCACGACCCGCTTGCCGAGCACCTCGCTCGCGAACGCATCGGCGGCCGCCTTCACATCGTCGGCGGTGCGCTGGGTCGAGATGACCTCGACCAGCTTCATGACCGTCGCCGGGTTGAAGAAGTGCATGCCGACGACCTTGTCGGGCCGGCTCGTGACCATCGCGACCTCGATGATCGGGTACGACGAGGTGTTGGTGGCGATGATGGCGTCGG
>JBCCWI010000054.1:0-28903 GCA_039193795.1 Actinomycetota bacterium | reverse complement strand
CCCCTACACCCCGCCCGGACTCGACTTCCCGGCGGCGGCGCTCGAGCGGGTGCCGGGGCGCCGCCCCGCCGCGGCGCCCGACGAGGTCGTGGCGACGTCCCACGAGGCGCTGCACGACATGATCGACGCCTACGTCGCGGTCGGCGCGACCAAGTTCGTGTGCTTCCCCTTCGGCGAGCCCGAGGACTGGCACACCGAACTGGAGAAGCTCGCGCCGATCCTCGACAAACAGACCTGAGGCCGGATCAGGCCGTCAGCAGGGGCAGCGACTCCGGCGTCTCGTCGAAGATCCCGTCACCGGCGCCGGCCCCGCCCAACCACTCGAGCGCCGCGAGATACCCCGACCGGGTGTCGACGGCGACCGGGATGTCCCCGTCGACCAGCGCGCCGAGCTGATAGTCGCCGTGGACGACACCCCCGGCGACCGACGGTCCGAAGGCGAATTGCAGTCCGCCGTTGCCGTGATCGGTGCCGCCGGAGCCGTTCTCGGCCGCTCGGCGGCCGAATTCGCTCGTGGTCAGCACCATGACCCGGTCGAGATCGCCGGATGCGGCGAGCGATGCGAAGAACCCCTCGAGACCATCGGCGATGTCGCGCAGCAGGCCATCGTGGGTGTCGAGCTGACCGGCGTGGGTGTCGAAGCCACTCACCCCGACGGTGAGCACCCGCGTCCCGATGCCCATCTGGATGATGCGTGCTGCGGTCGCCAGCAGGTCGACCGCCGTCGTGCCCGCACCGGGGATCTGGTTCTGGTCGCCCAGTGCGTCGTCGGCGCCGCTGGCGCTCGCGAGCAGAGCGACCGCATCGAGCGTCGCCGGGATCGCGCCCTGTGCTGCTGCCAGCACCGGGTCGTTCGAGAGGGGCGCGGCCGTGGCGAGGAAGGCGTCGACGAGCGCATCGGCGTCGGTGCCGGGCAGGGTCATCAGCTGGAACGTCGACGGGTTGCGGATCGCCGTCGCCATCGTGCGGGTGCCGACGAGTGCCGGACTGCCGCCGCCGAGCGCGATCGCCCGCAGCGGGTCGTCGACCCCGTTGCGTTCGGCGTCGAGCGAGGCGTCCAGCCACCGTCCGAGCCAGCCGGTCTGCGACGGTGCACCCGCGACGCCCGACCACCACGAGTCCATGGCGGTGAAGTGGGAGCGGGACTGCTGCGGCATGGCGACGCCGGCGATCGCACTCATCGTTCCGGCGTCCCAGAACGGCACGAGGCCGACGAGCGAGGGATGCAGACCCCACGGGGTGCCCGGCAGTGCGATCATCTCGGTGTCGCCGAGGGCGAGCTCGGGACGCAGGTCGCGGTAGACGCCGGCGTCGGCGGGGACGAGGGTGTTGAGGGCGTCGTTGCCGCCGGCCATCTCGAGCACCACCAGGACCCGGTCGGTCACCGGCAGGCGGGCGGCCGAGGTGGCCGCCTGGGCGGCGACGGTCGTGGTCGGTGCGACCGTGGTCGTGGTGCTCGTCGAACCGGCCGGGAGCAGCGGGGCGGCGTTGTCCACCCCATCTCGCACGAGGGTGGCCCACGCGCCACCGCCGAGCGCAGCGGCACCGGCGGCCCCTCCGAGGAATGCACGGCGAGAGATCATCAGGACTCCTAGGCGACGAGGAGGTCGGGGGACGCGAGGGCGAGCGCGAGCGCAGCCTCCCCCGGCCGGTCGGAAGCGGACGGCGAGAGGTCGGCCAGCGCGGCGAGGGTGGCAGGCGAGAACCCGGCCGGCCGCACGAGCAGGTCGGCGAGTTCGTCCCACGACCGGTCGCGTGCGGCGCTGAGGGCGACCGCGTCGTCGGGTGTCGCTCGCGCGATGGCGTTGGCGGCGGTGAACCGGCCGGCGGTGGCCGACGAGGCCAGCCAGGTCGCGGTACCGGGGTATCCACCGACGTTCGGCGGGTTGGCGGGGAGTTGGCCCATCGTGCGGAGCTGGCCAATCACGAAGCGGGGCTCCAGGGTCGACCCCGTCGCCTTGACGGCCTGGGTCATCCACGGCAGCGGGGCGAGCACGGTCGGGCCGGCCGCACCCGCCGACCCTGCCTCGAGGGCGGCCCGGGTGAGGGTCGCGATGTCGAGGTCGGACGCCGCGAAGCGATCGGCGAGCGAGAAGATCGTGGCGTTGTCCACGGCACCGAGGAGGTACCGGCCCAGCTTGGTGGCGATGAAGACCGGGCATGCGGGGTGCGCGGTCGCGGCGGCGACCACCCCGTCGACGTCGTGGACGCCGTCGACACCGAGCAGGGTCTGTGGCGTGTCGTCGTGACGGTTCGGGACATACCGGACCTCCCAGTCGAACCGGGGGCGGACGGTCCAACCGGTGAGCGCGACGGCGGCGGCGCGCACATCGGCTTCGGTGAAGTTGTTGACCCCGACCGTGTAGAGCTCCAACAGCTCCCGGCCGTAGTTCTCGTTGGGCGCCTGCCCGGTGCTCGTGGCGCCGTCGAGGAAGACCAGCATGGCCGCATCGGTCGTGATGGCTCGGATCAGCTCGACGAAGTCGCCACGGCCCAGCGACCAGCAGCGCTCGAGATGCTCGAGCATCGACGGCAGGTGGCGCACGACCTGCAGCGACACGGCGAAGTGGTCGTGCCAGAACCAGGCGAGTTGGTGGTCGAGCGGGCGCTCGGTCTCGACGAGTCGACCGGTCCATCGCTGGAAGGCCTCCAGGGTCTGCGCCCGACTGGCCTCTTGATCGGACCGGTCGTAGTCGAAGTCCCAGTCGGCCCAGGCCGAGGTCTCCTCGGCCACCCCCGCTCCGGTCGGGTCGACGAGCAGGTCGATCGTGCCGGCGACGCCGCGCGCCTCGAGGTCGTCGAGCTGGCCGGGGGCGAGGCCCCAGCCGGCGCGGCGAGCGAGGAAGGCGACCGCTTCTCGGGTGGTGGCGAACTCGATCACCCCTGCAGCATCGGCACGGGGTGTGAGGAATGTGTGATGAACCGCGAAGCGGCTCGTCAGGGGCCTACAGCTGTTCGAGCGCCTGCCCGAGGTCGTCGAGCAGGTCCTGGGTCGACTCGATGCCGACCGACAGTCGCACCAGGTCGGCCGGCACCTCGAGCTCGGAGCCGGCGGCCGATGCGTGGGTCATCACGCCCGGGTGTTCGATCAGGGACTCGACCGCGCCGAGCGACTCGGCGAGCGAGAAAACCTTCGTGGTGGTGGTGAGGCGCATGGCGGCGTCGGCGCCACCCACGACCCGGAACGACACCATGCCACCGAACTTCTTCATCTGGCGGGTGGCGGCATCGTGACCGGGATGATCGGGCAGCCCCGGATACAGCACGTGGGTGACCTTGTCGTGACCGAGCAGCAGCTCGACGATCGCCTGGGCGTTGTCGCAGTGCCGGTCCATTCGCACCGCGAGCGTCTTGAGGCCTCGGAGCGTGAGGTAGTTGTCGAAGGGGCTGCCGACCGCCCCGATCGCGTTCTGCAGGTAGGCGAGCCGGTCGGCCAGCTCGCTGTCGTCGGTGGCGAGGAACCCGCCGACGACGTCGGAGTGGCCGCCGCAGTACTTGGTGGTGGAGTGCACGACGACGTCGGCGCCCTCGGCCAGCGGTTGCTGCAGGTAGGGCGTGGCGAAGGTGTTGTCGACGACCAGTCGGGCGCCGCCCGCGTGTGCGACCTCGGCGATCGCGGCGATGTCGACGACGGTCAACAGCGGGTTGGTCGGTGTCTCGACCCACACGACCTTCGTCTCGGGGCGCATCGCCGCACGGAGCTGATCGGGATCGGTGAGGTCGGCGGCCGACCACTCGATGCCGGACGGGGCCAGCACGGCGGAGATCAGCCGGAACGTGCCGCCGTACGCGTCGTTGCCGAGCACGATGTGATCACCCGGCGACAGGGTGCGCAGGAGGGTGTCCTCCGCCGACATGCCCGAGGCGAACGCAAGGCCGTGGGCGGCGCCCTCCAGCGAGGCGAGGCACTCCTGGAGGGCCTGGCGGGTCGGGTTGTTGGTGCGGGAGTACTCGTACCCCCGATGCACCCCTGGCTCCTCCTGCACGAAGGTGGTCGCCAGCGAGATCGGGGTCACGACGGCGCCGCTGGTGGCGTCGTGGACCTGTCCGGCCCGGATCGCCCGGGTCTCGAACCCGAACGCGTTCGGGTCGGCGAAGATGTCGTCAGCCATGGGTGTCAGGCTCCTTGGGCGTTGGAGAGGAAGCTCAGGACGTCGCTCGAGGAGATCACGGCGCGGGGCCGTCCACCGTCGAGCACGAGCATCGCCGAGCAGGATTCGAGCATCTCGACCGCCAGCGCCACCGGCTGCCCGGCGCCGATCGTCGGGAGGGCGGGCGCCATGATGTCCTCGACGGTCTTGTCGAGCACGGCGTCGGTGTCGAACGCCAGCTCCATCAGTCGCAGTTCGCTGACCGACCCGGCGATCTCGGCGGCCGCCAAGGGCATCTCGCCCTTGCCCACCGGCAACTGCGAGACACCGTGTTCGCGCATCATCGCGACCGCATCACGCACCAGTTGGTGGGGCTGGACGTACAGCAGGTCGGGGACGCCGCTGGTGCGGCTCTCGATCACGTCGGCGACGACCGGTCCGTCGGCGCGCAGGAACCCGAAGCCGGCCATCCAGTCGTCGTTGAAGACCTTGGAGAGGTAGCCACGACCCGAGTCCGGCGTGAGCACGACGATCAGGTCGTCGGACGTGCACTCGTCGGCGACCTGCAACGCGGCGGCCACGGCGGTGCCGCACGAACCGCCGATCAACAGACCCTCCTCCTCACTGACCCGCCGGGCCATCAGGAAGGAGTCCGCGTCGCTGACCGGGATGACCCGGTCGATGAGGTCGGGGTGGTACGTGTCGGGCCAGAAGTCCTCGCCGACCCCCTCCACCAGGTAGGGACGACCCGAGCCACCGGAGTACACCGAGCCCTCCGGATCGGCACAGATCACCTGGATGGCGGGGTTCTGCTCCTTGAGGTAGCGGCCGACTCCCGACAGGGTGCCGCCGGTGCCACCGCCGGCCACGAAGTGGGTGACGGCGCCGTCGGTCTGGCGCCAGATCTCGGGGCCGGTGGCCTGGTAGTGGGCCAGGGGGTTGGTCTGGTTGTGGTACTGGTTCGGCCGGTACGCCCCGGGGATCTCCTTCACCAGGCGCTCCGCGGTCGAGTAGTACGACTGCGGATCGTCGGGGGCGACGGCGACCGGGCAGACCACGACCTCGGCCCCGTAGGCCCGCAGCAGATCGACCTTCTCGGGTGCGACCTTGTCGGTCATCACGAACACACACTTGTAGCCCCGCTGCGCGGCGACGATCGCCAGGCCGACGCCGGTGTTGCCCGATGTCGGCTCCACGATCGTGCCGCCCGGCTTCAGCAGGCCCTCGCGCTCGGCGTGATCGATCATCGTGACCGCCGGCCGGTCCTTGGACGAGCCTCCGGGGTTGACCATCTCGGCTTTCACCACGACCTTGCACGGCTTGTCCTTGGCCACCTGCTTGAGGTTGACCAACGGGGTGTTCCCGATCATGTCGAGAACCGAGTCGAAGATCTCCATGTGCTGCGTCCCTCCTGGGTGCTCAGCCTCCCACGTGACCGATGGCAACCGGAACGTGATGCCGAGAATTCCCCCGGCTAGTTTCTGACGGTCCGTCAGATCGCAGCCGGAGGGCGTCGTGAACAACACTACGAACGGAACCGCGGGGCTCCTCCGCAACATCCGAGTGATCGAGTCGAGTCTGCTCGGCCCGGGCCATGTGGCGACCTTCTTCGCCGACCTCGGCGCCGACGTCATCAAGGTCGAGTCACCCGCCGGCGACTACATCCGCCAGATGACCTGGCCGATCATCGACGGCGTCTCGTTGCTGCACCTCCACACCCACCGCGGCAAGAAGAGCATCACCCTCAACCTCAAGTGCGACGAGGGCAAGGAGCTGTACAAGGAACTCGTCGCCACCGCCGACGTGGTCGTCGAAGCCCAGAAGCCCGGGGCGCTGGCCAACTTCGGGCTCGGCTACGACGTGCTCAAGGAGGTCAACCCCAGAATCGTGTTCGCCACCCTGTCGGGGTACGGCTCGACCGGCCCCTACCGCGACATGCCGAGCCACGGGATCGCCTACGACACCTGGGCCGGCATCGTGCAGCCGGTCATCGACGACGACGGCTTCGCCCGGATCCCGCCGACCATGCCCAACGTCGGCATCAACGTCGGCCCGATGGTCGCAGCGATGGGCATCCTCGCCGGCATCATCTCCGCCCGCGAGACCGGCGTCGGGTGCGAGATGGAGTTCGCCCAGTCCGACGCCGCCGCCTACATGGACTGGTATCGCATCGAGACCGAACGGGCGTATCTGCGCCCCGAGGACGAGGTCACCGGCAATCCCGCCGACAACTACGAGCGACGCCCCGCCGGTCTCGCCGGCATGTGGGAGGGCGTGCGCTACCAGATGTACGAGGCGAGCGACGGGCACGTGCTGTTCATGGCGAGCGAGCAGGCGTTCTGGAAGAACTTCTGCCAGGGCGTCGACCGGATGGACCTGTTCGAGCGGTTCCCCGGCGAGAAGTACGCCGACCACGCCAAGGGCAACGTCGAACTCCAACGCGAGCTCCAGACGATCTTCCGGACCAAGACGTGCCAGGAGTGGCTGGCGTTCTCCGAGGAGTGGGTCACCACGATCGCCCCGGTCAACACCACCAAGAACATCGGTGACGATCCACAGTTCCAGCACCGCATGGGCTTCTACCCCGCCGACGTGCTCGGCTGCGAGCAGATGCCGCTGCCGGCCTACGTCGACGGCGAGCTCCCGCCGTGCCCCACCAAGGCCCCCGAAGTCGGCGAGAACACCGATCAGGTGATGGCCGAGGCGCTGGGCAAGTCCGTCGAGGAGATCGCCGCGCTGCGCGACGCCGGCGCGTTCGGCTGACGGGAGCGCTCAGGCTCGCACGAAGCCGGCGTAGCCGTCGGCGGCGACCTGGTCACAGTGGTCGCGGTAGTCGACGAACCCCGGCAGCGGCATGAACACCCGCGGCTTGCCGGGGACGTTGGCGCCCAGGTACCAGCTGGAGCAGCCGTGGAAGAGGGTGGCCCCGGCGACCGCGTTGACCCAGGCGACCCACTCGGCCTGGGCCTCCGGTGTCGGTTCGATGGTGGCGAGACCGTCGCGATCGAGGGCGGCGACCGCGTCGCGGATGTACTCCACGTGCTGCTCGATCGAGGTGACCATGTTGGTCAACACCGATGGGCTGCCCGGGCCGGTCACGGTGAACAGATTCGGGAAGCCGGCCACCTGGAGCCCCAGCAGCGTCGTCGGCCCCGCCGACCACGCGTCCCTGAGCGTCGTGCCGCCACGACCGGCGATGTCGATGCGGTCGAGCGCGCCCGTCATGGCATCGAAGCCGGTTGCGAACACGATGTCGTCGACCTCGTGCAGTTCGCCGTCGACCATCACTCCGGCGGCCTCGATGCGATCGATCGGCGAACCCGACACGTCGAGCAGCGAGACGTTGTCGCGGTTGAAGGTCGCGTAGTAGTCGGTGTCGACACACAGCCGCTTGCATCCGATCACCGTGTCGGGGCTGAGGAGTTCGGCCGTCGCCGGGTCGTCGACGATCGCGGCGATCTTGTCCCGCACATAGGCCGCAGCCGTGGCGTTGGATTCCGGGTTGAGGAGTAGGTCGTTGAACGCGCCGAGGAAGAAGAGGCCACCCCGTTCCCACCGGCGGTCGAACTCGGCCCGTCGCTCGGCATCGTCGACCTCCATCGCGCTGCGATCGAGCCGGGCGATGTGACCGCCGAACCCGGTGCTGGTCGCTCGAGCGGTGCGTCGCCAGCCCACGTAGTCGGCCTTGATCTCGGCGACGGCATCGGCGTCGAGCGGTTCGTTGTGGGCCGGCACCGCGTAGGTGGGCGTGCGCTGGAACACCGTGACCGAATCCGCCTCGGCCGCGATGAACGGGATCGACTGCACCGCCGAACTCCCGGTGCCGATCACGGCGACGCGGCGACCGGAGAAGTCGACCCCCTCGTGAGGCCAGTGGCCGGTGTGGAAGGTCCGGCCGCCGAACGCGTCCCGTCCGTCGATGTCGGGCAGGTTCGCGGCCGACAGACATCCGGTCGCCATGACCACGAACCGGGCCGAGCGGTCGACGCCGTCAGACGTCGAGACCGTCCACCGGTTCGTGACCTCGTCGAAGGTGCACCCCTCGACACGAGTCTCGAGGGTGATGCCGTCGCGCAGCTCGAACCGGTCGGCCACATGGTTGAGATAGGCCAGGATCTCGGGCTGGGTCGCGTACTTCTCGGTCCACTCCCAGTCCTGCTGGAGGTCGTCGTCCCAGCCGTAGGAGTACTCCATGCTCGGCGTGTCGCAGCGAGCACCCGGATAGCGGTTCCAGTACCAGGTGCCGCCGACCCCGTCGCCCGCCTCGATCACCTCGGCGGAGAGGCCCAGGCCGCGGGCCTCGTGCAGCATGTACATCCCGGCGAACCCGGCGCCCACGATCACCATGTCGAGCTCATGCGTCATCGGGCCAGCCTCGCGGAGGTTGCCGGTCGCTGCCATTCGCGGAACGCCCCCGGTGGAGTGGCGATCCCATCTCGTGCCTGCGATCGTGTCGGCCATGACTCTCGACGAACGCCTCGGCACCACCGGTGTCTGGTTCTTCACCGACCTGCTCGATCACGGCCGATCCCGCGAGGTCGCCGCTCGCATCGAGGAGCTCGGGTACTCGGCTCTCTGGATCCCGGACACCCTCGGTCGCGATCCGTTCGTCAACGCGACCCTGCTGCTCGAGTCGACCACCGATCTCGTCGTCGCCACCGGCATCGCCAACATCCACATGCGCCACCCCGGGATGATGAAGCAGGGCGCGGCGAGCGTGGCCGAACTCTCCGGCGGCCGATTCGTGCTCGGTCTCGGGGTGTCACATGCGCCGATAGTCGAAGGGGTTCGCAAGCTCGACTACCGCAAGCCGCTCACCACCATGCGGACCTACCTCGACGGCATGGACGCCTCGATGTACATGGCGGCGGCGCCCGCCGAGGACCCACCGATCGTGCTGGCCGCGCTCGGACCCAAGATGCTCGCGCTCGCAGCCGAGCGCACCCGGGGCGCCCACCCGTACTGGACCACCCCCGAACACACCGCCCAGGCCCGCGAGATCATGGGACCCGACGCCTGGCTGTGCGTCGAGCAGAAGTGTGTGCTCACCGCCGACGCGGAAGTCGCTCACGCCACGACCAACCAGCAGCTCGGGATCTACGCCGACCTCCCCAACTACCGCAACAACTGGAAGCGGCTCGGGTTCACCGAGCAACAGATCGCCGATCGCGATCCGGCCTTCCTCGACGCGGTGATGGCCTGGGGCGACGAGTCCGCCATCGCCGAGCGGGTGCAAGCCCACTACGACGCCGGCGCCAGCCATGTCTGCATCCAGCCCATCGATCCCGAGAATCGGGCCGAGCCGGACTGGCGGCTCCTCGAAGCACTCGCCCCCGCCGCGTCATGAGTGCACCGACGGGCATCGACGCCGAGAACGTGACCGCCTGGATGGCCGAGCGCATCGAGGGCCTCGCGCCGCCGCTGCGGTTCGACCTGATCACCGGCGGCGCCAGCAACCTCACCTTCCGGGTCACCGACACCACCGATGCGACCTGGGTGTTGCGCCGTCCGCCCACCGGACACGTCCTCGCCTCGGCCCACGACATGTCGCGCGAACACCGCATCATCGCCGCGTTGGCCGACACCAACGTGCCCGTCCCCCCGGCGATCGGCCTGTGCCAGGACGATGCGGTCAACGGTGCCGACTTCTACGTGATGGGGTTCGTCGAGGGCCAGATCGTGTTCGACTTCGCCGACGGGCAGGCCTATCCGGCCGAGAAGCGTGCCGGCCTCGCCGAGTCGCTGGTCGACACCCTCGTCGACCTCCACGCCCTCGTTCCCGCCGACGTCGGGCTCGGTGATCTCGCTAAGACCGAGGACTACTGCGCCCGACAGCTCCGCCGGTGGAAGCGACAGATCGACGAGGGCTCCGATCGCGACCTCCCCCTGTTCCACGAGCTGCACGCGCGCCTGTCGGAAGGCATCCCCGACCAACAGGGCGCCGGGATCGTCCACGGCGACTATCGCCTCGACAACTGCATGGCCGGCCACGACGGCACGATCGCTGCGGTCCTCGACTGGGAGCTGTGCACGCTCGGCGACGTGCTCGCCGACCTCGGCGGCATGGTGATGTGGTGGGGCGACGACCCCGACGCCCGGGGCCGACTCGGCGACGTGCCGACCAAGGCCGAGGGGTTCGGTACCTCCGACGACGTCATCGCCCGCTACACCGCCCGCAGCGACCGGGATCTGTCGAACCTGCCCTGGTACGTCGCGTTCCAGCACTGGCGACTCGCCGCCATCAGCGAGGGCGTTCGGGTGCGCTACGCGGCGGGCGCGATGGGCGATCAGGAGGGCACCGCCGAAGACGACTCGCGCGACGGCATCGACTACCTGCTCTCCGGCGCCGAAAAGTGGCTCGCCCGGGCCTGAGGCCCGGGCAAGCGACGAACTGATCTGCGGCCGAAGGCCGCAGCGAGTTACAGCACGGAGAGCGCGGCGTCGTAGTCGGGCTCAGCTGCGATCTCGGGTACGAGCTGGCTGTGCAGCACGGTGCCGTCGGTGTCGAGCACGACGACGGCACGGGCCGCGAGTCCTGCGAGCAGTCCGTCGGTCATCCGTACACCGAGGGCGTCGAGGACCTCCGGGTTCTTGAACGTGGATCCGGTCGCGACGTTCTCGATGCCTTCGGCGCCACAGAAGCGGGCCGCGGCGGGCGGGAGGTCGGCGGAGACGCACAGGACCGTGGTGTTGTCGAGGCCGGCGGCCCGCTCGTTGAACGTGCGCACGCTGGCCTGGCAGGTCGGCGTGTCGATCGACGGGAAGATGTTGAGCACCACCCGCTGACCGGCCAGGTCGGCGGCGCCTACGGGGTTCCAGTCGCTCTTGGTGAGGGTGAAGTCGGGACCGGCCGAGCCTTCCGCCGGAAGGTCGCCGTTGGTGTGGATGGGGTTGCCCCCGAGGGTGATCTCTGCCATGTGCGGCAGCATAGGGGCATGACGCCGGCTGTGGAGTTGCTGCGACGCCTCGGGATCGAGCACGAGATCGTGCAGTACGAGCACGACCCGAATCACCCGTCCTTCGGGCAAGAAGCGGTCGAGGCACTGGGGATCGAGCCCGACTCGACCTTCAAGACCCTGATGGTCAGCCTCGACGACGGACGCCACGCGATCGGCGTCGTCCCCGTCGCGTGCACGCTCGATCTCAAGGCGATCGCCGCCGCGGCGGGCGCCAAGAGAGCCCAGATGACCGATCCGGCCGAGGCCGAACGCCGCAGCGGCTACGTGCTCGGCGGCATCAGCCCGTTCGGGCAGAAGCAGACGCTGCCGACGTTCGTCGACGAATGGGCCACCGCCCTCGATCGCGTCTACTGCAGTGGCGGACGACGCGGCCTCGAGGTCGTGGTGAGCCCTCGGGCCTTCGAGATTGCACTGGACGCCACGTTCCCAGCCATCGCTGTGTGGGGGTAGCTTCTGCGCCATGAGCCATCACGTGGAACTCACCTACTGCGTCCCTTGAGACTATTCGGCCCACGCCGTGCGCGTGGTCGACGAGTTGCTCACCAACTACCAGCACGTGATCGCCGATCTCAAGCTCGTCACCGGCGGCGGCGGAGCATTCGAGGTCATCGTCGACGGGACCCTCATCTACTCCAAGCTCGAGACCGGTCGACACGCCGAGGACGGCGAAGTGCTCGCGGCGTTCACCGAGCTGGTCGGGCCGATCAAGCGTTACGGCGAGTAGTCCGACGCCGGTCGCCGGCGCGTCGACGTGCCTCCTCGTCGGGGGTCACCTTGCGTTCGCTGTGCAACAGGGGCGCCAGACGGGCCAGCTGATCCTGCTGCTCGATCGACTGCGGGCCTGCGGCGGGGCGGGCCGATCGCACGCGAGCGAGGGCGTCGTCGACGCCGGAACCGAACGCGACCAGTACCAGGGCGGCGACCAGGCCCGCACGACCCCAGCCGGCGCCGCAGTGCACGACGACGCCTTCACTGCGGGCGAGTCGGCGCACGATGGCGCGCACGAGTGACGCCATGTCGCGATCGTCGATCACCAGGTGGTCCTCGATCTGGGCCCGTACCGCCTCGTAGGGCTCAGGGTGACGCAGCCAGGCGAGATAGTCGGGGAACCGCCGTTCGAGCTCGGCGTCGGTCTGGAGACAGACGATCGTCTGGGCGCCGACATGGTCCAGCAGCCCGCCCGCGTCGGGTCCGACCGCGTCGAGCCCGGTCAAAATCAGCGCACCCGGGACTCCTCCAAGCGGCACTTGGTGAACTCCGCCAACGCTGCGGTATCGGTCGCCCCCGATGTCCACGCCGCGCAGAGTAGCGGAGAATCCCACAGGGCGTGTGGACACGTGTCACTCGCGTCACCACATGGCGACCTTGGTCACCGACGCGCCATGATCGGCGGTGATGAGCGATTCTCCACACATGCGCCTCGGCGACACCGCCAACCCGGCAGCCGCCGATCGGGCCAAACCTCTTGCCGGCGTTCGGGTTCTCGCGATCGAGCAGATGGCCGCCCTCCCGTTCGGAACCCAGCTGCTCGCACGACTCGGCGCCGACGTCGTGAAGGTCGAGTCGCCCGGTACCGGCGACTCGGGCCGAGGCTCGATGCCGGCGATCGAGGACCCCGACGGGCGGCGCGTGGGAGCGACCTTCCTGCGCAACAACCTCAACAAACGGTCGGTCACCCTCAACCTGAAGGATCCCGACGGTGTGCGCCTCTGCTTGGAGCTCGCCAAGACCGCCGACATCGTCTGCGAGAACTTCAAGGCGGGCACCGCCGACCGTCTCGGCATCGGCTACGCCGCGGTCCGGGAGGTCAATCCCGCGGTGATCTACCTGTCGGTGTCGGGGTTCGGCAACGACGATGCCTCACCGCACATCCACCGGGCGGCGTACGCCGCGGTCGTCGAGGGCATGTCGGGCATCTACGAGTACAAGCGGCTGCCGGATCGGCCTCCGATCGTCAACCCGGTCGGCGCTCTGGGCGACATCAGCTCCGCCCTCTTCGGTGTGATCGGGGTGCTGGCTGCGCTCCGCGACCGCGACACCACCGGCGAAGGGCAGTACGTGGACATCGCCATGCTGGACGCCGCCGTGGCGATGACCGACCTCGTCACCAACTTCTATTCGATGGGGATCGCCGGCGAGGCCGACAGCGCCGTCGGCATCATCGAGACGTTCGCGGCCGGCGAGGGCCACTTCATCGTGCAGTGCGTGCGTGAGCACCAGTTCGAGAAGCTGGCGGAGGTCACCGGGAACCCCCAGTGGCTCACCGACGAGCGGCTCGCCACCCGCGAAGGCTGGCGGGATCACTTCCCCACCGTGATCCGGCCCGACGTCGAGCGGTGGGCGGCACCGATGACCAACCGGGAGGCGGTCGCCGCGCTCGCCGCCGAAGGGCTCGCAGTGGGCGAGAGCTACACCCCCGCCGACATCGTCGCCGACCCCCACGTCGCCGCCCGCAACATGCTCGTGGCGATGGAGCCGCCCTCAGGCGGCGAGCCGGTCCTGATCCCGGGCAACCCGGTCAAGCTCAGCAAGATGACCGAAGGACCCGAGACGCGAGTGCCGTGGCTCGGCGAGCACACCGACGCGGTGCTCGGCGGCGAACTCGGCCTCGACGCCGACGCACTGGCCGACCTCCGCGAGCGGGGCGTGATCGACTGATCGGCGCTCAGCTCGGGTCGATGTCGGAGCCGGCGCCCAGGTTCCACGCCGCCGCGGTGTCGGCGAAGGACCGACCCAGCACGGCGGCGGCTTGGACGGCACCGCCCGTCGCGACGGTCTCGTCGGCGTCGGGTACACGGATCGGTGCCCCGTGCAGGTCGGCCAGGATCTGCCGGTACGCCGGGCTCTTGGCGCCACCGCCGATCAGGTGGAGGCCCCCGTCGACCGAGGCGCCCGCGGCGGTGAGGGCGTCGAGCCCGAACAGCAACCCGCGCAGGACCCCTTCGTGCGCCGCACGGGCGAGATCGGCGGGAGTCGTGTCGTTGCGCAGACCCTCGACCGTGCCGGTGGCATCGGGGAGGTTGGGGGTGCGTTCGCCGTCGAAGTACGGCGTGAGGACCGCACCGTTCGCTCCGCTCGGCGCGGCGAGCGCCGCGGCGGCGAAGGCCTCCTGATCGAGCCCGAGCCACCCGGCGACGGTGTCGGTCACCTTGGTGGCGTTGAGGGTGCAGACGAGGGGAAGGAAGGCGCCAGTGGCATCGGCGAACCCTGCGACCGCGCCGGATGGGTCGGCGGTCGACGTGGCCGACGCGGCGTACACGACGCCGGAGGTGCCGAGCGAGAGCGCGGCATCGCCGGGCTGCAGGCCGAGTCCGAGGGCGGCAGCCATGTTGTCGCCGCTGCCCGGGCCGACCGGGATCCCGGCGGGCACCCCGAGCGCGGCCGCCGCGTCGGTGGAGACCGCGCCGAGCACGGTGGTCGGCTCGATGACCGACGGCACGAGGTCGGCCCAATCGTCGCGCCCGCCGACGAGGGCCAGCAGCTCGTCGGCGCACTCCCCCGCCGCGGCGTCGAACCAGCCACTGCCGGAGGCATCGCCGCGGTCGGTGGCGTGCACGCCGGTGAGGCGGAGGTTGAGATAGTCGTGGGGCAGCATCACCTTGGCGATCCGTGGGATCACGTCCGGTTCGTGCTCGACGAGCCAGGCCAGTTTGGTGATGGTGAACGCGGCGACGGGGACCGAACCGACCCGTCTCGCCCACGTGTCCGCACCGACCGCCCCGACGAGCCGGTCGGCGTTCGGGGCCGACTCCGTGTCGTTCCAGAGCTTGGCCGGCCGCAGGGGGCGATCGTCGGCGTCGAGGACGACGAGTCCGTGCTGTTGACCGCCGACCCCGATCCCGGCGATCTCACCCGTCGGCGGCCCGGCGTCGGCGAAGGCGGCGACCAGCGCCTCCCACCAGGACTGCGGATCCTGTTCGCTGCGTGGCGGGGTGGTCGACGGATGCGAGGCACGACCGATCGCGACGACCTCGCCGGAGTCGAGATCGCGGATCTCCACCTTGCAGGACTGGGTCGAGGAGTCGACCCCGGCGACCAAAGGCATCAGCGCACACGCTCGATGTAGCGGTTGACGAGGTTCTCCAAGGCCTCCTGGCGGCCGCTGACCGGCGCCGGGTCCAGCTCGGTGTCGGCGACGAAGTGATGCAGCGAGGCGAGCGACGCACCCGGACCGTTGCCGGAGTGGATGTCGGCGCCGAGCCCGCTCTCCCAGCCTGCGTACCGGGCGTCGCGGCGGTCCTCGAGGGCGCCGTCGCTGAGCATCGCATGGGCGACGAGCAGCGATCGGGCGAGGGTGTCCATACCGCCGATGTGGGCGTGGAACAGGTCGTCGCGCTCGATCGACATGCGCCGGAGCTTGGTGTCGAAGTTGAAGCCGCCGGTCGTGAAGCCGCCGGCGCGAAGGATCTCGTAGATCCCGAGCGCCATCTCCTCGACCGAGTTCGGGAACTGATCGGTGTCCCAGCCCAGCCGATCGTCGCCGCGGTTGGCGTCGACCGAACCGAGGATGCCGCAGGCGGCCGCCATCGCCAGTTCGTGCTGGAAGTCGTGGCCCGAGAGGGTGGCGTGGTTGACCTCGATGTTGACCTTGACCTCGTCTTCGAGGCCATAGCGCTGCAGGAAGGCGAAGCAGGACTGGGAGTCGTAGTCGTACTGGTGCTTGGTCGGTTCCTGGGGCTTGGGTTCGAGCAGGATCGTGCCGGTGAAGCCGATGTCGTGCTTGTACTCGACGACCTGGTTGAGGAACCGGCCCAGCTGGTCGAGTTCTTTGGCCAGGTCGGTGTTGAGCAGGGTCTCGTAGCCCTCCCGGCCGCCCCAGAGCACATAGTTCTGGCCGCCGAGCCGGTGGGTCACGTCCATACAGTTCTTCACCTGGGCGGCGGCGCGGGCGTAGACCTCCGGGTCGGGGTTGGTCGCAGCGCCCGCCATGTAGCGCGGATGCCCGAAGAGGCGAGCGGTTCCCCACAACAGGTCGACCCCGGTGCGCTCCATGTGGGCGGCCAGATCGTCGGCGAGCGCGTCGAGGTTGGCGGTCTCCTCGGCGAAGGAGGACCCTTCGGGCGCAACGTCGTGGTCGTGGAAACAGAAGTACGGGATGCCCAGCTTCTCGAAGAACTCGAAGGCGGCCGCCATCTTGGTGCGGGCCGCCGCCATCGGGTCGGGTCCCGCCGCGAGCCAGGGCCGGTCGAAGGTGCCGTCGCCGAACACGTCGTTGCCGGGCCAGTTGAACGAGTGCCAGTAACACACGGCCATGCGCAGGTGCTCGGCCATCGTCTTGTCGCCGACGACCCGCTCGGCGTCGTACCACCGAAACGCCAGCGGATTGTCCGAGTCGGGTCCCTCGTACGCGATGGGCTCGGGCACGGTCGTGAAGAAGTCGGTCATCGATCCCCCCCTGATCACCGGGATTAGAGCGCTCTAATCTCGGGACGACAGTAAACCCGACCGGCCGATGGAGCAAGCACGGCTACGGTCGTCCCCGATGACCGTAGCCTTCGCCGATCTGCCTCGCCGCGCCCAGCTCCGGCGGCTGGCAGCCGCTGCGGACCGCGTGCTCGAGCGCTACGACCTGGGCGACCACACCCGCAAGCTCGTGGTGTACGAGTTCAACGCGACCTACCGGATCGACACGGAACGGGGCCGGTTCGCGCTGCGCATCAACGTGAATTCGCCCCATCGCGGCGCTGCGGTTCGCGCCGAGGCGACCTGGGTCGACGAGCTCGCCCGCTCGACCGAGGTCCGGGTCCCGCGGCCTCAGCCGACCCGCGACGGCGCGCTCTCGACCACGGTCACGGTCGAGGGTCTCGACCACGACGTCGGCGCGGTGATGTACTCCTGGCTCGCCGGCCCCGACCTCGGTGGCCGCGCCTCGGCGACCCGCCTCCACGCGGTCGGCGCGGCGATGGCGCGCCTCCACCACCACACGTCGACATGGATCCATCCCGATCTCGGCGCCCGACCGGCGATCTCGACGCTCTTCATGGACGAACAGGACGAGATCACCGGCGACTCGCGCATCGCCGCGAGCGATGCCCGGCTGCTCAGCGAGGCGATGACCGAGATGGAGCGCATCCTCGCCCCGGTGTTCGCCGGCCCGTCGCAACTGCTGCACGCCGACCTGCACATGTGGAACACGAAGTGGGTCGACGGCGACATCGCCGTGATCGACTTCGACGACGCCGGGATCGGAGCGCCGATCCAGGATCTCGCCATCGCCGCGTTCTATGTGCGCGACCGGCCCGACGTCGAAGCCGCGATCCGCGCCGGGTACGAGTCGATCCGACCCCTGCCGGCGCACACCGACGAGCAGTTCGAAACACTGGTGGCCAACCGCAACCTCCTGTTGCTCAACTCGATCATGACCAGCAACACTGCGGACATGATCGAGTTCGTCCCCGAGTACGCCGAACGCACGGTTCGACGGCTGCGAGGCTGGCTCGAGACCGGGGTGTTCAGCCACTGAGCGAGCCACCCGCCCGGGCTCATGTCCGGTCCGGGTCGACCGAGCCTGACGATCGTTCAGCGCGCACGCGGAGCGACCATGGCCGGCACCCCTCCTCCTGATCAGGACCACCGATCGATCGACGCTGGCTTCACCCTGATCGAGGTCATGGTCGTCATCTTGGTGATCGGGGTGCTGTTGGCGGTCGGCATCCCCACCTACCGGGGCGCCCGCGCCCGGGCCCAGGACAGTTCCGCCCAGTCGTCGCTCCACAACGGCTTCGTGGCGGCGTCGATCGTCTTCGTCGACGAGCTCGACTTCCTCGAGGCCGACAGCGCCGGCATGGCCGCGAGCGAGCCGGGTCTCGCCTACGTCGACTCACCGGCGCCGTCGTCCGACGACGCCGAGTTGAGCGTCGCATCGATCGGCGGCGGGGCGACGTGGGGCGCAGCGGTCCGGAGCGACTCCGGCACCTGCTTCTACATCCGGACCAACGGCACGGGATCGATCACCTACGGGTCGTCGGACACCCTCGCGTGCACCGGCGCCGTCGCCCTCACGACGACCGGCAACGGATGGACGACCATCGGCGGGGTCGGCCTCACCGGTCTCGAAGGCGGGTTCTCGAGCGACACCAGCATCGGCGGCTACTGGAACACCCACGGCGCGGGCGCGTTCATCGGCGACGAGTGGGAGGTCGTGTCCGGTTCGGTCGACGCCCAGGTCCAGCACTCGTCGTCGTTCGACTTCGGGGTGGAGGGCCAGTTCATCGACCTCAACGGCGGCAGCGCCGGCCACATCCGGCGTTCGGTGACCGTCATCCCCGACACGGCGTACGAGCTGACCTTCGACCTCGGCGAGAACGTCTACGGCGGATCTGCGGTCAAGCGTATGGAGGTGATCTGGAATGGTGTCGTCGTCGCCACGTTGGACGTGGACGTCCCCGCCCTGCAACTGCAGCAGATCTCCCTCACGCTCCCGGCCGTCTCGGGCACGGAGGGGGTGCTCGAGTTCAAGAGTCTGCTGCCGAGTGCGTACGGCCCGATCCTCGGCAATCCCCAGCTGACGCCGGCGGGCTGAGCGGCGCTGGATCGCGCACCGCGATCCGAAGTATTTGAGCAAGTGATCAAAAAGTCCTTGACGCGCGCCGACCCCAGAGTTGATCATTTGCTCAAATCACTTTGAGCACTCGCTCAACCAACCGGAAAGCAGAACCACCATGGACTACCTGGTCGCCACCTACATCGTGTACACCGCCGCCGCCCTCACCCTGACCGGGGTGTTGGCCCGCACACTGTTCCGCCACGGGAAGGTCTTCCTCGACAGGGTCTTCGACGAACAGGAGGGCCTCGCCGACGCGGTCAACCACCTGCTCGTCGTCGGCTTCTACATGCTCAACCTCGGCTATGCGTTCGTGATCTTTCGCACCAACGACGCCGACACCGTGCTCGCCGCGACCGAGATCCTGGTCAACAACCTCGGGATCCTGCTGGTGAGCCTCGGTGTCATCCACTTCGTCAACATCGCGGTGTTCTGGAAGCTGCGGACCCGAGCCGACAAGCCGGACCCCACCCCGCCGCTCAACCCGACCGCCATCGTGCCCCCGCCTCCCGCTCCCGGTCAGACCCCCTACGGCGCCACCCCGGCGACGGCGTGATGGCCATCGACCGGCTCACCGTCGTCTACGACGAGGAGTGCGAACTCTGCCGGCGGTGCCGTCACTGGCTGTCGATGCAGCAGACCCACCTGCCGGTCGAGTTCCTGGCGGCGGGCGACCCCGCCGCCAGGGAGCGTTACGAATCGCTCGCCTGGTACCGGGTCGAGCTGATGGTGGTCGCCGATGACGGCACCGCGTGGGTCGGACCGGCCGCGTTCGTGATGTGCCTGTGGGCCACCGTTCGCTGGCGCCGCACCGCCCATCGCCTCCGCTCGCCGGCCTTCGCACCACTGGCGGAGTCGTTCTTCCACGGGTTGTCCTCCCATCGGGCGCTGCTCTCGGGCATGCTCAGGGACCACCGGTGCACCGACGACACGTGCGGTGCCCACCGATGACCACCCACATCGAGGAGCGGTCCATGGCCGAATCGAAGCGACGCACGTCGAGTGCCGGCGACGAGACCCGCACCCGCATCCTCGACGCCACGCTCACCACGCTGGCCGACGTGGGGATCGCCGGCACGTCGGCTCGGGCGATCGCCAAGCGCGGCGATCTCAACCAGGCGCTGATCTTCTACCACTTCGGGTCGGTCGACGATGCCGTCATCGCCGCGGTGGAGCGCATGTCCGACGAGCGGATGGGCCGGCACGCGGCGGCCCTCGCCGGAGCCGAGACCCTGGGCGACCTGGTGCGGATCGCCAAACAGCTGCACGCCGACGACACCCGCACGAACAACATGACGGTGCTCGCCCAGGCCTTTGCCGGCGCCGCCGGCAATCCCGAGACCGGCCCCAAGCTGTACGCGTCGCTCGAGCGGTGGAGCGACATGGTGACCGAGTCGATCCGTCGAGTGCTCGCCCCCTACCCCGCCGCAGCCATCGTGCCCGCCGAGCTGCTCGGCCAGTCGATCTCGGCGCTCTTCCTCGGGATCGAGCTGCTGTCGGACCTCGACCCGGCTCGGGCCGACGCGGACCGGCTGTTCACGTCGCTCGAAGGCGCGGCCGCCGCGCTGCAGCTCATGCTCGACAGCGGCATGGCCGCGACGAGCGAGACCTGACCGACTCGTCGACCCGCCGGCCGAGGCCGGGTCAGGCGGGTGCTGCGGCGATCGATCGACCGAGCGTCGCGAGGTGCTCCTCGCCGTTGCCGAGGGTGAGCTCGAGCTGGCGGGCCAACAGGAAGTGTCGGTGCAACGGGTAGTCCCGGTCGACCCCGACGCCGCCGTGGACGTGCACCGCTGCGTGGACGACCCGGTAGCCGCCCTCCGCCGCCCAGTAGGCCGCGATCGCGATCTGGTCGTCGGCCGGTAGTTCGGCGTCGATGCGCCAGGCGGCCTGCCAGGCGGTGAGCTCGATCGCCTCGGTGTCGATGTAGGAGTCGCCCGCCCGGTTGGAGACGGTCTGGAAGGTCGCGATCGGCCGGTCGAACTGCTGGCGCTCCTTGGTGTACTCGGCGGCGAGGCGGATCGAGGATCGAGCCGCCCCGGCCATCATCATGCACATGGCGACGATCGCCCGACGGGCGATCCAGTGGACGATCTCGGCACCATCGGCGTCGGCGCCTCCGAGCAGCGCGTCGGCCCCGACCGCCACCCCTGCGAGGGTGACGTGGGCCTGGGGCCGGCCGGTCGTCACCTGCACCGACGCACGGGAGACGCCCTCCGCATCGGCCGGTACGAGGAACACCCCGATCGAGCCGTCGTCGCGGTGCGCCGGCACGACGAGCAGCCCGGCCTCCCGGCCGTGCTCGACCATGGGCTTCACCCCGTCGAGGATGAATCCGTCGCCGTCGGCGCGGGCGGTCACCTGCGGCGCAGCGGGGGTGGTGCCCGGTTCGTAGAGGCCTGTCGCGGTGACCAGCGAGCCATCGGCGATGCTCGGCAACCAGGCCGCCTGCTGGTCGTCGGTGCCGAACTCGGCGATCGGCATCGCCCCCATGACGATGGTCGAGAGCAACGGGACCGGGGATGCGTGTGCGCCGGCGACCTGCAGCGCCATCGCCGAGGCGAGGAATCCGAGCCCGGCGCCGCCGTGCGCCTCGGGGATCGACGCCCCCACGACCCCGGCCTCGGCCAGCGCCGCCCATGCATCGCGGTCCACATGGTCGTCGGCCTCGGCGAGCCGCTTGAGGCGATCATGGGTGGACAGATCACCGAGGATCTGATCGGTGAGGTCGAAGATCGCCTGCTGTTCGTCGTCGAGCGTGAAGTCCATGACGCCTCCTACCGATCGGCCTTCGGATAGCCCAGGCCGAACTGTGAGATCAGATCTCGCTGCATCTCGTTGGTGCCACCGCCGAAGGTGAGGATGATGGTCGAGCGGTACTGCATCTCGAGCCGGGTCAGGTGACCGATCGAACCCTTGGCGATCGTGGCCTGCGGACCGTAGACCTCCATCAGCTTGCGGTAGGAGCGATGGAAGAACTCGGTGCCGAAGACCTTGACGCTCGACGAGTCGGCGATGAACGCCCTCATGTCGTCGAAGTCGAGCTCGTCGAGCTCCTTGCCGTCGATCTTGGTGGCGACCTCCCAGGCGACCTTCCAGTTCATCAGCCGGAGGAACTCGAGTTCGGCGGTGACCTCAGCGAGGTTCCGCTGCACCCACGGCGTGTCGATCAGCATCGTGCCGTCGGCCAGCTCGGTGGTCTTGGCGAACTCGACGGTCTCGTCGAGGGCCTTGGTGACCATGCCCGACGAGCAGATCGTGACCCGCTCACGGTTGAGCTGGGAGGTGATCAGGCCCCAGCCGCCGTTCTCCTCGCCGACGAGGGTCGAAGCGGGGACGCGCACGTCGTCGAAGAACGTGTGGTTGATGTTGTGGCTCGAGAGCAGATGGAGCGGCTCGATCGAGATGCCCGGCGTGTCCATCGGGATGCAGAACAGCGAGATGCCCTTGTGCTTCTTCACATCGGGGTTCGTGCGAGCGGCGAGCCAGATGTAGTCGGCGTCCTTGGCCAGAGAGGTCCAGGTCTTCTGCCCGTTGATGATGTACTCGTCGCCGTCGCGGACAGCACGGCACTGCAGCGAGGCGAGGTCGGTGCCGGCGTCGGGCTCGGAGTAGCCGACACAGAAGGTGATCTCGCCGTTGGAGATCTTGGGCAGGAAGAAGTCCTTCTGCTCCTGCGTGCCGTACTGCATGATCGTGGGGCCGACGGTGTTGACGGTGAGCATCGGGATCGGGGCACCGATGGCGACCGACTCATCGAACATCACGAACTGTTCGACCGCGGAGTACCCCCGGCCGCCGTACTCCTCGGGCCACCCGACCGTGAGCCAGCCGTCGCGGCCCATCTGGCCGACGATCTGCTTGTGGACCGGGCCGGTGCCCTCCTCGGCAGCCAGTGCGTCCTTGACCTCGGGGGTGAGCAGGTTCGCGTAGTAGGCGCGCAGTTCTTTGCGGAGCGCCTCCTGCTTCTCGTCGTAGCCGATGTACATGGCCACCGTTGTACTCCACGCATCCGGCCTGTCCCGAATCCACGGCGGCCTGTCAGACTGGCGAGATGACCGCCACGGGTGCCGCGTTCTTCGACCTCGACCGCACCCTCGTGCCCGTCGCCTCTCCGAAGATCTTCCAACGTCACCTCGCCGCCGCCGGGCTCGCCGAATCGGGTGGCAACGCCATCACCGACGCGTTCTTCACGCTCTTCGAACTCGCCGGCGAGTCGGCGATCGTCGGCCGATCGGCGAAGCTCGCGCCGCGAGCGGCGGTCGGCTGGTCGGTCGCCGACACGATCGCCGCCGCCGGACCGGCCGCGGACGAGATCGTGGGCCACGTCTCGGACTTCGCACGTGCCGAACTCGACATGCATCGAAGCGCCGGCCGGACTCTCGTGTTGGCCACGACGACCCCCGAACACCTCGTTCGGCCGCTGGCTGAGCGCCTCGGCATCGACGACGTGGTCGCCACCCGCTGGACCCAAACCGACGGTCGGTTCACTGGCTCGGTCGACGGCGATGTGGTCTGGGGCCCGGGCAAGCGCGACGCCGTCATCGCCTGGTGCCGGCGCCACGACATCGATCTCGAGACATGCTGGGCGTACTCCGACAGCTACTACGACTCACCGCTGCTCGACGCCGTCGGCCACCCGGTGGCGGTGAATCCGGATGCCCGCCTCGCGGCGACCGCTGCGCTCAACGACTGGCCGATCCGGTCCCTCGACAAGCCGGCCGGCATCCCGAGCATGGTCGGGCTCGAACTCCAGGACCTTTTCCGACCCTTCCTGCGTCCCGAGTTCATCCCCAACGCCCAGGTGACGGTGCGCGGGGTCGAACACATCCCGGCCGAGGGTGGGGCCATCATCGTCGCCAACCACCGCAGCGAGTTCGATCCGCTCGTCATGATCACGACCGTCGCTCGTTCGGGCCGCAACGCCCGGTACATGGGCAAGCGCGAGGTGTTCGACCTCCCCATCGTCGGGCCGTTGCTCCAGGCGGGCGGCGGCATACCCGTCGATCGGGGCTCGGGCCACGACGAGCCCCTCCGCGCCGCGGCAGCGGCGGTCGAGGGAGGGGACCTGGTCGTCATGTTCCCGCAGGGCACCATCCCACGGGGTCGGGCGTTCTTCGACCCGGTGCTGCAGGCCCGCTGGGGCGCCGCCCGGTTGGCGGCGACCACCCGCGCGCCGGTGATTCCCGTCGGGCTGTGGGGCACCGACGTGGTCTGGCCGCGGAGCTCGTCGCTGCCGTCGTTCAACCTGAGCGAACCGCCCGAGGTCATGTCGACCGTCGGTGCAGCGGTCGAACTGAAGTACCGCAGCCCCGCCCGCGACACCGAGCGGATCATGACGGCGGTCAGCGAACTGCTGCCCGAGGCGGCCCGGCGGCCCCACGACCCGACCGACGAGGAACTCGCCCGGACGTACCCGTCGGGCAAACCCGACGATCTGGGGTTCACGGAGCGATGACCGACGCCTTCGAGGATCGAGCGAGCGACTTCGCGACCGAGATGTCGGCCGAGGAGGCGTTGATGTGGCGGGTGGCGGCCGACCCGTGGCTCGACCCGAGCGGCGCGCTGCTCGTCGTCACCGACCGACCGGTCGATCGAGACGTGCTGCGGGCCAAGCTCGCCGCCGGCATCGTCGAGATCCCCCGATTGGCCGAACGGGTCGTCGAGCCGTCCAACCCGCTCGAGGCGCCGCGGTGGGAACTCGACCCCCACTTCGACCTCGACGCCCACATCATCGAGCGGGCCGTCGCCGACCCCGGCGACCATCGAGCCCTCCTCGACCTCGTCGCCCGTCTGCAGGCCGAGGTGTTCGCCGAGGGGCGGCCCCCGTGGCTGATCGTGAACATCACCGGCCTCGCCGACGGCCGTGGTGCGATGCTCTCGCGCCTGCACCACGCGGTCGCCGACGGCATCGGCAGTCTCCGCATGGCCGAGATCTATGTCGATCTGGAGCGCACGCCCGACCCTCCACCACCGATCGATCTCGATGCGATCCTCGCGCAACGCCGAGCCGAGACCGAGCCGGCCGAACCGACCGACACCACCGACCTCCTCGTCGCTGCGCTCGCGGGTCCCTTCGGACTCATGCGATCCGCAGCCGCCGAGATCGCACTCATCGGCGCCGACCCGGCCCGTGCGCAGCGGGCGGGAAGCGGTGCGCTGGACACCCTCCGCACCGTCGCCGATCAACTGGTCGGCGATCCGTACCTCGACAGCACCTCGGAGCTCTGGACCCGACGATCAGGGCAGCGCTACTACCTGACCGCCCGGATGCCGCTCGACGCCGCGAAGGCCGCGGCCAAACGCCGCGGCGGCACGATCAACGATCTCTACGTGACCGCGCTCGCCGACGCGGCGATCGCCTATCACGCCGAACGCGGAACGACCCCGCGCTCGGTGGCGATGTCGTTCGTCCGCAGCATCCGGGAGGGTGGTGGTCTCGGCGGCAACGCCTTCGTGCCGATCAAGGTGCGGGCGCCCGGTGGCGACGCCGACCCGGCCGAACGCTTCGCCGCCCTCCACGACGCCATGGCCCCCGACGACGACACCGACGATCCCGGTCTCGATGCGGTCAGCTCGCTCGCCGGACTCATCCCGACGCCGGTCCTCACACGGCTGGGCCGGGATCAGGGCCGCCGGATCGACATCGTCACCAGCAATCTGCGGGGCGCGCCGATCCCGATCTTCATCGGTGGCGCCCGGGTGGACGCGGCGTACCCGATCGGACCGGTCGCGGGTGCGGCCTGCAACGCGACCGTGATGTCCTACGACGGCAGCCTCGACATCGGCATCATGGTCGACCCGGCCGCAATCGACGACCCGGACCGGTTCGGCGAACTCGTCCAGCAGGTGCTGGACACCTACGCATCGGAGTGATCGATCAGGCGCCCGGCAGGGCGCACGCCTGGCCGATCTCGACCGGCCGACTGACAGCGCGGCTCCGATGGGCACCGGCGCACCAGGTCGGCAGCACGTAGGAGTAGAGCCCGGAGCCGCCGGCTGCGACGACGATGACGTCGTCGGGCGACGCGAACGCCGGCCGACCGTCACGGGTCTGCGCCCGATCGGCGATGGCCGCACCGACCGACGCCCGATCGTGACCGGCGGCCACGAGTTCGCCCAGATGGTCCGGGGTGATCACGATCACGGCCTGCCCGCCGCCGAGCCAACCATTGTTGCTCCCGGCCCCGACGAGCGCCTCGGCCAGGCCCTCGAGCAGCCGGTCGGTGGAACGGGCGACGTCGCTTCCCGCGGTGTGCACCACCGACTGCGGCGGCTCGGTGCCGATCACCGTCACCGTCGACGAGTCGGCGGCGAAACCGCGATGGACGTGGAGCGGCACGAAGGTGCTGTGTTCCTCGTCCTCGGCGAGGCACTGACCGAACTTGCCGCCGTGGCCGAGCAACGCCATGTCCGACGTGCCCGGCCGGGCACCGCCGATGTTGATCATGGCCAGCCGAAGGGCACGCCCGATCGAGGCGTTGGCCCGGTGACCGGGACCGAGGGCGCCGTAGCCCGACGCCACCCCGCACATGTGACGCGCCGGGCCGTTCACGATGATCAGGGGAGCGGTCGAGTGGGTGGTTCCCTGCATCTCCGCCAGATCGAACGCCGGATCCATGATCGCAAGCGCGGCGGCGACCACGATCGGGAGGTGGTCGGGCAGACAGCCGGCCATGACGGCGGCGGTCGCCAACTTCTCCGCCGTGCACACCCCCTGCAGCGGCCCCATCTCGCCGAGGGCGGTCTCGGCTGGGTGACCGATGGCGAGGACCATCCGCTCGACCCGTTCCGGGGTCGGGACGACGACCGGAAGCCCGTCGGTGCATCCGAGCGCATGGAGGTGCTCGACCGCTGCTGCTTCGTCGTCGGCGGTGAGCAGCTCGCTCATCGGCCGGCCTCGAGCGCGTCGACGATCTCCGCCGCGACCTGCTCGGCCACGACTCGATGGTTCTCCGAACCGGTCCCGGCGACCGGATGCGGCAGCTGGACCCGAGGCACGTCGGGCATGCCGAACGAGGAGGCGATGAAGTCGCCCTGGGCCCAGAACTCCTCGGTGACGAGCGCGACGGCGGGAATGCCTCGCAGTGCCACGTTCAGTCCGTCACGCACGGTGCCGGTGGTGCAACTGCCTCAATGACCGTAGGCCGCCACGACGGCCCGGCATTCCCCTTCGATGTCGTCGAGCATGGTGTCGTCGGCGACCGCGGACGCGTCGCCCTTGTCGTAACGCGCGAACCGGATCTCGGGCCGCAGGGCGGCGATGGCGTCACCGACCGCGTCGAGGAAGGCGACCGAGTCGGGAAAGCCGTTGGCGAGCAACCCGACGGTCGTGCCCGGGGCGAGCGCCTCGCCGAGGTCGTAGGCGTGCGGCTCGACCGCCGACTCGCCGCGGGGATCCAGGAAGCTGATGGCCATGGGGCGAGCCTATGACGGCGGCGTCGGCCGTGGCGAAGACGACCGCGTCACTCGTACTTCGTGCCCATCTCCTTGAGCATCTGCAGGTACTGCGCGCCGTTGTCGGGGGCGAGGTCGCCCGGGGTGTAGGTGACGGTGTGGATCGTGCCGGTGAACCGGGCCGGGCCCTTGCGCTCGTACAACTCCCAGTTGACCGGCGACCGCCGATCGACCCCGATGTCGATGCCCTCGAAGGGCGCCATCGCCATCAGACGCGACACCGGCCCGGACTCGCCCACGACCACGTCGTCGACCAGCACGCGTGGTTCCCAGGTGACATCGCCGACGTCGGTGACGTCGAGGGTCACCCGCCGCGAACCCGCAGCCACCGAGCCGCAGTCGACGATGGTCATCTCGCCGTAGCCGTTGTGGGCGAACACGAGGTGGCCGTCGTCGAGGGCGAGCGAGTACCCGCCGCCCTGATCGCCGTGCGCGACCAGGATGCCGTCGTCGCCATCCGCGACCTCGAGGTCGACGTCGACGCGAAAGCTCCGGCTGGAGATCAGCTGCAGGGCCCGCCAGCGCTCGACGGTCGGCATCCCGGGCCGGAAGACGACCGGCTCGGCCAAGCGCGCGTTCCAGGGCGGCTGGCTCATCATCTTCACATAGTTGCCCTCGTCGAGCGGGAAGACCTGGTTCGCCCACGCCGCCTCCTCCCACGCCTCCTGCAACTCGCGGAGTTTGTCGGGGTGGGATGCAGCCAGGTCGACACTCTCGGTCGGGTCGTCGTAGAGGTTGTGCAGCTCCCACGTCTCGTCGGAGAACGATCGTCGGGGCTGGTGGCACGTCACCGCCGACCAGCCGTCGCGGTAGAACCCGCGATGTCCGATCTGTTCGTAGTACTGCTCGGGATGGGTGGTCGCCGCCGCCGGATCGCGGAGGGTCGGCACCATCGACGCGCCCGCCGGCGCCGGCACCGGACGGTCCCCTTTCGTGGTGGGGATCTCGACCTCGCACAACTCGGCGAGGGTCGGCAGGAGATCGGTGATGTGGTGGTACTGCCCGCGCAGCTCCCCTGCGCTGCGCAATCCATCGGGCCAGTGCACGATGAACGGCACCTGGTGACCGCCCTGGTGGGTGTTGATCTTGTAGAGCCGGAACGGTGTGCTCGAGACCATCGCCCAGCCCATCGGGTAGTGCGGCAGGTTGGTCGGTCCACCCATCTCGTCGAGGTTGTGCAGGTCGAGGTCGACCGAATCGAGGCTGTTCTGGCGGGTCTGGCTCACCAGTGTGCGGAAGTAGGCGGAGGTGCCGAGCTCCTGTCCCTCCCGCGACCCGCCGTTGTCGGACGTGAACACGACGATCGTGTTGTCCCACTCCCCCATCGCCTCGAGATGGGCGCGGAGCCGACCGAGGTTCTGGTCGATGTTGTCGACCATGCCGGCGAAGATCTCCATGTACCGAGCGAACAGCCGCTTCTCGTCGTCGGTCAGCCCGTCCCACGGCTGAACGGCATGGCCCTGCTCGCTGTTGCGCGGCGGCAGGGTGGTGTGGGCCGGGATGACCCCCATCGCCAGCTGGCGCTCGTAGCGCTGACGCCGGATCTCGTCCCACCCGGCGTCGTAGACCCCGCGGTACTTCTCGATGTCGTCGGTCTTGGCCTGGAGCGGTGCGTGGACGGCGCCGTGTGAGAAGTACAGGAAGAACGGCTTGGTCGGATCGGACGCGCGCACCTCGTCGATCATGTGGATCGCTTGATCGGTGAGGTCGTCGGTGAAGTAGTAGTCGTCGGGATACCGGTCGACCGGGATGTGGTGGTTGTCCTCGTAGAGACGGTGCGGCTGGTGGAAGTTGGTGAAGCCGTCGAGGATTCCGTAGTAGCGCTCGAAACCCTTCTGGAGCGGCCAGCTGTG
>JBCCWI010000053.1:0-29281 GCA_039193795.1 Actinomycetota bacterium | reverse complement strand
GGGGTGGGTGTGGCCTGGCTGCTCGCCGCCGCCCTCTCCGGTCTATACACTACGTTCGTGACGCCGTTGTTCCTGTGGCGCGCATCCCGCTAACGCACCCGCCGCTCGGTGATCCTGGCCGCCTTATTCGGCGGCGCCACCGCCTTCCAGGGCATCGTCGTGCTGGTGTCACGCACCTCCGGGAGTCTGGAGGAGACCAAGCTGACGCTGCCGAGTCCCACCGAGCTCTTCGCGACCCTCGGCAGTCTCCACGTGACCCCGATCGCCGTCGGCCGGACGCTGAGCGCCGATCTCGCCGACGAGGTGATCCAGAACCGCAGCGTCGGCTCGGTGCTGGCCGTGCTGGTGGTCGGCGCCGTCGTCGCCGCCGCCATCGCGATCGCCCTGCGGGGCGCAGCGTGGCGCATCCTGTTGCCGCTCGGCGGAGCCTTCGCGCTCACCGAGATCCTCGTGCAGCTCGGCGCCTGGGGCGTCGCCGATGCCCGCTATGCGGTGGTGCCGCTGTCGATCGTCTCCCTGCTGCTGGCCCACGGCCTGGCGACCGCGACCGACACGATCAGCAGATCCGTCGCCGTCGGGCTGGTCGCCGTCGCATCGGTGGTCGGTGTCGCGGAGTACTGGACCGAGAGGCGCCTGGCGCTCACCTGTTCGGAGTGCCCGGACTGGCAGGCCGAGGTCGACGCCTGGGAGGCCGACCCGAGCGATGGTCTCGAGATCTGGCCCTATCCGCCGTGGCCGTTCGCCCCGTGGATCATCGAGCTGTCGACCGAGGCGTCGTCAGCTCCCGCCGCCGAGGGTGAGTCCCTCGAGCATGAGTGACGGCACGAGGGTTCCGCCCGGCTGACGCTCGAGGTCGGCGCCGACCGCCACGATGTCGAGCAGCATCCGCGGGATCGCGCCGGCGAGCGTGCCCTCGCGCACCGGTTCGGCCAACTGACCGTCGCGGATCATCACGCCCTCGACGCCGACCGACAGATCGCCGCTCACGGCGTTGACACCGGAGTGCAGGCCCTGCAGCGACGCGACGAGAAGGCCGTCGTCGATCCCCGCGATGAAGTGCTCGAGGTCTCCCTCGCCCGGCGCGACGCTGAGCGACCGGTGGCCGGGGCTCGGCATGCCACGCACCGAGCGCAGCGCCGACCCCGTCGAGGTCACCCCCAACCCACGCGCACTGCGGCTGTCGTGGAGGAACCCCTGCAGCACCCCGTCGCTGATGAGCGGCACCCGCCGACAGGCGAGCCCTTCGCCGTCGAACGCCGACGCCGACAGCGATTCGGGGTCGGTCGGGTCGTCGACGAGGGTGAGCGTCGGCGCGGCGACCGCCTCACCGACCCGATCGGCGAAGGGGGTGCGTCCCTTCACGACCCGTTCGCCCGAGAGCATGCCGGCGACGATGCCGAGCACCGTTGCGGCGAACCGCGGCTCGAGCACGACCAGCGGCCGCCCGGTGCTGGGCGGTCCCGCCCCGAGCAACTGCACCCCCCGCTCGGCGGCGAGACGGGCGACCTTCTCGACGTCGAGGTCCTGCGGCGCTCCTGCCGCGTCGACCGCTCCACCCGTGCGGGTCGTGCCCGAGGGGTCGTCGATGAGCGCGCTGGTCGAGACGGACGCGGAGGCGCCTCGGTCCCAGCCGTCGATGCCGGCGGTGCTGACGATCGCGCTCTCGGCCCGGGTGTCGGCGTAGATCGACGTGCGGACACCCCGCACCCGAGGGTCGGCGGCCCGGGTGGCTGCCTCGAGTTCGAGCGCGAGGGCGACCTTGTCGTCGACCGGTGTGCTGGCGATGCGTTCGTCCCACGGGTCGAGGTCGACGGCGGCGACCCCGTCGGGCTCGGCGATGCCGACCCGATCGTCGGGCTCGGCGAACTCGAGGTTGTCGCGCGCCTCGGCGAGCAGCTCACCGACGACGTCGGCGTCGAAGGTCCCGGCGTGGGCGAAGCCCTCACGCCCGTCCCGGATCACCCGCACGCCCACGCCGCGGGACTCGGCGACGGTCAACGACTCGACCTCGCCCCCATGGACCCGGACCTCGGTGCGAGCGGCCGAACCGGCACACACCTCGACCTGTTCGCCCCCCTGGGCCTGGGCGACGATCCGACGGGCGAGCTCGCGTGACTCCGGCGTGTTCGCCATCACGCCCCCGACATGGTGACGTCGGCGACGACCAGCGACACGCCGGCCGCTCGCATCGGCAACCACTGGAGATCGTCGCCGATGGCGACGATGTCGTGCAGCAGACGTTGCAGGGTCGAGGCGATCGTGACCTCGCGGATCGGTTCGGCGAGTTCACCGTCACGGATCCGCAACCCCTCCGCACCGGTCGAGAAGTCGCCCGACACCGGGTTGACCCCCGAGTGCAATCCGGCGACACCCTGCACCAGGAACCCGTTGTCGATCGAACCGATCAGATCGGCCTGGGAGCTGTCGCCCGGCACCAACGCCAACGCGTGGGCACCGACCGATGGGCCGCTGGTGAATCCGCCGCGCACCGCCGAGCCGGTGGACGGACTCGCGGCCCGGCGCCCGGAGTAGGCGTTGTGCAGGAACGCCTGGAGTTCGCCGTCGACGATCAGCGGGATCCGGCGGGTCGCCAGGCCCTCACCGTCGACGGCGCTCGCGGTGAACGCGGCCGGGTCGGTGGCGTCGTCGACGAGCGTGATCGACGATGCGGCCACCGAGTCGCCGAGCCGATCGGCGAACATCGATCGCCCCTTCAACACCGCCTCGCCGGTGAGCGTGTGGCCCACGATGCCAAGGAACTGTGCGGTGACCCACGGATCGAGCACGACCGTCAGGCGCTCCGACGTCGGCTTCGACGCGCCGAGCAGCCGGGTCGCCCGCTCCGCGGCCTCGGCCGCGGCGACGGCCGGATCCAGCTCGTTCGGATCGCGACCGATCGAGAACCCGAACCCGGTCTGGGTCTCGCCGTGCTCCTCGGCCAGGGCGTACGCCGACACGTAGCACCCGGTCTCCCGGCTGGTCGTGGCGATGCCGGTCGAGGTGGCGACGGCGCTCTCGTAGGCGGTGTCGATGTACTCCGCCGACTCGATGCCCGAGATGCGGGGTTCGGCGCCTCGGGTGAGTCGTTCCAGCTCGATCGCGAGGGCGACCTTGTCATCGGTCGAGAACGCGGCGAGCGCGTCGGACCACAGTTCGAGGCTGGGCGGAGCGACGCCGTCGGGCGTCGCGAGGCCGTTGAACTCGTCGGCCTCGGCGAACCCTGCATTGTCGCGGGCCTCGCGCAGGGTCTCGCCGAGCGCGTCCTCGTCGAGCGTGCCGGCGTAGGCGTAGCCCTGCTTGCCGTCGACGATGACCCGAACGCCGATGCCTCGGGACTCCGCCCGCGTCAGCGACTCGACCTCGCCGGCGTAGGCGCGGACCTCGGTCTCGGTCTCGTGGACGACGAACGCTTCCACCTGCTCGCCGTCGTTGGCCCACCCGGCGACGCGGGTGGCGATGTCGAGGAGTTCGGCCATCGTCAGGCGGCGGTGCCGCCGACGGTGAGGGAGGTGACCCGCAGGGTCGGCGTGCCGTCGCCAACCGGCACGCCCTGGCCGTCCTTGCCGCAGGTGCCGGGCGATCCCATGGCGAAGTCGTCGCCGAGCATGTCGATCTTGTTGAGCACGTCGGGACCGTTGCCGATGAGGTTGCCCTCCCGGATCGGGTCGGTGATCTGGCCGTTCTCGATGAGGTAGGCCTCGGTCATGCCGAAGACGAAGTCGCCGGTGGCGGTATTGACCTGACCGCCACCGAGCTGGGCGACGTAGACGCCCGAGTCGGTCGCAGCGATGATGTCGGCGGGGTCGTCCTGCCCGGCGGTGATGTAGGTGTTGGTCATCCGGACCATCGGCAGGTGCTGATAGCTCTGGCGGCGTCCGTTGCCCGACGACTCGCGACCCTCCTTGCGGGCTCGCAGCTGATCCCACATGTAGTCGGTGAGGATGCCGTCCTGGATCAAGACGTTGTGGGCGGCGGGCCGTCCCTCGTCGTCGATCGCGAAGTGACCCCACTCCCCCGCCATGGTGCCGTCGTCGATCAAGGTGACGAGCGGCGACGCGACCTGTTCGCCGACCCGGCCGGCGAACACCGATGCCGACTTGCCCACCAGGTCGGCCTCCAGGCCGTGCCCGCAGGCCTCGTGGAAGAGCACGCCGCCACCGCCGGGGCCCACGACCACCGGCACGGCGCCCGACGGCGCGGGGCGCGCCGACAGCTTGGTGATCGCTCGTTCGGCCGCCCGGCGACCCATCCCCTCGACATCGGCCTCGTCGAAGAGTTCGAAACCGACGGTGCGGCCGGTCGATTCGCGTCCGGTCTGGAGCCCGGTGTCGCCGGTCGCGACACACGACACGCTGAAGAGGGTGCGGACCTGGTCGTCCTCGGCGAGCAGGCCGTCGGAGTTGGCGACGAGGATCCGGCGGCGAGAGTCCCCGTAGCGAGCCGACACCTGGGTGATCGCCGCCCCCTCGCCGCGGGCGGCCTCGTTGGCGAGGGTGAGCAGGCCGACCTTGGTCGCCTTGGCGACCTCCTCGGGCGGGATGCGCACCGGTGCCGACCGCTCGACGTCGATCGGGGAGACCGCCACGACCTTGTTGCCGCCGCCGCCCCCGCGCGCCGCGGCCGCCGCCGCCTCGGCCGCAGCCGACAGGCCGGCCTCGGAGAGATCGGCGGTGTGGGCGAACCCCGTGGTGTCGCCGACGACGACTCGGATGCCTGCGCCACGGTCGCGGCCGCTCGTGAGCTCCTCGACGCGGCCGTCGTCGAGCACGGCCGACGAGGAGCGCTTGTCCTCGACGAACACCTCGGCGAACTCACCGCCCGTGCGCATCGCGGTGGACAGGGTGCGGTTGATGAGCTCGTGGTCGAGCACGGTGCCTCCGGGGACGGTGGATGACGGGGGACCCATCGTACCGCTCGCCATCGGCTACCTCACGAGCGGCCGACCGGAGGGTCGCCCGTTCCCCACGGGGCCGGACCCGAGCCGATCTCCCAGCGTTCGCTCGCGGTCATGTCGTGATCGCGATGGGTGGCGACGAAGCGCATCCCACCGAGGGGACCCATACCGTCCGGCACGACGCCGGCGGTGCGTCCGGCCTCGAAGCGTCCCCGCAGCCCGTCGACCAGGCGATCGGCGGCGGGGCCGGTCGCAACATCGTGCACGGTCAGATGGGTGTCGGGGTCGTCGGGATCGGGGGCGTCGATCCGGACTTCGACGCGTCTCGGCTCCCACCAGGCGGCCATCGACACGGTCGTGGCGATCTCGGTCCCGGCGTCGATCGCGACGAACACGTCGACGCGCAGTTCCAACCACCCGACCGCCGGCCAGACGAAGGCCAGATCGGCGTCGGACGGGGCGAACGGCGCGACGGTGGCCGGCGCCGGTGGACTCCTCACCACTGGCGCCCGGGCCGCCGGCGGCGCAGCCGAGCACCCGCTCGCCAGGATCGCCAACACCAACACCACCACTCGACCGGTGGCCACGATGGCTCCCATGTCATCTCCTCGCATTCGAAGGTCGATGACGGGGCCGGTCGCACCGCGAGACGCTGACGAGCGTAGCGATTCCTCGGTTACCATCCGCCCGATGTCGGACGACGAGCAGGGGTCGTCACCGACTCAGCACGACGTCGGCGGCCCTCAAGACACCGAGAACGATCCCGTCGACCGTCCGCTGCGCTGGTGGGTCGAGATCGGGCTGACCCTCGCGTTCTACGTGGTCTACTCGGCGATCCGGAACCAGTTCGGCTCCGCCCTCGGCGAGTCGGTGAAGGAGGAGTCGTTCCGCAATGCGGAGCGGATCATCGATCTCGAGCGGGCGATGGGTCTCTACTTCGAGGAGTGGGTCCACAACCGCTTCCTCGACTGGGACTGGTTCATCGTCTTCTGGAACGTCTTCTACGGCACCTTCCACTTCGCGGTGACGGTCGGCGCCATGGTGCTGCTGTTCGTCAAGTACCCCCGGCGCTACACCTTCATGCGATCGACGTTGGCCGCGACCACCTCCGTCGCCCTGATCGGCTTCGCGTTCTTTCCGCTCATGCCACCCCGTCTGCTCGGCAACTGCGACTCTCGCTTCGGCGCATGCGAGCCCGGCCACGACTATGTCGACACGCTCGTCGACCCCGGCGGTCTGTGGTCGTTCGAATCGGGGACGATGGAGACGATCAGCAACCAGTACGCGGCCATGCCGAGCCTCCACGTCGCGTGGGCGACCTGGTGCACGCTCGCCCTCTACCCGGTGCTGCGCTCCCGCTGGGCACGGATCTCGATCGTGGCGTACCCGATCCTGACCCTGTTCGCCATCGTCGTGACCGCCAACCACTACTGGATCGACGCCATCGGCGGCCTGATCGCGCTCGGCATCGGAATCAAGGTTGCCCCCCGCCTGACCCGAGTCCTGCCGGGTCCCGCGGGTACCCTGACCAGCAATGCTGCTGGACGCCCTCAACGGGCCTGACGACCTTCGCGGTCGTTCCTTCGAGGAACTGGACGATCTCGCCCACCAGATGCGCGAGCTGATCATCGACTTGGTCAACGAGCACGGTGGTCACCTCGGGTCGAATCTCGGTGCGGTCGAGCTCACGATCGCGCTCCATCGCGTGTTCCGGTCGCCCCACGACGTCATCTTGTGGGACACCGGCCACCAGACCTACGGCCACAAGATCCTCACCGGCCGGGCCGGCGACTTCGCCAAGCTCCGCGAGGGCGGCGGCCTGTCCGGCTACCCGAGCCGCAGCGAGTCGGATCACGACTGGATCGAGAACAGCCACGCCTCGACGGTGTTGAGCTACGCCCACGGCCTCGCCACGGCGTTCGAAGCCAACGACGCCCGCCGCCGCATCGTCGCAGTGATCGGCGACGGCGCGATGACCGGCGGCATGGCGTTCGAGGGGCTCAACAACCTGGGTCACGCCGACAGCGACGTCACGATCGTGCTCAACGACAACGGCCGCTCCTATGCGCCGACGGTGTCGCGCCTCTCCGAGAGCCTGGTCAAGATCCGCAACAACCCGGTCTACATGCGACGCCAGGCCCGCATCGAGGAGATCGCCGAGGCGATCCCGTGGGTCGGCGAGCAGATCAGCCGAGGCGTTCGGATGTCGAAGGCGGCCGTGCGCGAGATGTGGGAGCCCTCGGCGTTCTTCGAGGATCTCGGCGTTCGCTACATGGGTCCCTTCGACGGCCACGACATCGCCTCGATGGAGGAGGCGCTCGAGAACGCGGCGGAGTTCGCCGGACCGGTCGTCGTGCACTGCCTCACCCAGAAGGGCAAGGGCTACGCGCCGGCCGAGCGCGACCAGGTCAAGAACATGCACGACGCCAAGCCCGGCCTCGACGACACCGGGTCGGCGCTCAAGGAAGGCTCCTACACGGCCGCCTTCAGCGAGGCGCTCGTGAAGCTCGGCGATCAGCACCCCCAACTGGTGGCGATCACCGCAGCGATGCCCGACTCGACCGGCCTGCTGCCGTTCCGGGACCGCTTCCCCGACCGGTGCTTCGATGTCGGCATCGCCGAGCAGCACGCCGTCACCGCCGCCGCCGGGATGGCGATGGGCGGCCTGCGGCCCCTCGTCGCCGTCTACGCCACCTTCCTCACCCGGGCCATCGACCAGGTCAACCTCGACGTCGGCCTCCACGGCCTCCCGGTGATCTTCTGTCTCGACCGGGCCGGCATCACCGGGCCCGACGGCGCCAGCCACCACGGCGTGCTCGACCTCGTGCTGCTCACCAAGGTGCCCGGCATGACGGTGTTCGCACCGTCGAGCTACCAGGAACTCCAGCAGATGATGGAGGACGCCATGGACATCACGTCCGGGCCGGTCGCCATCCGCTGGTCACGTGGCAAAGCCGCCCACGTCGCCCACGGCGAGGTCGGCGCTGGTCTCTCGGCCCGCAAGCTCCGCGGCGGCGATGGCCGCGTCGCGCTCCTCGGCTTCGGGCAGATGCTCCCAGCCGCCTCGGCGGCCGCCGAACTCCTCGCCGCCGAGGGCATCGAGTGCACCGTCTATGACCCCCGCGTCGTGGTGCCGCTCGATCCCGCCATGCTCGACGACATCGCCGACCACGACTGTGTCGTCTCGATCGAGGACGGTCTGCGCATCGGTGGCGCCGGTGCGGAGGTTCGCGACGCGCTCGGCGAACGCGGCGCGAGTTGCCGCGTGCGGGTGCTCGGCATCCCCACCGAGTACATCCCCCATGGCGACCCCGACGACATCCACGCTCGCTTCGGGCTCGACGGCGAGGGGATCGCCGCCTCGGTTCGCAGCCTGCTCGGCTGAGCGACCGATTCAGCTGTAGTAGGGGTTCTCGCCCTGGCCGTGATCGGTGGTGTCGACCACTTCGGTGATCTCGGGCACCGCTTCGAGGATCGCCCGCTGGATCCCTTCCTGGAGGGTCGCGGCGCTCATCGAGCATCCCTGGCAGCCGCCGCCCATCGTGACGAACGCCTTCTCGCCTTCGACCCCGATCAGTTCGGCGTACCCGCCGTGGGACGCGAGGGCCGGGTTGATGCGCTCGGCGAGCAGCATGGTGATCTTGTCGGCGGCGTCGCCGGTGAGCTCGAGCTGACCGAAGTCGCCCAGCGGGTTGGGACGGTTGGGGTTGCGGATCACGAGGCCGCCCTGACCGGCGACCGACGGCAGGTCGAGGGTCGCGCCGCGCATGGCGTCCACACTGTTCGCCGGGATGATGACGGTGAGCCCCTCGTTGGTGTGGAGGTGATCGTCGTCGGCGGCTTCGGCGACCGGCTCGAGCGAGAGGTCGTAGGTGTAGTCCACGCCGGACGCTCCGGTGACCTCGACCCGCAGCCCGAGGGCGTCGGCGTCGTCTTCGTTGGAACGGATGTCGAGCACCGTCGCCCGGGCGGCGTCGGTGACGATCATGATCTCGTCGGTGACTTCGGAGGCGGCGGTGTCGGTCATGCTGTACAGGCTAACGCCCGGTGGGGGCGGAGCATTCCCGCCTAGGGTCTGAGCGTGGCCAACGTCACCGCCGTGCATTCCTCCCCCGATCACTCCTTCAGCAAGCGCCCGCTCGACGCGATCGAGGTCGTCGCGGGGCTCGGTGTCGTCGGCGATGCGCACATGGGCGCCCAGGTGAAGCACCGCTCGCGGGTCCGCGCCGATCCGACCCAACCGAACCTGCGGCAGGTCCACCTGATCGCCACCGAAGTGCTCGACGAGCTCGCCGGCGACGGCTTCGAGGTGGCGCCGGGCGCCCTCGGCGAGAACCTGACGACCACCGGCCTCGATCTCATGAGCCTCCCGGTCGGAGCGACCCTCGCGGTCGGCGACGACGCCCTGCTCGCGGTGACCGGCTTTCGCAATCCGTGCGGCCAGATCAACGGACTCCACGAGGGACTCATGGCCCGAATGCGCCCCCTGGACGCCGACGGCGACCTCGCACCGCTCGCCGGGATCATGACCGTGGTCGTGCACGGCGGGGCGATCCGACCCGGCGATGCCATCGCGGTCGCGCGTCCACCCGGCCCCCATCGCCGCCTGCAGCGGGTCTGACCGGCCGACCCGCATGCCCGCACCGGCGGGCGGGGCCGCCGCCGATCACGTCCGGCCGTCGATCTCCTCGAGTTCGGTCGTGCGTTCGAGCCATCGCTCCTCGGCCTCGGCGAGCGCCGCCTCCTCGTCGGCCAACGCGGACCCGACCCGGGCGAGTACCTCGTGGTCGGTCCCCGCGACGGCGAGTTCGTCGCGCAGCTGGGCCACCCGCTTCTCGAGCCGCGTCATGTCTTTCTCTGCGGCCTTCAACTCGTGGCGCACCGTCGAACGCGATCGATGGCCGGGCTCGGCTCGTTCCCGTGGTTCCGCAGCCGGTTTGGTCGCGCCCGACGTGTCGAGGGTGCGGACGTTGGTCGCGCCATCTCGGTCGGCGAGCCACCCGGCGTAGCCGCCGGGCCAACGACGGGCCCGGCCCGAGTCGATGACGAGGACGTCGTCGACCGTCCGGTCGAGGAAGGTGCGGTCGTGGCTGATCACGACGACGGCGCCGGGCCAGTCGTCGAGGAAGTCCTCGAGCGCCCGCAGGGTGTCGAGATCGAGATCGTTGGTCGGCTCGTCGAGCAGCAACACGTTCGGCTTGGCGGCCAGCGTGAGGACCAACTGAAGCCGGCGCCGCTCACCGCCCGAGAGCAGTTCGATCGGCGCCTTCTGGGCGTCGCCGTCGAACCAGAACCGTTCGAGCAGCTGCACGTCCCACCAGTCGGGCTCGGCACCATCGCCGGCGATGGCCTGCCGGACCCTCATGTGCGGGTCGAGATCCCGGCCCTGCTGATCGTGGAGGCCCACCGACACGGTCGGCCCCTGGACACGACGACCGCCGAGCGGGTCGCGCCGGCCGGCGATCACGTCGAGCAGGGTCGACTTGCCCGAGCCGTTGGCACCGACGATGCCGAGCCGTTCGCGGCGATCGAGGAGGAGGTCCAAGCCGGCGACGAGGGGCTGACCGGGGTCGAAGCCGACGGCGACATCGTGGAGTTCGATCACCTGATCACCCAGCCGGGGGGTGCCCTGGTGGAGTGAGTCGAGATCCAGATCGCCGTCGCGAGCCGCCGCCTGGGCGCGGGTGGTGATCAACTCGGTCGCCCGCTCGATGCGGGCACGGCTCTTGCGGGTGCGGGCCTTGGCGCCACGCCGAAGCCACGCCAGCTCGCGACGGGCCAGATTCTGGCGGGTGGCTTCGTGGACGGCGGCGCGTTCCTCTCGCGCCGCCCGTCCTTCGAGGTACCCGTCGTAGCCGCCCTCGTGCAGGTACGCAGCGCCGCGATCGAGCTCCAGGATCCGGGTGGCGACCCGATCGAGCACGTACCGATCGTGGGTGACGACGACCAGGCCACCGCGGAACTGATCGAGCTCGTGTTCGAGCCATTCGATCGCATCGACGTCGAGGTGGTTGGTCGGTTCGTCGAGCACAAGCAGATCGGCGTCGGCGACGAGCGCCCGAGCGAGCGACACCCGCTACTCCTGCCCACCCGACAGCTGGTCGGTCGGCCGGTCGATCACCTCGGCCAGGCCGAGGCGGTGCACCGCCGCCTCGCCGCGCCAGCCGCCACCGACTGCGTCGCGCACGGTGCCGGGCGGGAGGGCGGTCACCTGGTCGACGGCGGCCGTCGTCACGCCTCGACCTCGCCGCACCGTGCCCGTCTCGGGTTCGCGGGTGCCGGCGATGACCGAGAGCAGGGTCGACTTGCCGGTGCCGTTGATGCCGACCACCCCGAGGCGATCGCCCGCTTCGACAGTGACCGACACGTCCTGGAACAGTGGACGGAGTGGACGGCTCATGCTCACGCGGTCCACGTCGACAAGGATCACGTGGCGCAGACTACGACGATCCCCCTGCGCTCCCACGAGGTTCGGTCGTGACCCAGCAACGACATCCGATCATGGACGCCCTCGCCGCGCGCCCGGCGTGGACACCGGCGACGCTCACCCGGGTCATGCAGAGGATCAGCCCTGCGGTGCGGGCCGTCTCGGCCAAGATCGATCCGATCGAGGGCGTCTGGCACGAGCTCGCCGGGGACGCGTTGCGCCGCGCAGCCGGACCCGATCAGCCGCCGCTGTGGATCGTGCTCGGCGACTCGACCGCGCAAGGGGTCGGCGCCTCCACGATCGATCACGGTTGGGTCGCCCGTCTCGACGCCGCCCTCACCGACGACGGACGACCGCACGCGCTGATCAACCTCAGTCGATCGGGAGCCCACAGCCACCACGTCCTCGCCGAACAGCTGCCCCTGCTCGATCTGCTGCCGTACCCACCGTCGATCGTGACCGTGTGCTGCGGGGCCAACGATCTGATGCGCAACCCGAACCCGAGCGCCCTCGCCCGACGGCTGCGGGCCCTCGCCGCCGAGCTGCCGGCCGGGACCATCATGTCGACCCTGCCGGCACCCCGGTACAGCCCGACGGCGCTGTACGTGCACCGCTCGCTGCGCGAGGCCGCGGGCGCCAACGACGTGATCGTCGCCGATCTCGGACCGCATCTGGTCAGCCCGTGGAAGGGGACCTCGGCCGACCGGTACCACCCCAACGACCGCGGGTACGGCGCGTGGGTCCGGGCCTTCGCCGAACCGATGGGGATCGATGCCGACTCGGTGCCGCGGCGCGGCACCCTCACTTCACGTCGACCCGCCCCTTCAGAGCACGGAACGACAGGGTCTGGGTGACGACGGCGAGCACGAGGATGGCGAGGAGCCCCTTGCCCAGCTCGGCACCGTCCCAGCCGCTGAACAACGAGCGGAGCGCGCCGAGCACATAGGTGACCGGGTTGTACCGGGCGACCTCGGCCAGCCAGCCGCTCATGTTCTCGAGCGGGACGTAGGCGGTGGTGAGGAAGGCGAACGGGAAGAAGATGATGAACGACGAGTTCACCGCTCCCGGATTTCCCGTCTTGAGCGCGATCGCATACGGGATGCCGGTGTACGCGAGCCCCCACAGCGCGCCCATGAGGACGAAGACGAGGACACCGAGCACGCCGGTGTCGAAGCGGGCCCCGATCGCGAACCCGAGGATCATCACCGGGATGGCGAGGGCGATCACGAGCACGAAGTCCGCCATCATGTGGCCGAGCAACAGGGCTCGCCGCGAGACCGGCGTCGTCATCAACCGATCGAAGTACCCGTTCTGGATGTCGAGGACCATGGCGTTCGCGCGGGTGACACCGGTGACGGCGAACACGATCGCGACGGGCAGCTGGAACTCGCGATAGCTGATGTCGATCGCGGTGAACTCGGCGGCCTCGGACAGCGAACCGACGTTGATCACGAGGAAGAACAGCGGGATGAACAGCGTCGGACCGATGAACGCGACGTCGCGGGGCAGCTGCCGGATCGAGCGCCGGGCGATCGAGATGGTGTCCTGGACGAAGCCGGCGCGCCGGGCGGTGAACTCGATGCGAGACGAGGTGTCGGTCATGCCTGACCTCCTTCGAGGTGGGTACCGGTGACGTCGAGGAAGACGTCGTCGAGGGTCGGGGTGCGCAGGCTCAGCTCCTTGACCGCGACCCCTGCCTGCGCCAGGGCGAGCGCGACCGGGCTGATCGACTGGGCGCCGTTGTCGGTCGCGGCCCGGACCTCGGCGCCGAACACGTCGACCGAGGTCAGGCCCTCCACCGCGGCGAGCGCGGTCTGGGCTGCGGCCGGATCGCCCTCGATCACCGCCGTCACGACGTCGGTGCCGATGCTGCGCTTGAGCTCCGATGGGGTGCCTTCGGCGACGAGCCGGCCGGCGTTGATGATCCCGACCCGATCGGCGAGCTCGTCGGCCTCCTCGAGGTACTGCGTGGTGAGGAACAAGGTGAGGCCGACCTCGCGGTTGAGCCGACGCACCTCCTCCCAGACCCGGAGGCGACTGGGCGGGTCGAGCCCGGTCGTGGGCTCGTCGAGGAACAGCACCGACGGGTTGTGCATCAACGCCGCGGCGAGATCGAGCCGCCGCGCCATGCCGCCGGAGTAGGTCTTGACGAGCCGATCGAGCGCACGCATCTCGAGGATCGGCGCCAGCTCCTCGATCCGAGCCGCGATCTGACCCTTGGTCATCCCGAACAGTCGACCCTGCGTGGTCAGGATCTCGCGGCCGGTCATGCTGTCGTCGAGCCCGGCCTCCTGGAGGGCGACCCCGATCGAGAGGCGGACGTCGTCGGCGTCGGTGACGACGTCGAGCCCACCGACCCACGCACTGCCCCCGGACGGGGCCAGCAGGGTGCACAGCATGCGGACGACCGTCGACTTGCCGGCACCGTTGGGCCCGAGGAAGCCGTAGATCTCCCCGGGTTGGACCTCGAGATCGACGCCGTCGACGGCGACCACCTCGTCACCGAAGGTGCGCCGGAGGCCCTCGGCTCGAACCGCTGCGACTGACGTGTCCGACATGGGGAGCACGCTACCGTCGGCGTGTGACACCCGTGATGGAATCGGCGAGGCCGCCCACGGGTTGTACACGAGGCACCGCTCACCATCGGACGAAGGACGAACCATGGCCGAATCCTCCATCGACGCCGTCGACTTCTACTGGCGCCCCGGGTGCGGGTTCTGCGCCAACCTCAACCGCCACCTCGACCGGGCGGGCGTGCCGCTCGCCAAGCACAACATCTGGGAGGACCCTGCCGACGCGGCGGTCGTCCGCAGCCACGCCGCCGGCAACGAGACGGTCCCCACCGTGGTGATCGGCGACATCGGCATGGTCAACCCGAGCGCGGACGACGTGATCACCGTGCTGTCGGCCAAGGCGCCGCATCTCGTCCCCGAGGGCTGGGAGCCACCGCAGCCGAGCCGTCTCGGCCAGGTCGCCCGCCGCCTCCTGGGGGGCTGAACTCGCCGGTCGGACCGACTACTCGTCGGTGCCGGTCTCGCCGCCGTCGGTCTCCGGGGTGGGCTGGTCGGCGCCGGTGGACGCCTCGGCATCCGGCGCGTCGGCGGGTTCGCCGGTCTCGGGATCCTCGTCTTCGAGATCGCCGAGCTCGAGATCGCCGTCGACCAGGAACCGGCCGCACTCGGGCCAGGGCTGATGGCCGCGACGGGCATACAGCTCGCGGGCTCGAGCGTCCTGTTCCTCGGGCGGCGCGGCCGCCGGATCGCCCGTGCCGCCGACCGTCTGCCAGGTCGCGAAGTCGAACTGGTACGCGCCCCGGTAGACCCCGGACGGGTTGATCGCCTGGTAGTTGTCGGTCGACTCGCAGCGCCGCAACTTCTCCCAACGGTCGCTCGGCGCAATGCCCCACTGACCCTCGGCGACCGCCACCGCGGTGCGGTCCCAGGCGTCCGCGAGCGGCAGCAGCTCGTTGAGGGTGTCCTCGCGGTCGTCGAGGGTGACGATCTCCGCCTCGAGGACCGCGATCTCGTTGCGCAGCGTCTCGGCCCGGTTGATCGTCTCGAGCACGGCCTGGTCGGCCCGCTCCCGCAACGTCCGGAGCCGTTCGACCGCGACCTGCGACGACCCGGCGTGGTTGCGGACGAGGTACTGCCGCCACGAGAAGTCCGACGCCCCGCCGACTGCGGCGAGGTACTCGATCGCCGCGACGTCGCCGCCGGTGATGAAGGTCTCGATCGCCAGGCGCCGCAGGTTGTCCGTCGCCGCCTCGATCTCGGCCGCGAGCCGCCGCTGTTCGTCATCGAGCCCGTCGCGGGCGTAGAGCACCTCGGCGAGATCCGCCTCGGCCGCGGTCAGCGAGATGAGGGACTGCAGGCGGTCATCGGCGACCTCGGCCATCTCCGCCCGGACCTCGTCGCCGGTCGGGATGTCGCCACGCAGGTCGTCGACCGTCTCCGCCGACACGCCGATCGCCTGCCAGGCGGCGATCAACGACAGGACCGCGAGCAAACCCACGACGCGGCGCAGCCGCGCCCACCCCGACGGCAGGCCGAGATCGTGGGGGCGCGCCGCGGTGACGCGACGGGCGGATTCGAGGTCCGCAGCGGTGGGGTGAGGCTCGTAGGGCATGGGTGGATCGGCGGATGCCGCATGGGTGGAGCACGCGGCTGCCGGCTCGTACGCGCCCACGGCCCTCCACCCGTCGCGGGCGAAATCTAGCGAGCGCCCGGCAGAACGAAAAGGCGCGCGGCGACCTAGTCTCCGAGCGTGGTCGACTCCCCCTACGACGCCATCCTGCTCGTCAGCTTCGGCGGGCCCGAAGGTCCCGACGACGTGATCCCGTTCCTCGAGAACGTCACCGCGGGCCGCAACATCCCGCGCGAGCGCCTGGCCGAGGTCGGCGAACAGTACGCCCACTTCGGCGGGGTCAGCCCGATCAACGACCAGTGCCGTCGCCAGCGGGCCGCACTCGAAGCCGCGCTGGCCGAGGACGGACTCCCGCTGCCCGTGTACTGGGGGAACCGCAACTGGGATCCCTATCTGCCCGACGCGGTGGAGCGCATGGCCGAGGACGGCATTCGACGGGCGCTATCGGTGTTCACCTCGGCGTACTCGTCGTACTCCGGCTGTCGGCAGTACCGCGAGAACCTGATCGCGGCCCGCGCCGAGGTCGCGGCGCGGCGACCGGAGCTCGCGGTGCCCGAGATCGACAAGGTCCGGGCGTACTACGACCATCCCGGCTTCATCGAACCCTTCGTAGCCGCCACCCGGACCGCGATCGACGAGCACGGCCCCGACGCCCGGCCGACCCTGGTGTTCACGGCCCACTCGATCCCGACGTCGATGGCCGCCCAGTGCGACTACGAGGAGCAGCTCCACGAGGCCGCCCGCATCGTGGTGGGCTCGCTCCCGGATCCGACGCTGCCGTGGAGCCTCGTCTGGCAGAGCCGGTCGGGACCGCCGCAGATCCCCTGGTTGGAGCCCGACGTCAACGACGCCCTCGAGGCGCTGGGCGCCGACGGGGTCGAACAGGCGGTGATCATCCCGATCGGGTTCGTGAGCGACCACATGGAGGTCATGTGGGACCTCGACACCCAGGCGGTCGAGACGGCCGAAGCGGCCGGCATCACCGTGACCCGGGCGGTCGCACCGGGCACCGATCCCGAGCCGGCCTTCGTCTCGATGTGGGTCGACCTGGTCCGGGAGCGGATCGCGGCCGAACGAGCCGCCGACCGCGCCAGCGTCCCCCGCAGCGCGCTGGGGTCGTTGGCGGTGCGGCCCGACGTGTGCGCCCTCGACTGTTGCCCGGCGCCGGTCCGCCCCGCCGGTCGACCCGCGGGCGCTCGTCCCGCGAGCTGACCGGCCCGATCGGCCATCCGCCACGACCTCGCCGTCGCTGATGGTCGCGCGCTCCGCGCGCACGATCGCGCGACCCGCGCGATCGGGATCCACCCTTCGCAACGGCGCATTTCGTACCCTGAGCGGAAACCAGGCCGGGTTTTCAGGGGAGGGAACGGCGCCGGTGAACCACACGAGCATTGCCGCTGAAGCGATCCGCTACCGGCTCGACCTCGTGCGCGGCTCCATGGTCACCTCGGCGGACTGGGACATCGAAGCCATGGCGGGCGCCACGATCGCGGCCGCCGACCCGTCGGTCGACGGCGCGATCCGCCGGATCGCCACCGCGTGGGTGCGTTCCGGTCTCCCGGCCGAGGCGCTGTGCCGACCCTGGGCCTGCCCCGAGGCCCAGGCGCTGTTCGCCGCCAACCCCGACCTCGTCGACGCGCTCGACGACATCGTCCGGGTCGCGACCCGCTCCGCAGCCGCCTGATCAGGCCTTCGCACTCGACCCGATCGGCAACACGACCCGGACGAGCGCCCCGCCCTCGGGGCGGTTGGACACCTCGATGCGCCCGCCGTGGGCGGTGACGATCGTGTTGGCGATCGCCAACCCGAGCCCGCTCGAGCCACGGCTGTCGCCGCGACGGAACCGGTCGAAGACGTGTGGCAGGATCTCGGGATCGAAGCCGGGCCCGTCGTCCGCGATGTCGATCACCGCCCACGAGTCGACCTGCCCGGTCGACAGCCACACGTGGTCGGCCCGGCTGATGGCGTTGTTCGTCAGCGTTTCGACCGACTGGCGCACCATGCCATAGTCGGCGTCGACGACCAGTGCCCCGGTCGGTTGGGCCTCGACGAGCACCTCGTCGACCCGGATACCGGCCGCGACCTCCTCGGCGAGCAGATCGAGGCGGAGCGGCGCCTTGCGCAAGGTCGCCTGGCCCGCTTCGAGCCGCGCCAGCTCGAGCAGTTCGGCCACGCCGACGCCGGCACGCTGGGCCGCCTCCCGGATCTCCTCCAGCGACTCGCGGTAGCTGTCGCCGTCGCGTTCACGGGAGAGGGTGTGGCTGGCCGACGCCTGGATCACCGCCAGCGGGGTCCGTAGCTCGTGGGCGGCGTCGGCGATGAAGTCCCGCTGCTGGCGCATCGCGAACCGCGCCGGCGCCAACGACCGGCCGGCGACCCAGTAGCCGGCTGCGCTGGCGGCGAGGATCGACCCGATCGCCGCTAGCCAGATGCGGAAGCGGATCGACGACGCGTCGTCGCGGAACGGCGTGAGATCGACGGTGGTGACGAACGCCTCGCGCCACTCCTCGCCCTCGATCGGGATGGGCACGGTGTAGGACAGGTAGGTCACCCCGTCGAAGTCGAACTCGTCGAAGGTGGGATTGCCCCAACTGGTCTCGGCGAGGGTGAACAGCGGCGGCTCGATCCAGGTGTCGCCGACCGGGTTCGTCCAGCGGTCGGCCACATTGACCAGCCAGGTGTTGCCCGGCCCGGATCCGTCGAACGCCGGCCAGTCGAGGGTGACGTCGCGGATGACCGCCTCGGCCTCGCGCTCGGCCGAGTCCTCGATGCGATCGGTGGCCTCGCGAACCGCATACCAGCCGATCGCGCCGACCGCGAGCGCAGTGAGCACGCTGTAGAGCAGGGTCAGCTGGACCCGGGTGCGCTGCAGGTTCACGTGGTGGCCTCGGTGATCATGCGGTAGCCGACACCCCGAACCGTCTCGACCGGATCGTGAGCATCGTCGAGCGCCAGTTTGCGTCGCAGGTTGGCGATGTGGACGTCGACCACGTTCGACAGCCCGTCGTAGTTGGCGTCCCACACGTGCTCGAGCAGGGTCTCGCGGCTGACGACCTCGTCGGCGTGCCGCATCAGATGTTCGAGCAGGGAGAACTCTCGGGCGGTGAGCGGCACGGTGATCGCCGCCCGCCGCACCACCCGTGCCGCCGGATCGAGGCTGACGTCCCCGACGGTGAGCACGGGCGCGTGGGCGTTGGCCGGGCGGCGCAGCAGCGCCCGCAGTCGGGCGGTGAGCTCGGGGTAGTCGAACGGCTTGGTGAGATAGTCGTCGGCGCCGGCGTCGAGCCCCTCGACCTTGTCGGACAGGCCGTCGCGGGCGGTGAGCATCAACACCGGCAGGTGCGGCGAGGCCGACCCCGAACCGCTCCGGATGTGGCGGCAGATCTGCATGCCGTCGCCGTCGGGCAGGCCGAGGTCGAGCACGGCGACGTCGTACTCGTTGGTCTGCAGCTGGTGGAGCGCGTCGATCATCGACCCGCTGACGTCGACGGCGTAGCCGTCCTCGCGCAGACCTCGCTCGACCACGGTCGCCAACGACACGTCGTCCTCGACCAACAGCAGCCGCATCGCGACAGTCTGGCCCGCTGCACATGAAGCTGTCATGAAGGGGCGCTTCACCGAGGACTCACGGCCCGATTCGTACGGTCCGGCCATGAACCTCACCGCTGACGAGATCGAGCACCGAGAGGCGATCGCCCACCTCCTGCGCCGGACGACGTTCGGCCCCGCGGCGGGTCGGGTCGACCGCCTCGCCGTACACACCTACGACGACATCGTCGACCGTCTCCTCGCCGACACGGCCGACCGTGCCGTCGCAGAGCGGGGCGGCGGCTCGGCCCTCGACCTCCCCATGCCGATCGGCTTGCGGGCGCGGTTGGAGGCGGAACGCACCGGCGAGGACGTCGAGGTCCGCACCGACGACGACGGCGAGCCCGTGCTCGAGGACGAGGACGTCCTGCAGTGGTGGCTCCATCGCCTCCGTCACCCCGACGCCGGCTTGCACGAACGCATGGTGTGGTACTGGCACGGTCACTTCACCGCCCATCTGCACTCCGGCGAGTCCGAGATGGTCTGGAACCACCACGTCACCATGCGCCGACACGCACTCGGCAACTTCCGGGAGCTCACCCGGGCGATGCTCCGGGATCCGCTGATGCTGCTGTACCTCGACGGCGCCGGATCCAACGGCGAGAGCCCGAACGAGAACCTCGCCCGTGAGCTGATGGAGCTGTTCACCCTCGGGGTCGGCAACTTCACCGAGGACGACGTCAAGGCCGGCGCTCGAGCGCTGTCGGGATGGCATGTCGACTGGGAGAGCCACACCGCCTGGTTCGATCCCGAGACGCACTACGACCGGCCGGTGTCGTTCCTGGGCACGCGGGGACGCTTCGGAACGGACGAGATCGCCGACGCCGTGTGTGACCATCCGGCCTGCCCGGTCCATGTCGCGACCCGCCTGCACCGCCACCTGGTCGGCCACGACCCGGAACCGGCGGAGGCGGAACGCCTCGGTCGCATCTTCCGTGCGGCCGATCTGGAGATCCTGCCGCTCGTCGCCGCCATCGTCCGCAGCGACGGGTTCGCCGCCGGCCGCCGCACTCGCCCCCGTCAGCCGGTCGAGTGGCTGATCGGTGCGCTGTCCGCCCTCGGCGCCGATCACGCCCCGATCGACACCTGGCAGCTCCACCTCGCCGGCCAGGTCCCGCTCTCCCCACCCAATGTCGCCGGATGGCCCGACGACGACCGCTGGCTCGGCGCCAGCCAGATCCTCACCCGGGTGAATCAGGTGCTCGGACGGTCGTGGGACGAGTCGCTCGACACGTCGATCGACCCCACCGTCGACGCGGTCCTCGCCCGCTGCTCGATCTGGGAGGTCTCGCCGGAGACCCGATCGACCCTCGAACAGGCCATCGCCCGTCAGGGCGAGTTCGACTCCGGCCTCGAGCTGCTGTTCGCCCTGAGCCTGTGCTCCCCGGAGTTCGCGCTCGCCTGATCCGTTCCCGACCCACCTCGACGAAAGCACCGATCCGATGACCCTCCCTCCCGGTTTCCCGACCCCGCCGTCTCGACCGACAGCCGACCGCCTCCCGACCCCGGCCGCGACCGCGGCCGCCGACGGCACCGCCGAGGCACCGAACGCCGCGCCGGCCACCACACCACCCTCGATCCCGCCCGTGACCGGTGGTGCGGTGGTCGGCCGGTCCCGTCCGACCCGTCGCCAGTTGCTCGGCCTGCTGGGCGCCGGTGGCCTGGTGGCCGCCGGCGGCTACCGCGCCCTCGGCGCCGGCGGTTCGGCTCCGATCGGGCTGCCGGGGTCGATCGCCGCACCGGCCCCGAGGGTCCCGGCGCCGGCTGCGGTGGCGACGAGCGCGTCGGCCGCCGACCTCGCCGGCCGGCTGCTGGTCGTGGTCGAACTGCGAGGTGGCAACGACGGCCTCGCGACGGTCGTGCCCGAGTCGGGCCGGCTGCGCGACCTGCGGCCCACCCTCCTCACGCCCGACACCGCGCTCGCCGACTTCGTCCCCGGCACCCAACTCCACGGCGAGCTCGCCGGCGTGCGCGACCGGGGCCTCGCCGTCGTGCAGGGGATCGGCACGGCGGTGCCCGACGGATCCCACTTCGAGATGGAGACCCGGTGGTGGCAAGGCGACAGCGCCGGCGACCTCGGCATCCGCACCGGGTTCCTCGGTCGGCTGTGCGACGAACTCGCCGAGCCGGGGGCGATCACCGGCGTGACGGTCGGTCAGGCCGCCTCCCCCTTCCTGACCGCAGACAAGGCGACGACCATCGGGATCCCGGATCCGTGGGCCGGTTGGTTCCTCGGTGAGGACGACGCCTGGTTCCAGAACCTGCGCCGCGGCCTGCGATCGCTGGCCGCCGACGGCGCCGGGGACGGACGGCTCGGCATCGCCCGGACCGGGCTCGGCGACGCCCTCGCCTTCGGCGAGCTGCTCGAGTCGCTCCAGGCGGAGGCCGAGGCGGTGTACGCGCAGGGCGAGGACGGCCAGACCGGGCGGGAGGCGAAGGGCTACCCCGACACCGACCTCGCCTTCCAGCTCCAGATCGCCGCCGGCCTGCTGGCGAGCGGCACCGGCATCCGGGTCGTGCACGTGGAGTTGGGCGGCTTCGACACCCACGACGGTCAGATGTACGCCCACGACGACCTGATGCGGAACCTCGGACCCTCGCTCGCCGCCTTCCAGGACGATCTGGCCGCCCGTGGACTCGCCGAGAAGACGCTGACGGTCACGACCAGCGAGTTCGGGCGTCGTCCCGAGGAGAACCAGTCCGGCACCGATCACGGCACCGCCGCCCCCGCACTGCTCTGTGGACCGGTGAACACCGGACTCTTCAGCGACGCACCCAGCATCGACCGGCTCGACGACGACGGGAATCTCGTCGCCACGACCATGCTCGACGACTACTACGCGACGATCGCAGAAGGCTGGCTGGGGATCCATGCCGACCTCGTGCTGCCCACCGGGGGCACGGTGATCACCGAACTCTTCGCCTGACGGCCGAACCAGAGGGACGGGCCCGCTACGGTTGCGGGATGCCGGTCGTCGCCGTGGTCAATCAAAAGGGTGGGGTCGGCAAGACCACGATCGCCCTCGGGCTGGCCGCCAGCGCGTGGGCGAGCGGCATCGACACCCTCGTCGTCGATCTCGACCCGCAAGGCAACGCCACGACCGGGCTCGGCGTGTGGGATCCGCCGTTCTCGGTCGACCAAGCACTGGCGGAAGAACGGTCCGGCGCCATCGCCGGCCTGCGGCTGGCGAGTGGATGGCCGGCCGAACCCGACGGGGTCCGACCGCCGTCGGTCGTCGCCGCCACCCCGGCGTTGGCCATGCGAGAGTCCCAGCTACTGACCGACCCGATCGGCGCGAACGACCGGCTGGCGATGGCGCTGCACGGCGTCGGCCACGACCTCGTCATCATCGACTGTCCCCCCTCGCTCGGCCTGCTCACCGTCAACGGTCTGTTCGCCGCCGACCGGGCGCTGATCGTCACCGAGCCCGGTGCCTGGGCGTCCGACGGCGTGACCCAGATCAAGCGCACGATCGATCGCATCGCCGTCCGCCGGGGCGCCGACGCGCTGCGGCTCGCCGGCGTCGCCGTCAACCGCCTCGGCCGGACCCGCGACAACCGCTACTGGTACGAGCAGCTCCAGGAGGACCACGGCGAGCTCGTGCTCGACCCCGTCCACCTGCGCGCCGCCATCCCCGAGGCCTCGGCTGCGTCGATGCCGATCCATGCCCTCGACCCCCGGCCCGGTGCGGCCGAAGCGGCGGCGGAGATCGATCATCTCTTCACGACGGTGATCCCCGAATTCTTCGCCCATCCGACGGAGGCCAGCCATGGCATATGACCCTCAGGCCAACCGGCGCCGGCCCAAACCGGCCGACGCCGACCCGGCACCCGTCGACGCGCTCCTCGGCGATGCGCCCGCCGCCGACCCCGACCCCGACCCCAGCTCGGCGTCGCGGATCGCGACCGACGACCCGCCACCCGCGGTCGGGGTCACCCCCGCACCGGCGGACCCCGTACCCGACTCGCTCGTGATCAGCACCGGCATGGGCGCCGCCCTCGGTGGCCTCATCGGCCTGCTCACGTTGCGGTGGCTGTGGAAGCGACAGCAGCGGCGTCGCATCGACGGCGCCTGAGCGCTCAGCTCGCCATCCGCTCCTCGAAGTCGGTGAGGGCCGCCACCTCGGCGTCGTGCTTGGCCTGACGCTTCGCGACCTCCTTGGTGCCCTCCGGGCAGCGGTCGACGTAGGGGCACCACCCGCACAGCGGCCCCGTGCGCGGCTCGAACTCGTCGTCGGCGCACGCGGTGTTGATGGCCGACCAGGTACCCGACAGCTTCTCGACGACCCCGTCGATCTCGCTCTGGTTGACGTCGATGCCGACAGGTCGCTGGCCGAGGTACAGAAGCCGGGCCCGCACCGGCATCTCCCCGGTGTCGGCCTGGACCGCCGCGGCGTACAGCAGGACCTGATCGAGCCGGCCCCGTCGGTACCGCGGCGAGGGGGCCTTGCCGGACTTGTAGTCGGTGACGATGAGCCCGTCGCCCTCTTCGTCGAGACGGTCGACGATGCCTCGGAACGGCACACCCCCGAGGTCGACCTCGAGGTCTTGCTCGGTGGCCCGGACCTCGACGGTCGTGGGATCCTCGAGGGCCCACAGACCCTCGATCGCCAACCACGACTTCCAGCGGAACTGCTTGGCCCCGTCGGCGTCGAACCCGAGGGCCTGGAAATCCGGATCGGCTTCGACGTCGGCCCACTCCTCGCGTGCGATCACCTTGGCCGCCTCGACCGTGCGCTCCTCGGGGGACCGCTGCATGAACAACTCGAGGACCCGATGGGCGAAGCTGCCCGCCAGCGCGGCCTCGCCCGGCGGATCGGGCAGGCGGTCGACATAGCGCATGCGCCAGCGGCGAGGGCACTGTTCGAACGTGCCCGCCCCCGACGGCGAGAGGCGCGGCGGTGGGGTCGGGACCGCCACCTCTGCCACTTCGCCGTCGAATTCCATGCCTGTAGTTCTACTCGATGGGTGTGACAGCCGCCCGCTCCCCCACCTACCGTTCCGGCATGAAGACACGCGCCGCCGCCGCCTACGAAGTCAACGGACCCTGGGTCATCGACGAGTTCGAACTCCGCGATCCGGGCCCCGACGAGATGCTCGTCAAGATGAGCTACGCCGGCCTGTGCCACTCCGACGAACACATCCGCATGGGCGACTTCACCGAAGCAGCGCTGCCGATGGTCTGCGGCCACGAGGGGTCCGGCGTCGTCGAGTTCGTGGGCGACAACGTCCGCGGGTTCGAGGTCGGCGACCATGTCGCCGCCTCGTTCATCCCGTCCTGTGGCCGGTGTCCGTCGTGTGCGAACGGCCAGCAGTACCTGTGCGACAACGGCGCCGAGATCATGTACGGCACCGAGACCTTCACCGGGCCCCGCGGCCCGGTGCGGGCGATGTCGGGCATCGGCACCTTCTCGGAGTACGCGGTCGTCCACGAGAACTCGGTGGTGCCGGTCGGCGACTGGTACCCGCTCGAGGCGGTCTCGCTCACCTCGTGTGGTGTCGCGACCGGATGGGGCTCCGCGGTCAACGTCGCCGATGTCCGTGCCGGCGACACCGTCGTCGTGATCGGCACGGGTGGTATCGGGGTCAATGCGGTGCAGGGCGCGGCGATGGCCGGCGCCGCCAACGTCATCGCCGTCGACCCGATCGAGATGAAGCGTGAGTTCGCCCAGACGATGGGGGCGACCCACGCGGTCGCATCGATCGACGATGCCACCCCACTGGTCGACGAACTCTCGTGGGGCCGCGGGGCGAACTCGGTGATCATCACCGTCGGCGATGCGACCTCCGACCTCTTCGCCCCCGCCATGGCGATGGTCGGCAAGGGCGGCAGCCTGACCCTCACCTCGCTCAGCGACATGGCCCAGAACGACATCAGCCTCAACACGGTCGACTTCGCGATGAGCGGCAAGCACCTCCACGGCTCGATCTACGGCTACTGCAACCCCCGCGCCGACATCCCCCGGCTGCTGCGGCTCTACGACCAAGGCAAGCTCAAGCTCGACGAGTTGGTGACCGCGAAGTACCCGCTCGACGAGATCAACGAGGGGTACCGGGCCCTCCACGCCGGCGAGATCATCCGCGGCCTGATCGACTACTCGCTCTGACCCGCCGCAGACGGCGGCCGGGCTACCCGAGGGGATCGGCGGTCGCGGCAGCGACCGAACCCGCCGCGTGGCGCTCCAGGGCACCGATCATGCGGTCGAGCGCGTCGACGACCTTCTGCGTCGGGCACGCCACGTTGAGCCGGATGCAGCGATCGGCGTCGGCGACGAACTTGTGGGGCCCTTCGACCAGGACATGGGCCTCACGGGCGAAGAAGGCGCTGAGGTCGTCGATCCCGTCGGCGTGGGCGCCGAGGTCGATCCAGGCGAGATAGGTGGCGTCGGGGATCTCGTAGCGGGCAGCGGGAAGCCGGCTGGCGACGGTCTCCCCGACCAGTCGCAGGTTGTGGTCGAGATGGAGCCGCAGGGCGTCCAGCCAGGCATCGCCCTCGCGGTAGACGGCGGTCGCCGCCGCCAGGCTGAGCGGGTTGGTGATCCCCGAGTTACGTTCGTCGAACTTCGCTCGGAGCTCGTCGCCGGGGACGACGATGTTGGAGAACAGCAGGCCCGCCAGGTTGAAGGTCTTGCTCGGCGCGAGGCAGGTGACCACCTCGTCCTCGGGCGGCGCGAGGGCCGCCAGCGGGGTGTGATGGCGGCCGCTGCGCAACAGGTCGGCGTGGATCTCGTCGCTGATGATCTGCACCCCGTGGGCGCGGCACAGGTCGGCCATCGCCGTCAGCTCCTCGACGGTCCAGTCGCGACCGTTCGGGTTGTGGGGGTGACACAGCAGAAAGAGCCGCGCATCCGGATCGGCGAGCAGTGGCTCGAGTGCGCCGAGGTCGACGGTGGTGCGCTCGTCGACCACCACGAGCGGACACGTCACCAGCTCGAGCCCGTGCTGGTGGGTGGCCTCCTCGAACCAGTGGTAGGCCGGCGTCAGGGTGACGACCTTGTCACCGGGGTCGTCGCAGATGCAGTCGATCAGATCGATCAGCGCCGGCACGACCCCGCGACCGATGACGAGGTGGTCGTCGTCGAAGGCCCAGTCGTAGCGGCGCGCACACCACTCGGCGAACGCCGTGCGGTACGCCTCGTCGGCCGCACGCGTGTAGCCGAGGATCCGGCGATCGAGGCGTTCGCGCATCGCATCGACCGCGACCTGTGGAGCGGCGATGTCCATGTCGGCGACCCACATCGACAGCAGATCCGCGTCGGGCGGGGGCAGTTCGTCGTCGGGCACGTCCCCCAGGAGGAACTCGCGCCAGGACTCGGTGGCGACCGCGGCGGTACCGTCGCGTTCGATGTTCTCGTTGAAATCGGGCGTCACCGTCCGATGGTGCCACACATGACCACGACGCGTACCGGTGCGGCGGCCCCGGTGACCACGTTGTCGACCCGGTTCGAGGACACGGTCACGCTCGCCATCATCGCCTGGCTCATCGCCGGGCTCTTCATCGACGGCTACGCCCACGCCAACATCATCGACACCGAGACCGAGGACTTCTTCACGCCCTGGCACGCCATCTTCTACGCGGCGTTCATCTCGCTCGCAGGCTGGGTCTCGGCCGTGGGCCGGCGGCGGGCGCACACCGGCCCGATCCTCGAGTGGTTCCCGGCGGGCTATCGCACGTCGGTGATCGGCATCGGGATCTTCGCCGTCGGCGGCGTCGGCGACGCGATCTGGCACACCGTCTTCGGCGTCGAAGTCGGGATCGATGCACTGCTCTCCCCCACCCACCTCGTGCTCTTCACCGGCGCCGTCCTGTTGCTCTGGACCCCCGTGCGCGCCGCTGCGGCGCGCCAGGATCCCCGCGCCGACCTCGCCGTCGGCGCCGCTGCCCTCACGACCGCCCTTCTGGTCTTCTTCATCGAGTACATCTTCTTGCTGTCCGAGACCTGGATCGTCTCGGTCGACTTCGATCCGCGCACGAACCAGAACTGGGAGTACGTCGCTCTCTTCCTCGGTTCGGTCGTCGTCCAGACCGCGGTGCTGCTCGGGCCCCTCCTGTTGGTCGCTCGACGGTGGCAGCTGCCGTTCGGCACCGCGACCGGCATCTGGACCTTCGCCGCCGTGCTGGAGATGTACGCCTTCGACCACGAGCCCTCGGCGCTGCCGTCGGTCCTGGTCGGGGGCTTCGCGTTCGACCTGACCCTGCGGTTCGCCCGTTGGCGGGCACTGTCGGTCGCCGCGTTCGTCGGACCCGCTGCGATCTTCGCGACGTTCTTCGTCGTCGCCGCGCGCAACGAGACCCTCCGTTGGCCGCCGGAGATCTGGAGCGGCGCGATCGTGATCGCCGGCTTCGTCGGGCTCGGCCTCGTCGCCCTGCAGGAGTCCGGTCGTCACGAACGGATCACTGCGACCCTCTGACCGGCTCGGCTCGATCCGCGACCTGCGGCCTAGCCTCAGCGTCATGCAGGACGTGAAGGATCTCGCGCTCGCCATCAAGGACCGCATCACCCGCCACAACGCGCCGATCTTCGCCGCCGGCGTCGCCTTCTTCGCGTTCCTCGCCCTGATCCCCGCCCTGACCGGCATCATCGGTGTCTACGGGCTGGTGTCGAACCCCGAGGACATCACCGATCAGCTCACCGACGCGCTCGAGAGCGCCCCGGAGACGACCCGGAACTTCCTGGTCGAACAGATGTCGTCGATCGCGGGCGGCAGTGGCGGCGCGCTCGGGCTCAGCGTCGCGATCTCGATCGCCCTCGCCCTGTTCTCGGCGTCGGGGGCGGTGGCCAACCTGATCAAGTCGCTCAACGTCGCCTACGAACTCGAGGAGACCCGCAAGCCGTGGCTGCTGCGCGGGCTGGCGATCGCCCTCATGATCGGTGGCATCGTGCTGTTGTCGGTCGTCACCTTCCTGATGGCGGCGCTTCCCCCGCTGCTCGACGAGATCGGTCTGGGCGACGCCGCCAGCCTGGCGCTGAACACGTTGCGGTTCCCGATCCTCGGCGCGGTGATGGCCGTCGGCCTCTCGGTGCTCTACCGGACCGGGCCCGACCACCGCGGCAACGACAAGCCGCTGTCACCCCGCCTGATCACGGTCGGCGGGATCGTCGCGACGGTGCTCTTCGTGCTGTTGTCGGGGCTCTTCTCGTTCTACACCGCCAACCTCGGCAGCTATGGCGAGACCTACGGTCCGCTGGCGACGATCGTCGTCTTGCTCCTGTGGTTCCAACTGTCGGCGCTGGCCGTCATCGTCGGCGCCGAGGTCGACGCCGAGCGATCCGATCGCGAGTGGAAGGCCCGCACCGGGCTCGAAGCCGCGGAGGCGCGCGCCGACAACGGGATCGGGGCGATCGAGACGATGCTGACGGCGTACGGCGAGCGCGACACCGATGCGGTGCTCGCGACCTGGCATCGACGGGGCCTCGAACGCCATCCGCTGTTCGGGGAGGTGGCGGTGCCCGATCAGCTCCGCACCGAGCTCGACGCCCTCTTCGCCGCCTTCCCCGACCTCGCGATCGAGATCCACGACGCGAACGGGTCGGGTGATGCCGCCACCGCCCGACACCGCATGACCGGCACGTTCTCCGGTGAGCCCTGGCACGGGGTGGTGGCGAACGGCCGCGAGATCGACCTCGACATCATCTCGCTCGTGCAGCTCGAGGAGGGCTTCGTCGTACAGCACGACCTCGTGTTCGACACCGGGACGCTCACCGACCAGCTCGGATTCCGTCCCGGCGACACATCGCGGGCCGCTCGCGGCCGTGCCGCCTTCGGCCGGCTCCGGCGGCGGGTGCGCGACCGCCGCCGCGCCGATGACGGTGAGGAACAGGCGGCCGAGGCCGCCTGACGGCCGGCGATCAGACGTCGAGGGTGGCGGCGTCGACCAGCGCCGAGTTCTTGACGAGGAAGTCGCGCCGCACACTGACGTCGTTGCCCATCAAGACGTCGAACATCTTGGCGGCCTCCTTGGCCTGCTTGGCGTCGTCCATCGTCAGGCGCTTCAACGTGCGGGTCTCGGGGTCGAGCGCACAGTGGCGCAGCTCGTCGACGTTCATCTCGCCGAGCCCCTTGAATCGCTGCCACTTGATGTTCTCGCGCTTGCGGTTGCCTCTGCAGAGCTCGTCGGTGACCGCCTCGCGTTCCTCGTCGCTGTACACCCGGTAGATCTCATCGCCGACCTTGGTCGTGTAGAGGGGCGGCTGGGCGGCGTAGACGTTGCCGGCCTCGAGCATCGG
>JBCCWI010000052.1:0-29790 GCA_039193795.1 Actinomycetota bacterium | reverse complement strand
CGAAGCGACGATGAACCACTACAACCGGACCTGAACCCAGTCGGACCCGAACCCGTCGTCTCCTCCGTGCCCGAACTCCGAACCCCCGCCCCCCTCGGCGATCTCCTCGATCTGCTGAGCGACGAACCGTCCATCGACGCCGCCCTCGGCCGCCGCGACCCGGTCATCGCCGTCGCCGACCCCGGTCGAGCGTTGGTCGTGGCCGGCCTCGTCGCTGCGTCGGACCGTCGCCCCGTACTCGTCGGCACACCCACCCAGGCCGAGGCCGAACGCCTCGCCGCCGACGCCGCTGCGATCCTCGGCGCAGACCGTGTGCTGCACTTCCCCGCCTGGGAGACCCTGCCGTTCGAGCGGGTCTCACCCGGCGTCGAGACCATGGGGCAGCGGCTCGAAGTGCTGCATCGCTTGCGAAGTGATCGTCCCCCGTCGCTCGTCGTCGCATCGGCCCGGGCGTTGATTCAACGCATCGACCCCGAAGCAGGCCGCCCGCCGGTGGTCATCGCCCCCGGCGACCAGGTCGACCCGGTCGAACTGGTCGAGCAGCTGGTCATGCTCGGCTACCGGCGAGAGGGCCAGGTCGAACACCGCGGCGAGGTCGCAGTGCGGGGCTCGATCGTCGACGTGTATCCGAGCACCGCCGACGCGCCGGTCCGCATCGATCTCTGGGGCGACGAGGTCGACCGGCTCACCGAATTCGCCGTCGCCGACCAGCGGTCCACCCAGCCGATCGACGCCGTACGGATCTTCCCGTGTCGCGAGTTCCGGCCGACCGAGGCCCGCCGAGAACGAGCCGCTGCCCTGGTCGGCGAAGAACCATGGGGTCGCGAGCAATGGGACCGCTTCGCCGACGGTGTGCTGTTCGACGGCATGGAGTCGTGGCTGCCCTGGCTCGTCGAGGGCGAACACCTCGTCACCGACCTCATCGGCGACGACGGCCTCATCGCCTTCGTCGAACCCCGGCGGGTGCGCGATCGCGCTGCGGAGATCCTGGCCGAAGAGGCCGACCTCGCCTCGACCCTCGCCAAGACCTGGGACGTCGCCGCCGACGACGTCCACCGCCTCCACCTCGACTTCGATCGCCTGCTCGCAGAGACCGGCGCACCGTCCTGGTCGATCCTCGCCACCCCGGACAAGCCGACGACACCGGTCGTCGCTGCCTCCGGTTGGGAGCCGGTCGTCGGCGACCTCACCCCGACGATCAACCAGATCCGCAACCTGTTGGCCGAGGGGTACAGGGTGGTCGTCGCCGCCGATGGCGACGCCAGCGCCGGCCGGCTGTCGAGCCTTCTCGCGGAACACGACGTCGTCATGCCGGTGCGGTCAGGACCCACACCGGTCGGCGAAACCCCGCCGCCCGGCAGCATCGCGGTCGCGCCGATCGACCGCGGCGCCGTGCTGGCCGACATCAAGCTCGCCGTCATCGCCGAATCCGATCTCACCGGCCGACGGCGAACCCACCGCCAGGCCCGGCGGCGCAAGCGCGACACCCAGCGGTTCTTCGAAGATCTCACCGAGGGCTCGTTCGTCGTGCACCACCAGCACGGCGTCGCCCGCTTCAGTGGCATGGTCACCCGAGCGATCGGTGGGAACGAGCGCGACTATCTCCTGCTCGAGTACCGCGGGGGCGACAAGCTCTACGTCCCGTCGGATCAGATCGAATCCGTACGGCACTACACCGGTGGTGACACGCCGACGCTGTCGAAGATGGGCGGCGCTGACTGGCACCAGACCAAGGCCAAAGTGCGGTCGGCGGTCCAGGAGATCGCCCAGGAGCTCGTGGTGCTCTACCAGCGCCGGGTCACGAGCCCCGGCCATGCGTTCGCGATCGACACGCCGTGGCAGGGCGAGTTCGAGGCGTCGTTCCCAGTCCAGGAGACGACCGATCAGCTCAGCGCGATCATCGACGTCAAGAACGACATGGAACGCGAGTCGCCGATGGATCGCCTCGTCGTCGGCGACGTCGGCTTCGGCAAGACCGAGGTCGCCATGCGTGCGGCGTTCAAGGCAATCCAGGACGGCAAACAGGTTGCCGTGCTCGTCCCCACCACTCTGCTCGCCCAGCAGCACTTCACGACCTTCACCGAACGCATGGCGCCGTACCCGATCCGGGTCGAGGTGCTGAGCCGTTTCCTGACGACCAAGCAGGCCAAGGAGGTCACCGACGGCCTCAAGGACGGCGAGGTCGACCTCGTCATCGGCACCCATCGCCTCCTCGGGGGCGAGGTCGGGTTCAAGAACCTCGGCCTGCTGATCGTCGACGAGGAGCAGCGGTTCGGGGTGAGTCACAAGGAGGCGATCAAGGAGCTGCGGACCGACGTCGACGTCCTCACCCTCACCGCCACCCCGATCCCGCGGACCATGGAGATGAGCCTGACCGGCATCCGCGACATGTCGCTGCTCAACACGCCGCCGGCGGATCGTCAACCGATCCTCACCTATGTGGGCGAGTACGAGGAGCGGGCGGTCGCCGAGGCGATCCGGCGCGAACTGCTTCGGGAGGGCCAGGTCTTCTTCGTGCACAACCGGGTGCGCGACATCGAGCACGTCGCCGAGCGGTTGCGTGACCTCGTCCCCGAGGCGCGGGTCGCGGTCGCTCACGGTCAGATGGACGAAGGCACCCTCGAGCGGGTGGTCATCGACTTCTGGGAGGGTGCCTACGACGTTCTCGTGTGCACCACGATCATCGAGTCCGGGATCGACATGCCGACCGTCAACACCCTCGTCGTCGACCGGGCCGACCGGCTCGGGCTGGGCCAGCTCCATCAGCTCCGTGGCCGGGTCGGCCGCGCCGGCCAGCGCGCCTACGCCTATCTGTTCCATCCGGTCGACCAGGTCCTCAGCGAGGAGGCCTACGAGCGGCTCAAGACGATCGGCGAGGCGACGGAGCTCGGATCGGGCTTCCGGATCGCGATGCGCGACCTCGAGATCCGCGGTGCGGGCAACCTGCTCGGCACCGGTCAGTCCGGCCACATCGCCGCGGTCGGCTACGACCTCTACTGTCAGATGGTCACCGAGGCGGTCGGCGAGCTGAAGGGGGAGACCCCCAAGGCGCCGGTCGAGATCGCCATCGAGGTGCCCGGCGACGCCCACCTGCCCGACGACTATGTGCTCAAGGAGACCAATCGGCTGGAGGCCTACCGTCGGCTGGCGTCGATCGAATCGCTCGAGGCGCTCGACGACGTGCGCAGCGAATGGCTCGATCGCTTCGGGCCGATCCCCAAGCCGGCCGAGGCACTGCTCCAGGTCGGCCGATTGCGGGTCGAGTGCGTCCGCACCGGGGTGCGCGAGATCACCGTCACCAAGGGCCCCGGGTTCGGCGGACCCGACTGGATCGCCCGGCTCTCGCCCGTACACCTGCCCGACAGTCGCCAGGTCCGATTGGAACGGCTGTACTCCGGCAAGGGCAGCGGCAACGCCGCCGTCTACAAGGACGCCGTCGGCGAACTCCAGCTGCCGCTGCGCAAGAAGGACGGCGAGGTGGTCGACCGGCTCGTCGAGATCATGGCCGACCTGATCCCCGACAGTGCCGACGGGGCCGGTAGCCTTCCGTCTTCGTGAGTACCGATTCGCAGTCCTCGTCCTCATCGTTGGTCCGCCGCGGCCTGCTCGCCGTGCTCGTTATCGCCGTCATCGGCGCCGGGGCGTGGGCCGTGTTCAACGAACGCCCGGGCGAGGCGATCGCTGCGTCGTTTCGCGACGACGAGCTGACGGTCGACGATCTCCAGCAGCTCCTGCGCGACCATCCGAACACCCAGTCCGTCGCCGCCGACCCCGACACCGCGAGTGGCCTGCTCGCGGCCGACGAGATCACCGGGTGGCTCATCACCCACGCCGTGCTCGACGAACTCGATGCCCGTGGCGCAGCGCCCACCGATGAGCAGCGGACACGCGTGCTCGAGCTCGCGGCGCAGAGCGACATCGACCCCGACACGGTCTACGGCCAGAGCGTGATCCGGCTCCAGACGACGCTGGTCGCGCTGCAGGAGTACGCCGACGGCGAAGCCCGCAGCGTCGATGCCGCCGACCTCCCAGGCCCGGAGTGGATCTGCTCCAGCCACATCCTGCTCGAAACGCTCGACGACGCGCTCGATGTCATCACCGAACTCAACGCCGGCATGGCGTTCGCCGATGCGGCGGTCGAGTTCAGTACCGGCCCGTCCGGCCCCGAAGGCGGCGATCTCGGCTGCAGCAGCGTCGAACGGTTGGTTCCCGAGTTCGTCGACGGCGCTCGTGCGTCCGGAGCCGGAACCGTTTCGCCGCCCGTCCAGAGCCAGTTCGGATGGCATGTGATCGAGGTCCGCGCGATCGGCGAACTGAACGCCGACGACTTCCCCGAGCTCGATGCGGAGACCATCGCGGTCGAGTTGATCAACAACGAGGCGTTCGCCCGTCAGGCCATCAACGATCAGACGTTCACCGACGTGTTGGACGCGGCCCGGGCCGACGTCGGTGCGGAGGGCTTCGTCAACGAGCAGTTCGGTGTGTGGAGTCCTGAGCGCGCGTTCGTCGCCCCGCCGGCCGGGGTCACGTCGAACACGCCCGCCGGCTGAGATGGCGACGGGCCGGCTGACGATCGTCGGACTCGGACCGGCCGGTCCCGAGCTCATCACCCCGCAGACCCAGGCCGCCCTCGCGTCGGGCGCGCCGGTCTGGCTGCGCACCGCGCGTCACCCTGCGGCCGTCGCGGTGCACGCCCCGTCCTTCGACGACGTCTATGAGGCGGGGGAGCGGTTCGCCGACGTCTATGCCGAAATCTGCGAGCGGCTCGTGGCCGAGGTCGAGCGCCATGGCGAGGTCGTCTACGCCGTCCCCGGCTCGCCGCTCGTGCTCGAGCGCACGGTCGCACGGCTGCGCGATCGCGACGATGTGGAGGTCGAGGTGCTGCCGGCGGTCTCGTTCCTCGATGCGGTGTGGGCCCGGCTCGGGATCGATCCGGTCGAGGCCGGTGTCCGGCTGGTCGACGGTCACGTCTTCGCGACCGCGGCCGCGGGTCACGTCGGTCCGCTGCTCGTCGCCCACACCCACGCCAACCACGTGCTGTCGGATCTCAAGCTCGCCTTCGAGGAGCCGCCACCTCGGGCTGTGCTGCTGCATCATCTCGGTCTGCCCGACGAGCAGATCCTCGAGGTCGAGTGGGCCGAGATCGACCGCACGATCGAGGCCGACCATCTCACCTCGCTGTACGTCCCCGAGGTGGCGGAGCCGGTCGCCCACGAGTTCGCCCGATTCGACGAGCTGGTGCGGGTGCTGCGCGACGAGTGCCCCTGGGATCGCAAGCAGACCCACGCATCGCTGCGACAGCACCTGCTGGAGGAGACCCACGAGGTGCTCGAAGCGCTCGACGCACGAGCCGAGCTCGACGACGCCGACCTCGACGCCGATCTCGACGATCACCTCGTCGAGGAGCTCGGGGACCTGCTGTATCAGATCTTCTTCCATGCCCGGCTGGCGGCGGAGCGGGGGTCGTTCACCGTGAGCGACGTCGCCCGCGGTGTCCACGACAAGCTCGTCAGCCGGCACCCGCACGTGTTCGGCGACGTGGTGGCCGACGACGCCTCGACGGTGGAGTCCAACTGGGAGGCGATCAAGGCGACCGAGAAGCAGCGGACGTCGGCGCTCGACGGCATCCCGCCGTCGCTGCCCGGGCTCGCCCTGGCGGCGAAGCACCAGAGCCGGGCGGCCAAGGCCGGGTTCGACTGGGACGGCGGGGCCGAGGTGGCCTACGCCGATGTGGAGGCCGAGTTGGCCGAGGTGCGTGAGGATCCGTCGGAGCACGAGGTCGGCGACCTGCTGTTCGCCGGGGTGCAGGTCGCCCGTCGGTTGCAGGTCGATCCGGAGTCGGCGCTGCGGGGCGCGGTCCATCGGTATGCGGCCCGGTTCCGCGTGGTGGAGGAACTCGCCGGTTCGCCCGAGGCGCTCGCCGAGGCGGACGAGTCGCAGCTCGGGGCGTGGTGGGCGATGGCGAAGTCGCGGGAATCCCTGGCAGACTGACGGTCCCGGGGAGGCGGAGCCGGGACGATCGCGCGAACCGCGCGATGTCCCTCACCCTTCGCGCGAGGGCCACTAGCCTTGCGCACGCGTCCGCCCGAATCCTTCCCAGCCCACCCGGGCTGCCCGACACCAGCTCCGCCCCGGTGGAGCGACGACATCTCCGCCCCGGCGGAGCGACGAAGAGGTCCCCCCAGTGAGCACGATCGAGAACGTCCATGGCCGTGAGGTCTTCGATTCCCGTGGCAACCCGACCGTCGAGGTCGAGGTGGAGCTCGACAGCGGCGCGACCGGGCGGGCGATCGTTCCCAGCGGTGCGTCGACCGGCGCATTCGAGGCGGTCGAGCTGCGCGATGGCGGCGACCGGCTCAACGGCAAGGGCGTGCTGACCGCGGTCGGCTTCGTCAACGGCGAGCTGGCCGACACCGTCGTCGGGCTCGATGCGGTCGACCAGCGCCTCGTCGACGCGGAGTTGATCTCGACCGACGGCACCGACAACAAGGGCCGGGTCGGAGCCAATGCGATCCTTGGCGTGTCGCTCGCGACCGCGCAGGCCGCGGCCAACGAACTCGAGATCCCGCTGTGGCGTCACGTCGGTGGATCTCACGCCCACGTGCTGCCGGTGCCGATGATGAACGTGCTCAACGGCGGTGAGCACGCCGACAACTCCGTCGACTACCAGGAGTTCATGTTCATGCCGGTCGGCGCCGCCTCCTTCACCGAGGCGATGGTGTGGGGTGTCGAGTGCTACCACGTGCTCAAGAAGGTCCTCGGCGAGAAGGGCCTCTCGACCGGCATCGGTGACGAGGGCGGGTTCGCTCCCGACCTCGGCAGCAACGAGGAGGCCATCCAGCTGCTTCTCGATGCCGTGGAGCAGGCCGGCTACACGCCCGGCGACGACATCAGTATCGCGATGGACGTCGCCTCCACCGAGTTCTACGACGCCGACACCGGCCTCTACACCCTCGCGGCCGAGGGCCGCAGTCTGAGCTCGGCCGACATGGCCGGGGAACTGGCAGCCCTGTGCGACCGGTACCCGATCGTCTCGATCGAGGACGGCATGGCCGAGGAGGACTGGGACGGTTGGAAGGCGCTCACCGACCTCGTCGGTGATCGTTGCCAGCTCGTCGGCGACGACCTGTTCGTCACCAACACCGAGCGGTTGAGCCGCGGGATCGAGGGCGGCTACGCGAACTCGATCCTCATCAAGGTCAACCAGATCGGGTCGCTCACCGAGACGCTCGAGGCGGTCGACATGGCGACGCGCAACGGTTGGACCTCGGTGATGTCGCATCGTTCCGGTGAGACCGAGGACACCGTCATCGCCGATCTCGCCGTCGCGACCAACTGCGGCCAGATCAAGACGGGTGCGCCGGCGCGATCGGACCGGGTCGCCAAGTACAACCAGCTGTTGCGGATCGAGGAGCAGCTGGGCGAGTCCGCCGCGTTCCGAGGCAAGGACGCCCTCGCCGGCGCCTGATCATGGCCTCGCGTTCTCGTTCGGCGGCGGGATCAGCCCGCACGAGCTCCGCCCGCACCGCGGCGCGGGCGCCGCGTCGCGGGCCGAAGCCGGTCGCCAAGACGCGCCCGGAGGGGCGGCTGCGATTCCGGTCCGGCAACACGGTGCGGGCGGGACTGATCGCCGCCACGCTCGTCGCCGGTGGTGCGCTCGCCTACATCCCGGTCAAGGACTATGTCGAGCTCCGGGGCGAGCTTCGCGAGCTCGAGGACGAAGGGGTCGAGCTCCAGCGCGATCTCGTCGACGCACAGCAGACGATCCGGGTGGCCGAGAGCCGCAACGAGGAGCGGGCCCGGTGCTATGCGAACTATGTCCGTCCGGGATCGGAGAGCTACTCGATTCCCGGTAGCTCGGGGTGCGTGCAGTAGACCAGAGGGCATGACCTCGACTTCCCCCGTGGTCGCTCGCGGCCTGGTGCGCCGCTTCGGCGACCTCACCGCCGTCGCCGGGATCGACCTCGACGTCGAGCAGGGCGAGATCTTCGGGTTCCTCGGGCCGAACGGCGCCGGCAAGTCGACCACGGTCCGCATGCTGGTGACCCTGCTCGCACCGACGGAGGGGACCGCGACCGTGGCCGGTTTCGACGTCGCAACCCAGCCCAACCAGGTGCGTCGACGGATCGGCGTGGCGCTCCAGGACGCCGCCATCGATCCACTGATGAGCGGGAACGAACTCGTGAAGCTCCAGGCGGTGATGCACGGGCTCGGCGGCAAGGAGGCGGCTCGCCGGGGCGGCGAACTCCTCGAGCGGGTCGGGCTGACAGCCGCTGCGGACCGCCGGGTCGGCACCTACTCCGGTGGCATGCGACGGCGACTGGACCTCGCGCTCGCCCTGGTCCACCGACCGGACGTGCTGTTCCTCGACGAGCCGACGACCGGCCTCGATCCGACGAGTCGGCAGGCGGTCTGGGAAGAGGTGCGGTCGCTCAACGACGACGGCACGACCGTGTTCTTGACCACCCAGTACCTCGAGGAAGCCGATCAGCTCGCCGGCCGCATCGCGATCATCGATCACGGTGAGATCGTGCGGGAAGGCGACCCGGCGGCGCTGAAGGACGACGTCGGCGATCCGACGCTGCGGCTCGAGGTGGCGGATCCGGCGCGTTTCGACGACGCCCGCCGGGTCCTGTCCGGCTTCGGCCCGGAGCGGCCGGCACGCGCCGGCCGAGTGGCGATCGGCCTGCGAGGCGGCACCGGCTCGCTCGCCGGCGTGATCCGGGCACTGGACGACGACGGGATCGCGGTCGGTCATGTCGAGGTCGACTCGCCGAGTCTCGACGACGTGTTCGCCGATGCGACCGGGCGCCGGCTGGAAGGCGCCGGTTCGTGACGCTGGTGATCGAGGCGCGGCCGCGGTGGCGCGTCGCGTTCGAGCAGACCTGGGCACTCGCGGCGCGCTCCGTGCGCAACACGGCCCGCGATCCCTCGGCGTGGGCTCCGGCGATGATCTTCCCGCTGGTGCTGGCCGCGATCTACGGCGCCCAGTTCTCCCGCGCCACCGACATCCCCGGGTTCCCCGAGGTCGATTCGTTCCTCCAGTTCATCCTTCCGGCGTCGGTGATCCAGGGCGTCTCGTTCTTCGCCGGCGACGCGGGCGTGGGCATGGCGACCGACATCCAGACCGGCTTCTTCGATCGGCTGACGAGTTCGCCCACCGGCCGACTGTCGATCTTCGTGGGTCGGCTGGCCGGGTCGATGGTGTTCTCCGCTGGTGTCGCCGCGGTGCTCGTCGCCGTCTTCTGGATCTTCGGCGCCCCGGTGCCGGGCGGGGTGGTCGCGGCGGCGGCGGTCATCGTGATCGCGGCGGCGCTCGCCGTCGCCATCGGCGGGTTCAGCCTCGCGGTCGCGATCAGCACCGGTTCGTCCGAAGCCACCCAGGCGATGTTCCCGCTGACGTTCGTCGCCGTCTTCGTGTCCTCCGCGTTCTTCCCGACCGGACTGATGAGCGGCTGGTACCAGCAGGTGGCGGAGGCGAACCCGGTCACCCTGATCGTCGATCCGACCCGTCGCATCGCGTTGGAGGGCTTCGACGTCGCCGATTTCGGGCGTGCGCTGTTCTGGACCGGCGCCGTCGCCACCGTCTCGCTCGGCCTGGCCTTTCGGGCCTACCGCTCCCGGGTGCGGGCGTCGTGACCGCCGTCGGCCGGACCCCCTCGACGGGCGACGGGCTCGTCCGTTCCGCGCCAGCGCTGCAGGGTCTGGTCGCCCGTTCGCTGCTGCGCCTCGTTCGTGTCCCGCAGCTGATCATGCCGGTCGTCGTGATGCCGGCGTTCTTCATCACCGCCTTCTCCGGCAGCTTCGACGGTGTGGCGCGCGTCGAGGGGTTCCCGACCGACGACGTCGTCAACTGGGTCGCGGCCTTCGCCATCCTGCAGTCGTGTTCCTTCGCCGGAATCGGTGCGGCATCGTCGATGGCGACCGATCTCGAGTCCCGGTTCATCGACCGCCTGCTGGTCGCGCCGGTGCGGCCGACCCTCTTGCTGGTGGCGCCGTTGGCACAGGCGGTCGTTCGGTCGCTCATCCCCACGACCGTCGTCTTGTCGATCGCCTGGGCGCAGGGCGCCTCGATGCCGGGCGGGTTGCTCGGACTGGCCGTGGTCTACCTCGGCGGCGTCAGCGTCGCCGTGATCATGGGGTGTCTGGGTCTCGGGGTCGTGTTGTTGATCGGCAACATGCGGGCGATGGCGATCGTGCAGGTCGTGGTGTTCCTCTTGATGTTCCCCTCGACGGGGCAGGTGCCGATCGAACTGATGGACGGCTGGCTGGCGTCGGTGGCCGAGATCAACCCGATCACCCCGATGCTGGCCATGACCCGCCAGGGGTTCCTCGGTGAGGTGACGTGGGCCGAGACATGGCCCGGGCTCGCGGTCACCGTCGGCGGCCTGGCCGTGTTCGGAGGATTCGCGCGAGCCCAGCTCCGTCGCCTGATCGGCTGATCGGTCAGTCGAAGCGGATCGACCGGCGGGCGACCGGCGTGTCGGTCACGACATTGGTGATCGTTTCGCCGTAGTCGCTGAAGACCTCGATCAGATCGTTGAGATGGCTCAGATCCCGGCACCAGGCTCGGATGACGTGGCTCTCCGCGCCGGTCACCCGGTTGCACTCGATCACCTCGGGCAACTCGGCGGCCCGATGCCCGATGTCGACGGGTGGTCGGCCCGCGGCGTGGATGATGCGCATGATGATCAAGATGGGCGAACCGACCGCCGCGGGGTCGACCGTCGCGGTGTAGCCGGTGATGATCCCGTCGCGTTCGAGGCGCCGGACCCGTTCGGTGACCGCGGGCGCGGAGAGACCGACCCGTTCGCCGAGTTCGCGGTACGACACCCGTCCGTCCTGGGTCAGCTCGTGCAGGATGCGGCGGCTGATCGTGTCGAGCTGGTTCATTCCACGTGTCCTCGGTCACTTGGTTAAGAAATACCAGGCCATTCTAGCGATCTACCATGGAAACCCTTGCGCATCGCTACCAGAGCACGTGAGATCCACGAGAACCACGGTGGCCGTCGTCGTACGGTCGAGCCATGAAGAAGAACCGTTCCCTCGCCAACTTCGACCGTCTGCTCGAGGCCTGGAACAACCACCAGGATCTTCGTCGCAACGGTGCCCCCATCCCCGAGCTGGCCGCCTCGCGCGCCCGGCTCGACATGATCCGGCACGCGGGCTGATCCCGCTCGCTCTACCCTTGAGGGTGTGAAGGATCTCTTCAACGCCCTCGACACGTGGACGGCCACCGACCGCCCGGCGGCCATCGCGCGCGTCGTCGACCTCGACGGCTCCGGGCCACGGCTGCCCGGTGCGGCCATGGCCGTCACCGTCGAACAAGACGTCCGCGGCTCGGTCAGCGGCGGGTGCGTCGAAGGCGCGGTGGTGATCGAAGCGCTCGACGTGATCGACGCCGACGCCCACCGCGTCGTCAGCTTCGGGTACAGCGACGACGAGGCGTTCGCCGTCGGGCTGACCTGCGGCGGAACGATCCACCTCTTCCTCGAACGCTTCGAGCCCGGCGAGTGGTACGCCCCGCTGAAGGCCGACATCAGTGCAGAACGCGCCGTCGCGCTGGCGACCGTCATCGACGGACCCGGTGCCGGCAACAAGCTGCTCGTCCGCTCCGACGACACGACGATCGGCACCCTCGGCACCGAGGGGCTCGACCGCGTCGTCGAACGCGACGCGCGAGGTGAGCTGGCCGCCGGCCGCTCCGGACTGCGCCACTACGGCGAGCACGGCGAAGCCCGGGAGGACGTCGTCAGCGTGTTCATCGAGTCGTTCGCGCCGCCGCCGCAGATGTTGATCTTCGGCGCGGTCGACTTCACCGCCGCACTCGCCAAGGTGGCCAAGGTCCTCGGCTACCGCGTCACGGTCTGCGACGCCCGGGAGGTGTTCGCCACCCGGCAGCGGTTCCCGATGGCCGACGAGCTCGTCGTCGACTGGCCCGATCGGCTTCTCGCCGACGTCGGGGACGACCTCGGTCCTCGCGACGCCGTCTGCATCCTCACCCACGACGCCAAGTTCGACGTCCCGGCCGTCACCGCGTCGCTCGAGACGAAGGTCGGCTACATCGGCGTGATGGGATCTCGCCGGACCCACGACGATCGAACCGCCCGCCTCGTCGATGCCGGCGTCGATCCCGACGGTCTCGACCGCCTGCGCTCACCGATCGGACTCGACCTCGGCGCCCGCACGCCCGAGGAGACCGCCATCTCGATCGTGGCGGAGATCATCGCCGAGCGAACCGGCCGCACCGTCGCTGCCCTGTCGAGCACCGAGGGCCCGATCCACGACTGAACGCTCAGGGGGTCGGCGGCGCAGGCGGCTGACCGGGCTGTGCCGGCGGCTGCGCACGAACGTGGAAGCTCTGGCGCCAGTCGACATGGGTCGCGTCGTCGATCGACAACTGCCACGTGTAGCTGTGGCCGGGCTTCACCGGGAGCGCCGGGAACATGATGGCCAGCGGGACCGACAGCGGCGTGCCGGCCTTGAGACCGGCGGGTCGGCCCGCCTCGAAACGGCCCTGCACGACCAGGGGCTGCTGGTTGATCTCCACTGCGTGGCCGTCCTCGTCGAGGAGATCCAATCGCCACACGTGACCGACGTTGGCCCGATCCCACGGCACTTCGATGCGGATCGCGACGCCCATCGGCTGCGGCCGCGGACCGATCACCGAGAGCCCACCACCCAGCACGAACAGCTTGCGATCCGCGACCTGGGCGGAGTCGGCGAGGAGCATCGTCACCCGAAGGGTCGGCGGTGCGGCGGGGGCAGGAACGATCGGGTCCACGGCGGCGACCCTAGGCTGTGGCGGTGACCGACGCCGACCACACGCTCCGGACCCGCGAGGAATCGATCGCGGCGGTGATCCTCGCCGCCGGGGCCGGTTCCCGGTTCGACGGCGACGACCACAAGCTCCTCGCCGAGATCTCGGGTGCGCCCATCATCGTCCACGTGATCGAGGCGGCGCGCCGCGCCGATGTCGACGAGGTGATCGTCGTGCAGGGGTCGGTCGATCTCTCGGCCCACGTCCCCGACGACGTCACCCTCCTCGCCAACGAGCAGTGGGCGGAGGGTCAGGCGACGTCGTTGCGCGCCGCCGTCGCGTACGCCCAGGCCCGCTGCCACGACGCCATCGTCGTCGGCCTCGGCGACTCGCCGGGGGTGACCGCCGAGATCTGGGATCGCGTCGCCCATGTCGACGCCGATCTCGCATCCGCCCGCTACGACGGCGATCTGCGGCCGCCCGTGCGCCTGGCGGCCTCGATCTGGCCCAGCCTTCCCGTGAGCGGCGACGAAGGGGCGCGTGCGGTGATGCGACAGCGCCCCGACCTGGTACGCCCGGTTCCGGTCGATGGCGATCCGCGCGACATCGACACCCTCCAGGATCTGCGCCGGTGGAGTTGAGCGACACCTTCGTCATCGCGCGGCCACTCGACGAAGCGTGGTCGATGCTCACCGATCCCGTCCGGATCGCCCCCTGTCTTCCCGGTGCTCACCTGGTCGAGATCGACGGGGAGGATCATCATGGCGTGATCAACATCCGCCTCGGTGTCCTGCAGGCCCGCTTCACCGGCATCGCCCGCTTCGACGCCGACCTCGACCGCCATCGCGTCATCGTCAAGGCCTCCGGTGATGGCAACCAGGGCCCGGCCGAAGCCCACGTCACCGCTCGGCTCGAAGCGCTCTCCGATGACCGGACCCAGGTCAACATCGACACCGACCTGCAGCTCACCGGACGCCTCGCCCAACTCGGGCGGGGGGTGATCACCGAGGTGAGTACGGCGCTCATGGCGCAGTTCGCCGCGAATCTCGATGCGTCGGGCACCGCGGAGGCGGTGCTCGGGCCCGATGCGTTCGCCGGCGACCGCCGAGGGGTTCCGATGCCCGAACCCGAGGCCCTCGATCTGCTCGACACCGCCCGTCGCCCGATCGCCAAGCGGCTCGTGCCGCTCGCCGGCGTCGCGATCGTGGTCGTGTCGCTCGTCCGCCGCCGACGACGATGAACGATCCGATCGTTCCCGCGTCCACCGCCGACCGCCAGCGCGTCGCCGAACTCCTCGGTCGCGAGCCGGGCGGCGCGTTCGAGGTCGTCGTCCGCAACGCCGCCGGCGACCCCGTCGTGTTGCGCAACGCGCCCATCCTCGACTCGGGCCGCCCGATGCCGACCCGCTACTGGCTCGTCGGGGATCACGAACGCCGCGTCGTCGGCCGGATCGAAGGCGATGGCGGTGTGCGGCGGGCCGAGGCGGCCGTCGACGGCGATGCGTTGCAGGCCGCCCACGACCGATACGCCGCCGAACGCGACGCGGCGATCCCCGCTGACCACGACGGGCCTCGGCCCTCCGCGGGGGTCGGCGGTACCCGGCGCGGCGTCAAGTGCCTCCACGCGCACTACGCCTGGCATCTCGCCGGCGGCGACGACCCGGTCGGCCGATGGGTCGCCGAGCGCTTCGCCGCCTACGAGCACCGCACCGATCTCCCCGAGGAGCACGCCCATGACTGACCCGGTCGCCGCCATCGACCTCGGCACGAACTCGACGCGCCTGCTGGTCCACGATGGGGAGCGGACCCTCGATCGGCGCATGACCATCACCCGTCTCGGGCAGGACGTCGACCGGACCGGTCGTCTCGCCGACGAGGCCATCGAGCGGGTCCTGACCTGCCTGCGGGAGTACCGCGAGGTGATGGACCGGTACGGCGTCACCAGGGTGCGGGCGGCGGCGACGTCGGCCGCCCGCGACGCGGCGAACCGCGACGACTTCTTCGATGCCGTCGAGGCGACGATCGGTGCCCGTCCCGAGCTCCTGTCGGGGCTCGAGGAGGGTCAGCTGTCGTTCCGTGGCGCCACCGCCGATCTGAACCCCGACGACGGCCCGTTCCTCGTGTTCGACATCGGGGGCGGCTCGACGGAGTTCGCCTACGGCATCGACGAGGCGGAGGCGGCCATCTCGCTCGACATCGGGTGTGTGCGGTTGACGGAGAAGTACGTCGAGAGCGACCCGCCGGCACCCGAGGAGCTGGTCGCATGCCTGTCGATCACCGAAGCCCATCTCGACGACGTCGCCCGGGAGATGCCCCAGGTGGCCCATGCCCGCACCTACGTCGGGCTCGCCGGCACGGTGTCGGCCGCCGCTGCCGTCGAGATCGGGCTCGCCGACTACGACCGAGACCAGATCCACCACTTCCGCCTCACCCGGGAGGCGGCCGAGGACGTCTACCGAACGCTGGTGACCGAGTCCCGGGAGGACCGGCTCCACAACCCCGGGCTGGAGGAGGCCAGGGCCGATGTCATCGTCGGCGGCATGTGCATCCTCGTGCGGATCATGCGGTACTTCGACATCGACGAACTCGTCGTCTCGGAATCCGACATCCTCGACGGCCTGGTCTTCTCGCTGCTCGAGCCGACCGACTGATCCGGCAGCCATCGGCTCGCCGTCGCTCGGTCGGGCTGCTTCACTGGCGGCCATGACGGTTCGTGACCTGCCCGACTACGACACGCTCACCCTGACCGAGCCCGACACCGACATCGTGCTCGTGGGGCTGAACCGACCCGACCGGCTGAACGCGATCAACGCGGTGATGATGAGCGAGCTCGCCGATCTCACCGAACGGGTCGATCTCGACCGAACCCTTCGGGCCGTGGTGCTCACCGGCGAGGGCCGTGGGTTCTGCGCCGGGGCCGATCTGCAGGGCGACGAGAGCGTGGTGCCCGGGGGAGCCGACACTCACCCGACCGTCCGGATGTTCATGGCGCAGGATCAGATCGCGTCGGTCAACGAGGGCATCCATCGATCCCGGAAACCGTGGATCGCCGCGGTCAACGGCGCGTGCGTGGGCGGCGGGTTCGCGATGGCGCTCGCCTGCGACATCCGGATCGCAGCCGAGTCGGCGCGCTTCGGTGCGGTCTTCATCAAGGTCGGGGTCAGCAACTGCGACATGGGCACGAGCTACTTCCTGCCGCGGCTGGTGGGAGCGAGTCGCTCCGCCGAGCTCTTGCTGACCGGGCGGATCTTCGACGCCGATGAGGCCGACCGCATCGGGTTGGTCGCGGACGTGGTCGACGACGGTTCCGAGGTCGAGCGCAGCGTGGAGATCGCACGTCAGATCCGGGAGAACGGTCCGTTCGCGGTGTGGCTCACGAAGGAGACGATGTGGGAGACCATCGACTCGCCGTCGCTTCGCCATGCGATCGACATCGAGAACCGCACCCAGATCATGGCGACCGCCACCGGGGACTTCGCCGAGGCGACGCAGGCGTTCCGGGAGCGCCGGGCCCCGGACTTCGGCGGTCTCTGAACGACGGAGCCGCCGGGGGTCCCAGCGGTCGGGGAGGTCAGGTCTGCGGTGCGGGAGGGTCGCTGGCGGGGCCGGCGAAGAGCTGTGCCTTCGCCATCCAGTCGACCGCGATCTCGCCCTCGACGTCGAGGTCGACATCGGCGATGTTGCGCCGCTGAGCGGTCACGAGGCAGAAGTCCAGCGCGGGGCCGGTGACCGAGCCCTCGGCGGTGTCGGGCCCCCAGACCCAAGCCGCCCCCGATGGCGCGGTCAGGGCGACGCGCACGTCGCCTGCGGGGATCTCGAGGCCGCGGTTGATGTAGGTCCATCCGCGGGTGATCACCCCGAGTTGGGCGATGTGGCGCAGCCGGTCCGTGGGCGGACGTCGGGCGCCCACGGTGTCGCAGATGTCCTGCCCGTGGGCCCAGGCCTCCATGAGGCGGGCGGTGAGGAACGACTTGGCGCCCATCGACGGCCCGTACCACTCGATCCGTGCATCCTCGGCACACGTCGCCGCCGCGGTGGCGAGTGCGTCGCGATGGTGCCGCCAGTGCGACAGGAGGTCCCCGGCGGTCATGGCCCGGGCGGCGCCGAGGGTCAGATCGTCGGCGGCGTCGGGGGAGGCGAACGCCGCAGCGACGAACGCCTCGCGATGGTCGACGAAACCAGAAGGGTCGGTGATCGCCAGCGCAGCGGTCATGTCGAAGAAGGCGAGGTGGCCGATCTGGTCGCGGACCGTCCACCCCGGTGAGGGCGTAACCAGCTCCCAGGCGTCGTCGTCGAGCGGGGCGACGACCGCGTCGAGCGCGTCCTGTTCGGCCACCAGGTCGGCGGTCACGGACGCGACGGTCGGCTTGTCCATGGCGAGCAGTGTGGCACGACCCTCAACCCGAGGCGGAACCCGTGGAGGGTTCGAGGATGGTTCGGGCGACCGCGTCGGGCGCATCGATCTGCACGAAGTGGCCCGCACCGGGAACCAGCTCGAGCGTCGCGCCCGGGATGGCGACGGCGAACTCCTCCGCGAGTTCTGCGGTGAGGTACGGGTCGGCGTCGCCGAACAGGACCGACGTGCGAACGTCGATCGATGCGAGGGTCCCGGCGGCGGTGTCGAACCGGGCGGCGACGGAGTCGATCAGCACGTCGTTGATGGCGGTGAAGGCCGGTCGGGCTTCGACGAACATGGCCCAGAACGTGTCGATCGTCGCCTGCTCGACCTCGGGATCGGCCAGCGCGATGAACTCGTCCATCTGGAACCGGTAGTAGGCCTCGTAGGCCGCTCGATCGGCCTGGATCGCCTGTTCGGCGGCGTCGAGTCGCGCGTCGGCGTGGAGTTCGATCCCCTTGGGCGGGAAGAGGTTGGCCGACACGCCGTAGAACGTGTTGAGCAGCACCAGGTGCTCGATCCGGTCGGGGTTCGCCGCGGTGTACTCGATGCCGGGCGGCCCCGACGCATCGTGGACGACGAGGGTGACGTCTCGCAGGTCGAGCGCGTCCATCACCACGGCGAGTTCGCGGGTCTGCTGCGCCGCGGAGTACTCATAGGTCGGGGGGATCGGCTTGGCGGATCGGCCCCAGCCGACGTGATCGAAGGCGATCACCCGGCGGCCCTCGAGTCGGGGGTAGAGCTGGTCGTAGAGATGCAGGCTGTCGGGGAAGCCGTGCATGAGCACGATCGGAGGGCCGTCGCCCGGGAGCTCGATCGCGAAGATCTCGTGCCCGTCGATGCTCAATCCCGGGATCGGTACGGCACCGTCGGGAAGGGCGGGCCGCGGGGGCGTCTCGATCTCGACCAGTCGGCGTTCGGCGCCGGAGGCGAGGGTGAAGTCGACGCCGCCGCTCGGGGGTGCCGTGGTGGTGGTCGATGGTTCGGCCGCAGCGTCGAGGGTCGACGTCGGTGTGGTCGACGTGGTCGAGACCGTGGTGGAGGTCGCCGGGGGGTCCGCGGCGGGCTCGGCGGGATCGTCGGCGGCACAGGCCGCGAGCATCAGCGCGAACGCTGCGAGCAGCCAGGGGGTCGTCATCTTTCGTACCATGATATCCAAGTGAACGTACCAAGTTCTCCCTGTGGATGCAGTCGCCGGTAGAATCGGGTCGATGTCGAGACGTCGCTATGGCCAGTACTGCGGGCTCGCTGCCGCGCTCGATCTCGTCGGCGAACGGTGGACCCTGCTGATCGTCCGGGATCTGCTCGGTGGCCCGCAGCGTTACCGCGACCTGGCGGCGCGCCAGCCCGGCCTCGCCAGCGATCTGCTGACCGCCCGGCTGAAGTTGCTCGTCGACGCCGGGCTGGTCGAGAAGGTCCGGCTTCCGCCGCCGGGCCACGTCGATGCCTATCGGCTCACCGATGCCGGCGACGAGGCGCTCCGGCCCGTCGTCGACGCGCTCGTCCGCTTCGGCGTCGAGCGCCTGCCCCGTCCGCTGTCGACCGATGATCGGCTCGACGTCACCTGGGCCTTCGGCACCCTTGCGATCGCACTGGGCGACGCCGCCCCCGACGACGGCGGACTGTTCGTCGACACCGACACCGGCACGGCCCACCTGCACCGCGCTGCCGGTGCCGCCCGGGTCAGCCACGGCGTCGTCGCCCCTCCCGCCGTCAGCCTCCGGGGTCCGACCGCGGCGGTGCTCGGGGTGCTGCTCGGCCACGTCACGGCCGCGGCCGTCGCTGCGGACCTGATCATCGATGGCGATCCCGACGCCTTCGAGCGGTGGTGCGACGCGATCCAGCGGACCGCGCCGTCGTCGCTTCGCGCCTAGCCCACCGACGCGCGGGCAGTGGCGACCTGCTGGTCCATCGTCGCCAGCGTCGCACCGCGGAAGGCCTTGACACTGCCCGCGTACGCCTTGGGGTCGAGCGTGGCCGCCAGTTCGGCGGCGACCGCGATCGCCCGATCGAGGACTTCGTCGGTCGGCACGACCTCGTCGAGGAACCCGACGTCGACCGCCTCGGCGGGGGAGGTGATGCGAGCATTCATGATCGCCCGCTGCATGTGTCGCTTGCTGAGTCGGACCTCGGCGATCGTCAGCGCCCAGTCCGGGAGCACCATCTTGATCGCGACCTCGTTGAGCCCCACCTTGGCGGCTTGGTCGCCGCCGACCCGCACGTCGCATCCGAGCAGCATCAAGGCACCCGCCGCCAACGCGTGGCCGGTCGACGCCGCGACCACCGGGACGGAGCAGCCGTAGATGGTGCGGACGAGTTCGCCGCCGTTCGCCACCAGGTTGACGATGGCGGAGAAGTCGTCGGCCATCATGACCCCGAGATCGAAGCCGGCGGAGAACCTGCCCTCGCGGCCGTGGATGACCACCGCGCCGATGCTGTCGTCGGCCTCGGCTTCGTCGATCGCCGTCAACATCGCGGCGATGAGGTCGAACGACAGGGCGTTGGCCTTGCCGTCGTCGAGGTGCAGGACCATCACCTGGTCCCGTCGTTCGATCGTGAGTGCGTCGGTCGTCATGCCCGCACGCTAGGTCAGCGCCCGACGTCGGACGCGATCAGTGATCGCGGTCGCCCGTGGTCAGCGGGCTGGTCGGCTTCTCGCCCGTCTTCGGCGCGCCCATCTTGCCGAGCTCGTGATCCTCGACCGAGATGGGTTCGTAGCGAGGCGACCCGGCGCCGACGAACCGCTCCAGCGGCTCGACGACGACGTCGAGGTCCGGATAGTGGAAGAAGGCGGTGGTGCGGCGGCTCGGTTCGCCCCCCAGCGCCATCGGAATCACCCGGTGGAGGGTGGACGGCCACTCGTCGTTGGTCCAGATCGCCAGCAGGTCGCCGACGTTCATCAAGAGGTTGCCGGGCCGGGGGACCACGTCGATCCACCCGCCGTCGGGGCCGACGATCTGCAGGCCACGGACGGGGTCGGTCGCCAGCAGGGTGAAGCTGGTGTAGTCGGTGTGGGCGCCCATGCGCATCTGCCCCTCGAGCAGCGGCTCGGATCCGTCGCGCCCCGGGCGGTAGTCGATGCTCGCCAGCATGTCGGGCCCGGCGGTGCACCGGCTCGCGAGGTCGGGAAGGCCGAGTTGCTCGCCGAGACGTCCGTCGAGCTCGTGGGCCAGCGCGGTGAAGGCGTCGATCAGGTCGAGGGCTGCGGCTCGGAAACCCGGGACCTCGTCGTCGGGCCAGGGGGTGGACCGGAGCAGGGCCGACGGATGGGTGCCCGGATCCCGGCCGGCGTTGAAGCTCTCGAAGATGTCGGCGGGGGAGTCCTCGCCGAGGCTGTAGGCCAGCGCTTCGCTCCCGCGAGCGCGGTACCCGCGGTTGGCGAGCGGCTCGGGATGCTCGTAGCGGGCCTTGACCCCGGGTGCGAGCTCGAAGAAGGCGTCGCAGACCCGCCGGTGCGCGGCGAGTCGGTCGGCGTCGAGTCCGTGGCCGGTCAGTTCGACGAACCCGACGGTCGAGAGTGCCTCGACCAACGCTCGCGTCCCGCCTGCGTCGCGAAGATCCACGATCGGGACCATGGCCTGCAGCGTAGGTCGCGGCGCAGCGAGCCGGGGAGACACACGTGCCTCGATCCGGGTCCGTCGAGCGGGCCCCCGTGTGCGATCCTGGAGAGATGACCGACGCGATCGACGCGAGCCTCGACCGATACCGGCGCCACCAACGCCTCGCCGGTGCGCTGTTCTGGATGCCGGTCGTGGTGCTCTACCTCATCGAGCAGGTCGGGCTCGCTCGGGCCCTCCAGATCCAGGCGGTCTACTACGTCGCCGTCGTCGTGTTCGAGGTGCCGTCGGGGTGGGCGAGCGATCGGCTGAGCCGGGTCGGCACCATGCGGGTCGCCGCCGCAGCCTGGATCCTCGCCCATGCGCTCTTCCTCGTCGGGGCGACGCCGGCGCTGATCATGGCCCAGGTGTTGCTGGCCGCCGGGTACGCCTGCCTGTCGGGTACCGACGTGACATGGCATTTCGACGCGCTCGAGTCGCTCGGTCGAGCTGCGGAGTTCGACGAGCGGGAGGCGGCGAGTCGACAGGGAATGCTCCTGGTCACCGCCGGGACCGCACTGGTCGGTGGCGGGCTCGCGGTCGTCGACCTGCGGTTGCCGTTCGTGGCCGCTCTGATCGCGGCCGTCGTCCAGTTGGGTGTCGCCTTCGGGCTGACGGAACCCCCGCGCGCCGAGCGCGGCGGACGGTTCCGGCGCGACCTCGTCACGACGTTGCGATCGACGCGCGATCCGGTGCTGGCCTGGTTGGCGGTCTTCCTCGCCGCCCAGGTGGTGGTCGTGCACATTGCGGCGGAGTTCACCGGCCCCTATCTCGTCGACGCGCTCGGCCGGTCCTTCGACGAGCCGGCGGAGGCCGCCTTGCTCACCGGTGTGGTGTCCGCCGCGGTCGCAGTGCTCGGTGCAGCCGCGGTGCGAGGGGTGCGGCCGGTCGTCGCTCGAATCGGCCTGAGTGCGACCCTGCTCGTCGCGGCGATCGTCCCGGTGGTCGTGGTGATCGCGATGGCCTCGACGGTGACCATCTGGCTGCTGCCGCTCCTCGCGCTCCGGGGTGTGCAGGGGGCGGTCGGGTCCGTGGTCGCGCCCGCCGTCATCGGTGGGCGGATCGAGCAGCACCACCGGGCGACGTTCCTGTCGCTGACGAGTCTGGGCGGCCGGCTCGGTCACGTGGTCGTCCTCACGACGATCGGCGCCGTCGCCGCCGACTCGGTGGGAGACGCGCTGCGCTTCGGGGCCGGGGTGGCCGCCGCGCTCTGGCTCCTCGTCATGGTCGGGCGGCGAGCGGTACCCACGTTCCCGACCGGGACGCTGCACGAGCACGACCACGAGCACCCCGCGCTCACCCACGACCACCTCCACGACCACGGCGACGGCCACCACGATCACGAGCACGACCCGCCGGTGACCGGTCCACACCGCCACACGCACGCTCATCGGACGGTACGGCACCGCCACGCGCACACCCGCGACGTCCATCACGGCCACGACCACTGACCACCACCCGGGTGAACCGATCCTGATGAGGGTCGTTAGGGTGCCCGGATGCGAATCTCCCGTCGTCCGCTTCTCGTCGCACTGCTCCTCGTCCTCGGCCTGACGGCCTCGGCCTGCGGAGGCGACGACGACACCGACGTCTCGGCCGAGCCGAGCGAGTCCGCGAGCGCATCGGCGACGTCGGACTCGGCATCGGCGTCGGACTCCGCGTCCGCATCCGCGCCAGCCGACGCATCGGAGCCGGCCGAGAGCGACGACGAACTCGAGGACCCGGTCGCCACCGGATCCTCGGACAACGCACCCGAGGCGCCCGAGGAGGAGACGATCGAGATCGGTGCGTTCCCCCGCACCATCACCGACGCCCTCGGCGAGATCGAGATCACCGAGGCGCCGATGCGGGTGGTCTCCCTCGACCTGTCGACCCTCGACAGCGCCTTCGCGCTCGGCCTCGAGGTGATCGGTCACACCACCTTCATGGATCCGAACGGGCCGATTCCCGCGCTCTACGGCGACGCGGCGGCCGAGCTCGGTTCCGAATCGGTCTGGGTGGGCGACACCCTGGAGCCGAACCTGGAGCTGATCGCCGCCACCCAGCCGGACATGATCATCACGAGCGCCGTGCGTCACGCCGACATCGCCGACCAGCTCGCCCAGATCGCACCGACGGTGATGACGTCGTCGGCCGGGTCCGGCTGGAAGGACGGGCTGGCACTCATCGCCGAGGCGACCGGCCGCGAGGCGATCGGGGAACAGGCACTCGCCGACTACGAGGCACGAGCTGCGGAGATCGGTGCCGCCATCAACGAGATGCACGGCGACCCGACCCTCTCGGTCCTCCGCTTCGTCGACGTCATCCGCGTCTATCAGCCGCTCAGCTTCTCCGGGGTCGTGCTCACCGACGTCGGCATCGCCCGGCCCGACAGTCAGCAGAGTCCGGAGGACTTCCCGTTCACGACCGTCAGCGAGGAGGAGTTGCCGTCCGCCGACGGCGATTGGCTCGTCTACGCCGTGTTCCCGAACGCCGATGTCGAGGCGGCCGTCGCCGAGCGCCAGAACAGCCCGCTGTGGACCCAGCTGTCGTCGGTGTCGAGCGGCCAGGCCTTCCCGGTCGAAGACGATCGCTGGATGAGCGGTGTCGGTCTCTTCGGGGCCCAGTCGATCCTCGACGATCTCGTCACGATCTTCAGCGTCGAGGTCTCCTGACCGGCGTCACTCCGCCGCGGCGATCGCCTGCTCGAGGTCGTCGAAGAAGAGGTAGTGGGTGAGCGGGCCGGCGTTGCGGGCCAGGTTGTTGGTGACGAACACGACGTCGCCGTCGCGGACCGCCGGCATCGACCCCCACACCGGGTCGGCGAGGAAGTCCTCCCGGGTCGGGGTCAACTCGCCCTCGCCTTCGAGCACGACGACGACCGCATCGGCGTCGATCCCGCCCGCCAGCTCCTTCGAGAAGGCGACGATGCCGTCGATGTCGTCGCCGGGAGCGTCTCCCTCGAAGCCGGCCCCGGGTTCCCACAGGGCGATGCCGGCCTGATCGAGGGCGTCGCCGATCACCCCACCGGGGACCAGCACGACGGGGTTGTCGGCGAACGGGGTGACCACGGCGACGCTGCGCTCGGCGAAGAACGTGCCGACCGATCCGCCGGCCATGCCGGCCAGTCGGGCGTCGTAGGCCTCGAGCGCCGCATCGGCCTCGTCGGGGCGACCCACCGCGTCGCCGACGGCGACGAGGATCTCCCTCCAGTCGGCCGCCGAGTCGACACCGGCGACGTCGATCGTGCCCTCGAGTTGGTCGTGGACGGACTGACCGAACCCGCTGAACACGAGCACGAGGTCCGGGTCGGAACCGACGATGGTCTCGATGTCGGGCGCGAACACGGAGCCGAGGACGGGGACGTCGGTCTCGAGCAGCCCCAGGCCGTAGTCGTCGCCGACCGGATCGGGTGGACCGCCGAACCAGTCCAGTCGGCCCGACGGCACGATCCCGAGCGCGAGCACCGCCTCGCCGAAGATCTCCGACGCAGCGATGAAGACGGCGTCGGGTGGGGCGTCCTGGGTGAAGGATCCGAGCGCATGGTCGACCGTGCGTGGGTAGGTCACACCGGTGTCGGTCTCGGGCGCGCTGGTGGTCGTCGACGTCGCGTCGGTCGACTCGTCGGTGTCGGCCGTGTCGTCGGTGTCGGCCGTGTCGTCTGCGTCGGCCGTGTCGGTCGTGTCGTCGGAACCGGTTTCGTCGTCCGATTCGCTCTCGATCGGCGCGGCTTCGTCCGTGGCGTCGTCGGTCGCGGCGGTGTCGGTGCCGGCCGCGTCGTCGTCGCCTCCGCCACATGCGGCGGCGAGGAGGGCGAGGGCGAGGGTCAGTGCGGCGGTTCGTCGCGTCATGGTGATGGCGTGTCCTCGGGTGGAACGGGGCTCACATGCCTCGTCGGTCGGGGGTCCAGTGGGCGTGGGCGCCGACCCGCCGGCGACCGACCCCACGCTCGGCGAGGGTCCGGCGGACGTCGCGCATCGCCACCATCTCGCCGGTGACGTAGGCCTGGGTGTCGGGCGGGAACGGTTCGAGCACCTGCACTGCGTCGACGAGGCCTGCCCGGATCGTCTCGGCGCGGTCGGCCGCGACCCAACGGACGTCGGTCAGGGCGGGGCTGTCGAAGCTGGCGCGATCCGGGTCGGGGGTCGCGACGATGGCGGTGACCGACGCGGTGTCGGGGAGAGCGTCGCGCATCGCACCCATCGACGCGAGGCTGGTCCGGTCGCCGACGAAGACATAGTGATCGTGTCCCGTCTCCACCGTCGGATTCCCGCCCGGGCCCATGAACGTGAAGCTCGAACCGGGCTCGAGCGACTGGAGCCAGTCGACCCCGGGCCCGCCGGTGTCGTGCACGGTCAACAGGAACTCGAGGGCCCCGTCGTCGTGCTGGCGGCGGATCGTGTAGTGGCGCCAGCGATCGCGTAGCGACGTGCCGTCGGGGTCGACGATGACCCCGACCGCCATCCCCGGTCGCCAGCGCAGCTCGGCCTCGCGTGGGTCGAACACGACCCGACGCAGCCCATCGCCGACGGCCTCGATCGAGGTGACCGTGCCCTGGTTCTTGCGTGTGTTCTGGCGGATGACCTGTCCGGCGCTCACGACCCCTCCTCGCCTCTATGTCGTCGAGTTAAGTATGCCTATCGACCTGCGTTCGAACGAGAGCTGCTGTGGATAATTCGCACCACATCGAATTACCGGGTACGGTCCGCGGCATGAACCGAACGTTGCTCGCGCCGGCGATGCGCTCCGCGCTCGACACCGGGAGCGACCTCTACCTCCAGAACCGGGAGGACATGGGAGCGCTCCTCGGTGCGCACGACGAGTTGCTGGAGATGGCCGCCGCCGGCGGGGGAGAGAAGGCGATGGCGCGTCATCGGGGCCGAGGCAAGCTCCCGATCCGCGAGCGCATCGCCGCCGTGCTCGATCCCGACACGCCGTTCCTCGAGATCACGCCGCTCGCCGGGTACGGCAGCCGCTATCAGCTCGGCGGCGGGATGGTCGCCGGCATCGGGATCATCGCCGGGACCGAGTGCGTCGTCATGGGCAACGACCCCACCGTCGCCGCCGGCGCGCTCACGCCCTACGCCTCCAAGAAGTGGATGCGAGCGCTCGAGATCGCACGCGACAACCGGATCCCCTACATCAGCTTCGTCGAGTCGGCCGGCGGCGATCTGCGCCCACCCGGCGGCGGCGGTGATGACACCGACGACGACGGTCCGACCGGCTCGGCGGTGGTGCCCGCCCACTTCGCGGAGACCGGTCGGTTCTTCTACGAGATGATCGAGCTCTCGAAGATGCGGATTCCGACGGTCTGTGTGACCTTCGGTTCGTCGACCGCCGGCGGCGCCTACCAGCCCGGGCTCAGCGACTACAACATCTTCATCAAGGAGCAGACCTACGCGTTCTTGGCCGGCCCGCCGCTGGTCAAGATGGCGACGGGAGAGATCGCCGACTCCGAGACGATCGGCGGCGCGCAGAAGCACGCTGAGGTGTCCGGGCTGGCGGAGTACCTGGCCGAGGACGAGATGGACGCGATCCGGCTCTGTCGCGAGGTCGTCTCCCACCTCAACTGGCGCAAACCCGACGCCGGCCCGACCCTCGCCGCCGAACCACCGGTCCTCGACCCCGACGAACTGTTGGGGCTGGTCGGCAAGGACCTCGGCAAGCCCCTCGACGTCCGCGAGGTGATCGGGCGGGTCGTCGACGGCAGCCGATTCGAGGAGTTCAAGCCCCGGTACGGCACCTCGATGATCTGTGGCTGGGCGTCGATCCACGGCTACCCGGTGGGCGTGCTCGGCAACAACGGGGTCATCTACCCCGACGCCGCCCAGAAGGCCGCCCACTTCATCCAGCTCTGCAACCAGATCGACGTGCCGCTCGTGTTCGTGCAGAACATCACCGGCTTCATGGTCGGCACCGACTTCGAATCCGACGGCATCATCAAGAAGGGGTCGCAGATGATCAACGCGGTCACCAACTCGACGGTGCCGCATCTGACCGTCATCGTCGGCTCGTCCTACGGCGCCGGCACCTACGGCATGTCGGGACGGGCCTTCGGCAACCGATTCACGTTCCTGTGGCCGACGGCCAAGATCGCGGTGATGGGCCCCAAGCAGATCGCCGGCGTCATGTCGGAGGTCCGGCGCGGTCAGGCCGCCCGCAAAGGCGAAGCGTTCGACGAGGAGGCCGACGCGGCGATCGTGGCCGCCCACGAGGCGGCCCACGACAAGGGATCGCTCGCGCTCGCCGCCACCGGTGCCATCAGCGACGACGGCATCATCGATCCTCGCGACACACGCGACGTGCTCGGCATGTGTCTGAGCGTCGTGCGCAACCGGCCGATCGAGGGCGCCGAGCGCTACGGGGTGTTCCGGCTGTGATCACCTCCGTCCTCGTCGCCAACCGGGGCGAGATCGCTCGCCGCGTCTTCCGAACCGCCCGCTCGATGGGCATGCGCTGCATCGCCGTGTTCGTCGACGCCGATGCCGACGCTCCGTTCGTGCGCGAGGCCGACGAGGCCATCCGTCTGCGGTCGACCTATCTCGACGCCGATGCGGTGCTCGCCGCCGCGCAGGCGGCGGGAGCCGACGCGATCCACCCCGGGTACGGCTTCCTCTCCGAGAACGCCGAGTTCGCCCGCCGCGTCGCCGCGGCCGGCATCCGCTGGGTCGGTCCCTCGCCGGCGGTCATCGAGTCGATGGGCGACAAGATCGCAGCCAAGCGGATCGCGGTCGAAGCCGGCGTGCCGACGCTTCCCTCATCGGAGGACCCCACCGCCGACACCGAGGTGGGATATCCGCTGCTCGTGAAGGCGTCGGCCGGCGGCGGCGGCAAGGGGATGCGCATCGTCGACGCGCCGGAGGATCTCGCAGAGGCGGTGGCGTCCGCCCAGCGCGAGGCCCTCGGCGGCTTCGGTGACGACACGGTCTTCCTCGAGCGGTACGTCGCCGCCAGCCGCCACGTCGAGATCCAGGTGCTCGGCGACACCCACGGCTCGGTGGTGCACCTGGGCGAACGCGAGTGTTCGATCCAACGACGGCACCAGAAGATCGTCGAGGAGTCGCCGTCGCCGGTCGTCGACGCCGAGATGCGATCGGCGATGGGCGAGGCCGCCCTCGCCCTCGCCCGGCACATGGGCTACGAGTCGGCCGGCACCGTCGAGTTCCTCGTCGACGACGAGACCCGGGAGTTCTTCTTCCTCGAGGTCAACACCCGTCTGCAGGTCGAGCACCCCGTGACCGAGGAGGTCACCGGCATCGACCTCGTCCGAGAGCAGCTGCGCATCGCGGACGGCGCCGAACTCGGCTACGGGCAAGACGACATCGCCTGGACCGGTTCGGCGATCGAAGTGCGCCTCTACGCCGAAGACCCCGACAACGGATTCCTCCCCGCCACCGGCACGCTGTCGGCCTACCGGCCCGCCGCAGAACCGCCGGTGCGATGGGACAGCGGGGTCGAAGCGGGGAGTGCCGTCGGTGTCGACTTCGACCCCATGCTCGCCAAGGTGATCGCCCACGGCCCCACCCGCACCGAAGCGGCCGGTCGTCTCGCCCTCGCGCTCGAACGCCTGCATCTCGGTGGGGTGGTCACCAACCGGGATTTCCTGGTCGCCACCCTCCGCAACCCGGCCTTCCTCGCCGGCGACACCACCACCAACTTCATCGAACGCATCGATCCCGGTGCCTCGCGGCCTGCGGCCAACACGGCGACCGCCGCGGTCATCGCCGCGATGTGGATCCAGGGCGCCAACCGGGCCTCGGACGCGGTGTGGGGCTTCGCGCGCGCCAACTTCACGACCGGTGCGTTGCCACCCCAACACATCGAGTTCCGGCCCGCCGACGAGCCCGACGCCGATCCGATCCGCATCGAGTACCGGCCCCGTCGCGCCGGCGGCCACGCACTCGGCACAGGTGAGACCGTCCTGATCCACGACTGGACCCCCGACGGCATCGACCTCGAGATCGACGGGCGGCGCCTGGCCGCGGCGGTCACGGTGGCCGACGAGGTTGCCCACGTCACCGTCGGCGGTACGACGGTCGGCCTGTCGATCGTTCCCCGCTTCACCGTGCCCGGCGCGGCGCTGCCGACCGGGGGCTTGGTCGCCCCGATGCCGGGCTCGGTGATCGAGGTGCGATGCACCGCCGGCGACACCGTCACCGCCGGCCAGGTGGTGATCGTGTTGGAGGCGATGAAGATGGAGCATCACATCTCGGCCCCCTTCGACGGCCTCGTCACCGACGTGCCGGTCGCCGTCGGCGATCAGGTCGACAACGGCGCCCTGCTGCTCACGATCGAGGAGCCCGAGCATGACTGAGCCGATCCGGATCGCGAACTGCTCCGGCTTCTACGGAGACCGGCTGTCGGCGGCCCACGAGATGGTCGACGGCGGACCCATCGACGCGTTGACCGGTGACTGGCTGGCCGAGCTGACGATGCTGATCCTGGCCCGGACCCAGGCGAAGCGGCCCGGGTCGGGGTATGCCCGCACCTTCGTGAAGCAGATGGAGCAGGTGATGGGCACCTGCCTCGATCGCGGGATCAGGGTCGTCTCGAACGCGGGCGGGCTCGACCCGGACCACTGTGCCGAAGCCGTCGCCGAGGTCGCGGACACCCTCGGCCTCTCGCCGACCATCGCCTATGTCGACGGCGATGACCTCCTGCCGCGACTCGACGAGTTGGCGGAGGCGGGGATCGAGCTGATCGACTTCGAGACCGGCGAGCCGGTCGCGCCGCTCGACTACATCTCCGCCAACGCCTACCTGGGGGCCTGGGGCATCGTCGACGCGCTGCAGCGGGGTGCCGACATCGTCGTCACGGGACGTACGACCGACGCCGCGATCGTCGCCGGGCCCGCGGCCTGGCACCACGGTTGGGCCCGCGACGACTGGGACGCGATGGCCGGCGCCGTGGCGGCCGGCCACGTCATCGAATGCGGCACCCAGGCGACCGGCGGCAACTACTCGTTCTTCACCGAGATTGCCGTTCTTTTATCTTTCCCATATTTTTCTCCTTTCTTTTACCGTTCCTGTGTCACACATACACAACTCTCGTTTTTTTTTT